>JBBDNV010000039.1:0-36511 GCA_040877415.1 Pirellulales bacterium
GGCGCGACTCGCTGGCGATATTTGCCGAGCACTGGACCGACCGCGGGCTAAGACTGACGCCGCGTACGCTCAACTCGATCGGTCAACTGATCGCCGAGGAACTCGGGCGCCCGGAGGACGCCTTTGATGCGGACGACATTGACGCTTCATCTAACGCGGCGGAAGGCGCGATTCTGCTTGCCGCCGCGCCGCGCCGCGGCGGCGCGCAAGGGAAGCAAAAAACAACCACGGAGAAATCAACGGGCCATCGAGCCGAAGGAAAGCCATCGAAGGCGATGCCTTTCGGCAAACGGCTGCCGGCCGGAGAGTGGATCCAGGGCACCGAGGGCAACGGTGTGTTCAAGCTGGACAACCCTATCGAACTCTCGACTGGCGACATCGTTAAGGAGATTGAGTACAAAAAGGGACTCCCGATCTTCGACAAGTGGGCAGTTGAGGGCGAAGATATTGTCATCGCGATCACGGGAAAGCAATCCTTCGATAGATCAGAAGCCCTGAATGCGTGGAAGGAGCATACGGGCAAAGCGACACCGGAGGCAAACTTTGTTTTTCACCACGACGGCCTTACAACTGAAATTGGAAAACATAAAGGCCAGACGATCTTCACCGGACGAATGCAACTGGTGCCAAGGGAACTAAACGAGTTACCGCACATCGGGGCGGCTAGTGTGGCACGGCAGTACACGCTCGATCCCAAGGTGGCCAGAGAGGTGAACGCGTTGGCAATGAAGGGCAAAGGGCCTCTGGGAACAATTCGCAAACGCATTGCCTCGAGGCTTGCAAGCCAAGCTAAGAACTTCGGGAAGGCAATTCCGATTATTGGTGGAGCGATCACTTTGGTATTCTTTGCCGAGGATGTGGAAGCGCACGGCGTCGGTGGCGCAATCGTTCGCGCCACACCTCTGCTGGGGGACATCGTGGGCGCCTACGATTTGGGCAAGGAGCTTGCTGCGAACATTCGTGAACAAGCGAGAGAGAACCTGAGAGCCGCCTACGCGGACGCCAACGACCCCATTCGACTCGCCCACACGGCGGCCCGCAGGCAGACAGCGGCCGCGTTCAATGAGCTTGCCAAGAACATTCGTGTTACAAAGTACGTGCAACCGGACGAGATGATCGACGCGATCAAGGAGCCTCTCAGGGACTTCTACGGAGAAGTCCATTGGATCTACGTCCAAATGCATCGCGGCATGAAGATCACGCATCCACCGGGTGCTGCACCTGCCAATCCATCAGAGGAGGGCGCAATCGAGTTGCGATTGCAGCGGGCAAAAGAAAAGCTTGATCGCGAATTGAGGAACAAGCTGCAAAAACCGCCGGTCTCCGGATCACAGTCGGTGACTTAATAACTGTCCGACACAAGCGGAGTCGCAGTTCATGGATTATACGCTGCCCATCTTTGACCGACTACAGAATTGTTGGGATCCAATTACGGAGGATCAACTTCGTCAGCTCGAGGATGACTTGGACGTCGATTTTCCTGACGATTACCGAGAGTTCCTGTTGCGCTTCAATGCCGGTTACTGGCCACACGTCGTAAAGACTCGCGCGCTCCATCCAGGCGGAACTCTCGACGAAATCGGGATCGACTCGAACTTGGGTATCATCCCGGATCATCGCTTCACAGCTAGTGACATCCTGCACACTGCAGAGGCCTATTCCGACCGCATCCCGGAGAACCTCGTTCCCATCATGGACGCGATGGGTGACCCAGTCTGCATTGACCTGAGCGAAGAGAACTACGGAAAGGTTTACTATTGGGACCGCTCTCACGAAGGCATTGAGCGCGACGACCGTGCCAATCTGATCGCCGACAGTTTTACCGAGTTTCTGCTCTCTTTGACGCCATACACGGAACTGGAAACCTGGAAAGAGGAATTACCGGTGTTTCAATCTGCCGAGCGCGGCGATCGAAAAGCGGTTCTCAAGTACCTGATTGATTGCGGGAAGCCGGATATTCGCAACGCCAAGGGTTGGACGCTGCTGATGTGCGCGGCGCGAAACAGTTGGCCAAGGATCGTGGAGATGTTGTACAACGGGGGGGCGAAGCCCAACGCGCTCGATCCCGACGGCTGGAGCCCGCTGCACCATGCTGTGTGGGGCCAATCGTTCGACAGCGTCAAGCACCTGCTGGCCGCCGGGGCGGATACCGACTACCGCGATTCGCAGGGCCGCAATTTGGCGCAAATCGCCAAGGAAGAACATCACTATCGCCTGTACTATCATCTGGCACCGTACATGCCGTATCCCTGAAACCGAATGGGCATGCAAAAAGGGACGCAGCCTGCATCCCCTTTTCTCGGGCCGCCGTCGCTGGGTTTGAATTCACCGAAGTATCCGCCAGCCGCGCCGGGCGCCAAATAGACGATCTACATAGGACCGGTGCCGATTCTTCACGTCTCGCCGCGGCCGGCGGCGGCGAGATGCTCGAGCTCGGCCACCGCGCGCTCGAGTTGGCCTAACAGAGGAGTGCCTTGCAGCTTATCGAATCGCGTGGCGATGGTTCGGAAGTACCAAAGCGCGCCTTCGCGGCCGGCCGTAAAGCGCTGCCAGACCGATTCGCCGTACACGCGGTAATCGTCGATCGTCGAGCGCGCGTTGTAGAGTTTGTCGGCCGCCGAAACGAGCTGCGCCGAGCGGCCGGCGTCCGAAACTTGCGCGATATAGGCCTCCTTGCGCTCGCGCCACGGGGGCTTGGGCGTGGTGTCGGAATCGGTGCAGCCGTCGACAATCTCGGCCACCACGGGCCCGAAACGCCGGCGAATTTCCTCGAGCCGCGGCGCGCCCCCCTGGTCTTCGACGGCGTCGTGCAGCAGCGCCCCGATCGCTTCGTCCTCGCTGCCGCCGTGTTCCAGCACGATGGCCGTCACGCCCAGCAGGTGAGAAATGTACGGCGCGCCCGAGCCTTTGCGGCGCTGGCCGGCATGGAGCTCCGAGGCGTAGACGAGCGCTTCGTTGAATCGCGCGCTGGTGCGCATCACGCCGAACCCTTGGTTGAATACCAGGACTGGCTCCGAGCCGACTGAGGCCACCTCGACGACGGAGCCGCGAGGCGCCTGTCCCGCTTTTCAACAGTCTACTTGCTCGTCGCGTTGAACGGCCGGGTGGCGATGCGGCCGCGCGGCCCGCCTTCCAGCAAGCCGAACTCGGCCCACACCGGCTGGTGGTCCGAGATCGCCAGCGCTTCTTCAACCGTCAGGTTGAACTCGCGGATCATATCGAACACGCCCCAGCGGCCAGTGTACTCGGTGGTGGCCAGCTCGGAAAAGATGATGTTGTCGTATTGTTTCGTGCCGCGCGTGTTGGTGGCCACGCGCGAAACGGCCCAGTGGATGGCGGAAATCCGGCCCAGGCGGCCCAGATGGGCTTCGTCGACGTTCAAATCGCCCAACAGGATCACGTCGTCTTCGCCTCGCCCGTCGTCGCGCACCGCGCGAAATACGTCGGCCAGCGCATCGAGCTCCCGGCCGGTTTCGTCCGGATCCGTGTGAATATTGACCAGTGTAAAGGTGAACGCCTGATCCGCCGGCGGGCCGCGCACGCGAAACCAGCCCACGAGCGGTTCGCGATGCAGCAGGTCGTCGGGATCCGAAACGGTGTACAGCGCCGCGCGATCGATTTCGATGCTGGCCGTGTCGAAGACAAACGCGTATTGCTCCTTGCTCGACGAGCGCCCCAGCCGCGGCCCGATGACGTAATCGTAATGGCGCCCCGTGAGGTTGATCTCGTCGACGAACCGCGGCAGGATGGTTTGCGTGGAGCGAATTTCCTGAATGGCAACGACGTCGAAACGCCGCACGATTTCGGCCAAAAGATGCGTGATCCGCGGATCGCCAAGCTTCTTCTCGCCGAATACCTGGATGTTGAACGACGCCACGTGGATCGCGTTGCCGTCGCGCTCGACGCCCGGCAGATTTGAACCGTAGGTCTCGCCGACGCCGCCGCTCTTCGGGCTCAGCGTCAGCCCGCCCAGTCCTTCAATCGTGTAATGCCGCGAAAAGTACCAGCCGCCACAAGCAACGGCCGAGCCGATCACCAGAAGGAGAAACTTGCGCATGGGCCCCTCCATGGGCGAACGTGAGTCTTGCGGGCGATTGCGTCGTGCGTCGCGCGCGAGAGCGTGGCGGTTTTGGGTCGCCTAGACTAGTCAAACGCGACCGTGCGATCCAGGGCAATTCGCGGCATACGGCCGAGCCGATGTGCCTCGGCCGGCTTCCAGCAGTGCCGCGTGCTAGCGGCGCGCTTCGCGGACCAGATGACGCAACTCCGGCACGATGATCCGCTCGACGGCCAAACGGACCGCGGCGGGTGAGCCCGGCATGGTCAACACGACGGTCCGGCCCAGCAGGCCGCCCGTGGCACGGCTGAGCATGGCGGCCGGGCCAATCTCCTGGAAACTCAGCATGCGAAACAATTCGCCGTAGCCCGCTAGCGGCCGAGTCAAAAGCGCCGTGACCGTTTCGTACGTCTGGTCGCGGCTGCTGATGCCCGTGCCGCCGGTTAACAGCACGGCGTCGATGCGCGCGTCGGCGGCAAGTTTTTCCAACAGGATCCGCATGAGCGACGGCTCGTCGGGAATGATCTCGCGCGCCGCGACCTCGAATCCCGCCGCGGACAACAGGTCGCACAGCGTCTGACCGCCGGTGTCGGTCTGGGGGGTGCGCGTGTCGCTGACCGTCACGACGGCGCAGGCGACGTTCTCGGGCGCGCTTGTGCGGTGAGTATCGGGAACCTGGCTCATCGGCTTACCTGACGACGGCGAAAACCCGGCGAATCCGGCCGATTTGCGGCGCTTGGATTCGCCATGATCCGTACCGACAAGTATACTGAAGGATGGCGTCGGCTCCCATTTGGGTTTTCCAAGCGCACGTGCGAAACGCATCCCCATCCGCCGTGACCGTCGTCTGGCGCGCCGGCCGGCTCTGCCGTGCCGCGGTTGCTTTCGCGCTTTGGGCCGGCGCTTTGGGCGGCCCGTTGGCCGGCCGGGGGCGCGCGGATGTCTTCGTGCTCCAGAGCGCCGGCGAAGTGCGCGGCGAGCTGGTGAACCGCGACGAATCGCCGCGCAAGGCCTACGTCATCAAGACCGCCAGTGGCGGACTGGTCACGCTCGAAGCCGATCAGGTCAAAGAGGTCAGGCGGCAGAGCCCCGTTGAAATGAAATACGACCAGATCCTCCCCAAGTGCCCCGACACGGTCGACGGCCATTGGAAGCTGGCCGAATGGTGCCGCGAGAATCGGCTGACCAAAGAGCGCAAGATCCAGCTTGAGCGAATCATCGAGCTCGATCCTAACCACGCCGATGCGCGGCACGGATTAGGCTACAGCCAGATCGGCGGCCGCTGGGTCACACAAGAGCAGTTGATGATCGAAAACGGCTACGTGCGGTCCAAGATCGCCCCGGGCAAATGGGTGCTCCCGCAGGAAGAGACCCTGCTCGAACAACAAAACAAATCGACCAAGGCCCAATTGGAGTGGAACGCCAAGCTCAAGCGCTTTAGCAACTGGCTGGGAACCGAAAAGGGCCCGCAGGCGGTGGCCGGCATCAAGGCCATCGACGATCCGTTCGCGGTCGGTGCCCTGGCCAAATACCTGCAAGCCGACAGCCGCCGCGACGCGCGCCTGTTGTACGTCTTGGCGCTCTCGCGGATCAACTCTCCGGCCGCTATGGAGGTGCTGGTCGGCGTGTCGCTGTCGGACCACGATGAGGAAATCCGCCTGGCCACACTCGACCAGGTGGTCTCGCACAATTACAAACCCGCCGTGGCACGGTACGTAAAGGCGCTCAAGCACAAAGACAACCTGGTCGTCAATCTCGCGGCGGTTGGCCTGAGGGAGATGAAGGACGCCAGCGCCATCGGCCCTTTGATCGACGCGCTGGTGACCACGCACACCTTCCGCATTCAAACGGGCCAACCCGGGCAAACGACCACCACCTTCGGCACCGGGCCGAACTCCGGCGGGTTCAGCATGGGCGGCAGCAAGGTCGAAATCATCAAGCGACAGTTCGAGAACCGCGCCGTGCTGCAAGCCTTGGTCGATTTGACCGGCGGCGTCAGTTACAATTTCGACGTCAAGGCCTGGAAATACTGGTACGTGGCGCAGAAAAAACCCAAAACTCTCGACGCGCGCCGCGATTCGACCCAATAGACGCGCAAGCGCCATCGCTCATGTCCAAGCCCACCGTCGCCATCCTGGGCGCCAGCGCCGACCGCTCGAAGTTCGGCAATAAATCGATGCGCGCCCACTTGCGGGCCGGCTACGACGTGTATCCGGTGAATCCCAAAGGGGGCGAAATCGAAGGGTTGGCCGCGTATGCCACGCTGGCCGACGTGCCGCTTGCGCGGCTCGATCGGATCAGCGTTTACCTGCCGCCCGTCGTGGGGCTGGCCATGCTCGAGGAAATCGCCGCCGCCGGCTGCCACGAAGTGTGGTTCAACCCGGGCAGCGAAAGTCCGGAGATTCTCGAGCGGGCCCGCGCGCTCGAAATCCCCGCCACGGCCGGTTGCAGCATCGTCAATCTCGGGTTCAGCCCGACGGAGTTCCCGTAGGAATTGCAATGCAATGGGGGTCGTGAGTCTTCAGAACTCCCGCCCCACTTTTCTTCAAGATCTCCGGGCGGTTCACGCCGCCTGGCCCGCGCTGCCCAGATTCGCGCGTCGTCGGGGGAACCAGCCTTCGCCGAGCACCGATAGCGCCACGCGATCTTCCAGGTTCGGGCGGAAGATCGTCAACAGCACCAAAGGCAAGTACCAGGCCATGTACAGCCCGCCGTCGTTCGGGAGCCAGAATTGCGTTCCCAGCATGACCGCCGCCGAGCAGCTCATCAGCGTGCCGAGGTTTTTCTGCGCCGGCCAAATCGCCAGGCTGATGCAAAACGCCACCAACAGCACCAGCACCGGGTAGCGATACGCCGGATCG
Organism: Pirellulales bacterium; assembly: GCA_040877415.1. Lineage (GTDB taxonomy): Bacteria > Planctomycetota > Planctomycetia > Pirellulales > PALSA-1355 > JBBDNV01. The sequence goes on from JBBDNV010000039.1 coordinate 6,919, forward strand.
AGAATCTCGAATCCCCAGAAGCCCTGCAAACTCCTGGGCACCAGACTCGTCCAGCCAAACATGTCTTGGACCTGCGAGGCAAACGCGGCCAGGCTATCGGAGGTAAACGCCAGCGAAGCGACCAATACGGCCAGCGTTGACGCGACTCCTACCGAAAACCGCAACAGGCCCCGCTGCCAGTAAAAACCCAGCCATAACGGCAGCAGGAATACCGGATAATAGATCACGCCAATGGCCAGCCCCATCAGCATCCCGGAAACGAGCGGCCGCCGGTACGTCGCCACGGCCCACACCAAAAGCGCGGCCGGCAAGACGTGGTCGACGCGGCCGGTCAACTGGGCCGTGTAGGGCAAAAACAAATACAGCGTGGCCGACGCGATGCCCGTGCGAATGTTGTCGAAATGCCGGTAGCCAATCAGCACGATTCCAATCACGACGGCCAGGTGCGAAAGGATGGCCATCGTGCGGGCCGTGGCGATGCGGATCCGGTCGCGGCGCAAGTCGCGCTCCTGCGGAGTCTGGCGCGCCGTATCCTCGATCATCAGCGCTTGCGTCGAGAGGCTGGGCAGCAAGTGCAAAAGCGGATAGCCCGGCCCGTGCGTGGCCAGGTCGCGTACTTCCTCGGGGCCGGGCGATTCGAGGGCTTGCACCTTTTCGGCCCCTTTCACGCCGGCCAGGTCGTCGGGCTCCATCCGGCTGTTGACGACGTTGGCCATCAGGAAAATGAGCATGGAAACGCCCAGAAACGTCATGCCGCCGGCCGACAGATTCGGCTCCAACAGGGGGCGGCGGACCATGATCGGATCCAAAAACAGCCGAATCATGAACAACCCGCCGGTCGCGAACAGCCATACGTAGCCGATTTGCTCGATGCCGCGATCCTGATTCGACAGCCCGAATTCGACCATCAACAGCCCAGGCGCAAGCATCACCAGCCCAAGCAGGTCCAGGTTGCGCACGCTGAAGACGCGGCTGAATTTGAAATACAAGGCGATGGTCAATAGCGACGACAGGTAAACCCAAGTCGTGGGATTGACCTTCTGATAAAAAAGAATTCCGTTCATGCTTCCCCGCGCGCTGCTGTTGGAAGTGCCCTGTAGAATAAGGACATCCGTCGGGCCCGAGGAGCCACCGGCCCGAGATTCCGCCCAAGTCCCGCAAACTGCCTTTCCGTGGCGCAACCTGAAAGATAAGATATCCCCCCATTTTTGCAAGGAGGCGCGAGCGGCCGGGCGGGTATAGAAAAAATGGCCGCTTCGGGGCGATCGGGGGCGCTCGAGGCCTATCGCCCGAGCCGGTGGCGCGCTTCGTCGGCCCAGGGGCTCGAAGGGGCCAAGCGCAAGAAGGCCTCCCAATGCGGAATCGCCTCGTCCGAGCGCCCTAGCTCGTCGAGTATGCGCCCCAAATGATAGTGCGCGTCGGCATAGTCGTCGTGGAACACGATCGCCCCCTCGAACGCGGCCACGGCCAGCTCTCGCTCCCCCAGTTCCGCCAACACGCAGCCTAAATTGGCCCGGGCCTCGACATAGTCTTCGTCCAACTCGATGGCCATGTAGTAGCGTTCGCGCGCGGCTGCCAATTCGTGCGTCTGGTAGAGCAGCTCGGCCAGCAGGAAACAAATCTCCGCGCGTGGACCGCCGGCGGCCAGTGCCGCGCGATACATTTCGGCCGCCCCGCTCAAGTCGCCTTCGTCCTCGAGTTGGCCGGCCGCCCGGATCAGCTCGTCGGGCGTCGCCGGCGGCTGCGGCCGTGGAGTGAACGCCAGGATATCGGCCGCTCGCGCGTCGCCGGCGGTCTGGGGCGGCGAATCGGCCGCGGCCGCTTCAAAATCAAATCGCAACTGGCCGCCCGGCTCGACAAGCCCGTCTTGCTGGCGCACGAGCAACTGCTTGCCCTCGACAACAATCGAAAGCTCCGCCAGCGGCCGCTTGACCTCGGGCAATTGGCGCGCCAGCGCCGCCAGCGTTTTTTCGATCGCCGCGGGCGTCATGCCGGCGGCCGCCAACTCGGCCAGCCGGCGTGCCGCGGCGACTTCCTGAAAATCGAAGTATGCCAGCTTCCGCACTTCGCGCGCCGGCACGATCCAGCCCCGCCTTTGCCAGCGGCGAATCGTCGAGACGCTCACGTCCAACAGCCCGGCCAGCATGGCCGGCGTGTACAGGCTGTGAATCTCGTGTTCGCGATCGACCAGGCCCAAGCGCTGCCAGAATTGCGATTCGCCGATGACGGCCAGCGCCCCCCGATCGATCGCTTTGCGCGCGGCGTCATCCAGGTCGTCTTTCCAGGATGAATCGCCCGGCGGCTCCTTTTCGCCCACGACCACCAGCGTGGCCGACGCGTCGGGCCGCTCGACCATCGTTCCACCGTGCTGGCGCACCAGCTCGGCGGCCTCGCGCCGGGACATGCCGGCCAGCTTGCCGACCAGCGCCACCCGCTGCCCCTGGAGCACCCCCGAACAATCGGAGCCAGTGGCCGTCATCGCGCGCCTCGCCTCCTTGCAGTCAGGAGCATTTCAGTTCAATCAGCGTCGCGGCATGGGCGTGCAATAGCGCCGTCGACCACCCCGCGCGCGAAGCGTAGTCTGGCAAATGCGCGAGGGGGTGTCAAATCGCGCACCTCGGGTGCGGCCGCCTGGCCGGCAAACCGCTCTCGAACGCCAAACGGCCGGTTTATACAAATAGGGGCACCGACCGCGTGTGGTCAGTGCCCCTGGCGCTGGCTTGTGATTGATCGTCGGCGAATCGTCGCCTAGATCGCCTTTTTATCCGCGTCACTACCCGCGTCCGGCGCGGTCGGTTGGTCCGTTTGGTCTGCCGGCTCGCTCGGTTGGCTTTTTTCGCCTTCGGTCTCTTCATCGACCGGGCGCGGCATGTCTTCGTCAACGGGCAAGCTCGGAGCGTCGATCGCGTCGGCGGGCCGCTCGGCACCTTGTCGCGGCGCGGCCGGCGTCGGCTGTTGCGGCTGTGGCGCAACGGCCGAGGGCGGCGCGATCACCCTGGTCGGCGCGGGCGAGGTGATCACGGTCGGCGGCCCGTAGCACGGATCCGGCGGACACGGATCGATGGGAACCCGCATCACCACCACCCGCGGCACCTGCCGCACGTACTTCACCGGGATGCGCTTCTCCACCAGTCGCGGAATCTGCACCGTTTGTTCGAAGGCCACCATCTTGCACACCTGCACCCCAACCTGCTCGACGTGCTCTTCGGTCACCATGCGGCACGTCGTCACGGGAATGCGGCGCACCACTTCCTCCTCGACCATCTTGCACACCTGCACCGGCGTCTGCTGCTCGACGCGCTCGACCACCTGGCGATAGGTCGTCACCGGCACGCGGCGAACCTGTTCTTCCTGGACCATCCGGCACACCTGCACCGGCACGCGCCGCACGACCTCCTCGTCGACCATCCGGCACACCTGCACCGGCACCTTGCGCGTCATGACGCGCCCGACGTAAGTTGTCTGCGGCACCTGCTGCGCCACGATGTTCGGCTGCCACGTGCGGTACGAGGCGACGCTGGCCGGGCCTTGCTCGGGCACCCAGGTCAATCCGCCGCGCTGATACGTCGAAGCGCCCGTCAGCGGATCGACTACGCAACCGTTGGGAAGCCAGCGCAGCCGCGTGTGAGTCTTTCCGGGCGTGATCACCTGCTGGTCGACGAACCCGCCCTGATCGACGTAGTTGGTCGTGTAGGTCGTCACCGGTTCCATGACCGTGTACGCCTCGTCGCGTTCGGCCGTTTCCACGACGGGCCGCTGAACGACGTATCGCTCCTCGCGCTCTTGCGTTTCATACACCGGGCGGGAGACGGTGTAGCGTTCTTCGCGCTCGCTGGTCTCCGCGACCTGGCGCACGACGTCGTAACTCGAGTCGCGCATCTGCGTTTCCCACACCGGCCGCTCGACCCGGTAGCGCTCCTCGCGCTCGCTCGTCTCGGTCACCGGCCGGGCGACCGTGTAGCGCCGCTCGCGCATTTCAGTCTCGTAAACGGGCCGATACGTCGTCTGCTTCTGCTCTTCGTAAATCGTCTCGGCCTCGATGCGATAGGCGGTGATCTCCTGCTCGTCGTAAACCGTCTGATACACCAGACGATATTCCTGGCAAAACGCCTGCGCAAAAGAGCTTGCCGCGCAGGCCACCGAAATCACAAGTGCAAAAGCCCGAACCATGTCCACCCATCCTGCTCGTTTGGGAGCAATTTCTAGCTGCGAGAAAAGGGACTGGTTTCCTGCAAGTTTTTTTTCAGCCGCGGCGCGCAGAATCGGGACCGCGCGACGCGCTTACTAGAGTCTGGCGGAGTGATCGAAGACACGCAAACTTTTTGCGCGGCCGATCGCACAACACCACGCGAAAGTATTGCTCGCAGAATGAGTTGCAGCCGGAAAAAAAATTCAAGTTATCGGCAAAGCCCGACCGACGACACGGCGCCGGTGAAAATCATAAGCCGTTATATTATAACAACTTACGGCTATAGAATTACCTAACCGGCAAGGTCTACCAATCGGTTTTGCCAGCACGGGCCGCACGATCCGGTCCGCCCCCTTGCTCGCGTGAGCATCCCCGGAATTCACCAGCCCGAAGCGCCAGCGAGGGAGCGCTTGTGAACGCCCTGGCTTTTCCCCTCGCTGGCGCTTCGGGCTGGTGCAGTGTTAGTGTGCCGATTCGGGCGCCGCGCGATTTTCGAGTCGCCGCACCAGGCCGGTGGCCTCGATGCGGATTTCGCCCGACGCGCCGCCGGCCAGTAGTTTTTCCGCGGCGGCCTTGAGCTCGCCCAGATCGGCACCGCGGTTCTTCGCGGCCAGTTGTCCGCCGGCCCGCAGCGCGTTGATCGTGATCAGCGCCCGTTTGAACGGCCGCAGCTCCGGTTTCTTCTCGATATCGACGCCCGCCGTTTCCTGCTGATCGAGCATTTCCAACAGCACCGGCAGGGCCGTCCCGTCGCCGCGCTGCGAAAGTCGCGCGGCCGCGTTGTAGCGCACGTTGGGGTTCGCGTCTTCGATCATGAACCGCAGCTTTTCCAACATGCGCGGGGTGCCGATCACACCCAGCGCCACGGCCGCGATGCTGCGCGACTGAGGATCGTCGTCCGCGGCCGCCTCGAGCAGCACTTTTTCCAGCTCGGGGTTGTGGGAAAACTGTCTGTGTTCGCCGCCGACGTTGTCGGCCAGCCTGGCGATGCCCTCGAGCGCCGCTCGCCGCACGTCCGACTCTTTTTCGCTGCGCACCGTGCCGGCCGCTTCGATCAAGGTCGGCAAGCCGTCGGGCACCTTGAATTCGCCCAAAGCGCAGCACAAATAAATCCGCAGCGTAAGCGGGTTTGGCTTCATGCTCGCAGTTTCGATCTCGCTCTTGAGGATATCGGCCAATTGGCGGGCCAATTCGGGATCGGTCGAGAGCGCCCCGCGGCTCGACCCGCGTTCCGCCCGCAGCGCATTGGCCAGGTTGAACGCCGCTTGCCACCGGGCCTCGTTGTTGCGCGACAGGGCCCGCACGAACGCGTCGCGATCGTTGCCCTTATGCGCCAGCCAGTTGAACAGAACCCAGATCATCACCACGACCACGACAATCACGCCGGGCACGACGAACAATTGCACGATAAAGCCGGCGCTGGGCGGTTCGACCGGCGGCAAAGCGTCGTCGGGCGATAGCTCCGGCGAGCGGGACGGGTCGAAGGACATGGCTGGCACTCGGAGGCTGGATCGGTGATAAAGTAAGTTTAGGGTGACCTCGCCAGGCGTCAAGCGCACGTGAATCCGCCCCGTTTCGTCGCGGTCAATCACACCCATCTCTCGAGTCACTCTCCATGGACTTGTTCGATTTGACGCTCGGCACGCCGGAAGAAAACCTTGCGCTGGACGAGGCTTTGTTGGACGAGGCCGAGGAAGCGGCCCGTCCGCGCGAAGCGCTGCGGCTGTGGGAAGCCGCCGAGCCGTTTGTAGTGGTGGGCCGCAACTCGCAAGTCGCCGAAGAAGTGCGTCTGGCCGCGTGTCGCGAGCGCAACATCCCCGTTTTGCGCCGCTCGAGCGGCGGCTCGGCGATTGTCGCGGCGCGCGGCTGCCTGATGTACGCCGTCGTATTGAATTACGAGCTGCGGCCCGAACTGCGGCCGCTCGACCTAGCGCACCGCTTCGTGCTGGGCACAATGCTCGAAGCCTTGCGGCCTTTCGTCCCCGCGGCGGCTCACCAGGGAACGAGCGACCTGACGCTGTCGGGCGTCAAATTCTCCGGCAACAGCCTGCGTTGCCGCCGGCGCAATTTCCTCTATCACGGCACGCTGCTCTACGATTTCCCGCTGGCACTTGTCGAGCGGTGCCTGGCGATGCCGCCCCGCCAGCCCGACTATCGCCGCAGCCGGCCGCACCATGCGTTCCTCGCGAACTTGCCCGCCGCCGTCGGCGATCTGCGACAAGCCATGATCGGCATCTGGCGCGCCGAACCCACCAACCGAGATTGGCCGCGGTCGCGCGTGCAAGATTTGGTTGTCACGCGCTACACTCAGGCGGACTGGAACTTCAGACGGTAAGGGGCTCCGTTGCCGCTGCTTGCTTGTCAAGCTGTGTAGAAGCAACACGGGTGGATAAGCCACCCGTGGCACCAGCCTCGTAGGTCAGGGCTCGCCCTGACAACGTCGCTGATAACGTCCCATCCCCACCTCGGTTGATCGTCAGGGCAAGCCCTGACCTACACCTACACCAGCCCCCACTTCTTGCGCAGGTACCACTCCACGCTGATCAGGACGATAAACAGACCAAAGAAGGGCCAGGTGTCCCACGGCGTGAGCTTGACTTGGGTCTCGATTTCCATTTCCTTCGGCTGCTGCTGGATGCGGCCGAGCAGTTGCGACAGCTCCTCGGGCGCAAACGACTGGCCGCCGGCTTGCTTGGTGATCGCCGACAGGCTGGCCAACAGCGTCGGATCGGCCACGGCGTTATCCAATTCCAGATCCTGCTCGAACACCAGGAATCGGCTGCCGGCGCTACCCAATGCCGCGCCCTCTTGACCTTCGGCCGTCACGGCGATCGCATAATCGCCGGCCGCTTGGGCCTCGTCGAACGAGCCGGCGACGCGATCGCCCTGGCGCACGAGATTCACCTTCTGAGTCGAGCCGTCGGGCAAAGTCACTACCGCCGTGAAGCGGGCTTCGGCCAGCGATTCGCCCTCGGGGGATCGAGCGCCGGCTTCGAACGCGACGCGTTGGCCGCGCGAGAATCGACGTTCGGCGAGCTTGATCCACACCGTGCCGTCGGATAATTCGTCCTTGCGCGCCGACCACAGGATCACCTGGCGCCAGAATCGCTTGTGCTCGGGCGCGAAACCTTCCATCCACCAGTGCCAGGTCGTGTCGCCGGCAAACGCCATCACGCGGCCGCCCGCCTCCTGCACGACCAACAGCGGCCGACCCTCGGACGTTTCGGCCAGCACCTGCGCGGCGGGCTTGGGACGTCCCAACCGGTTTGCGCCTTCCAGCGGCGGCAGCCTGGCCCAGGTCGCCTCGGCATTTTCGCCCAACGCCATCAGATAATGCCGACGGCCCACCGGCTCGGTCGGCTGCACCTTAATCGGGCCGGCCAGTTGCACGTCGCTGCGAATCGGATCGCCCGGGCGTTGCCGCTCGCGGGCGTCCATTTCCACGGGCACGAGACCCACGAGCGGCGTGTCGGCGTAGCCCCCGGGGCCGAACGTGTGAAAGCCGCCCAGCATGACCAGGCCCGCGCCGGCGCCTACCACGTTGGCCAAGGCTTGCAGCTCCTCGGCCGTCAGTTGCGACGAATCGACGTCGCCGATCATATACACGTCGTACTTGCCGGGCGCAAAGCGATCGGCCAGATCGACCGGGCGCGCGCTGGGATCGCGCGGGTCGAGGCGCACGAAATCGACCTTGATATCGGGCGAGGCGTCGAGCGACCGGCGCAGGTAAATCTGATCGACGCGCAGCGCCCCTTCGAGATAGAGCACGTTGATGCCGCCCTTGAGCACGGTCACGAACGTGCTCATTTCGTTGTTCGTGGTCACCAGCTCGCCCGATTGGTTCGGCACGCGCAGCGTGACTTTGTATTCGCCGGGCGTTTGGGGAATCGTGCTCAACTCGATCGGCACCGATTGGCCGCTCTCGGCCGTCTTCAGCTCCTGGCCGGCCACCGGTTTCATTTTGCCGGCCGTTTCCTCGAACAACAGTTGCACGGGCACGGCCTGATTGCCAAAGCCTTCGATGCGGGCCGTGCCCCGCACGGTCAATTCGTTTTTGACGTACACGGCCTGGTTGACGGAAAGGTCCGCTAGCGCCACGTCGCGAGCCTGGCCCAGCCCGCGGGCCTGGCCGAAGGGGAACGTATACAGCGGATACCCGAGATCGGCCAGACGCCGGGTCGGTCCTTGCGGCGCGACGTCGCGGGGAGCATACGCCCGCTGCGCGCCGTCGCTCAAAAGAATTACGCCCACCAGGCGCTTGCCGGCTTCGCGGCGCAGCACGTCCTCGAGCGCGGCGCCAATGGCCGTTTGCTGGCCGTCGGGGGCGTCGCCCAGGTCGAGCCGCCCGCCGGAAAAACGAAGCGCGTGCAGATCGGAGTCGAAGGCGTACAGCTTGACCTCGAAATCCTCGGCAATCGCGGCCAGCGTGGGGGTCGCTTCATCCACCGCCGCGCGCAGCATGTCAAAGCGCGATTTCCCCCCCACCGCGTCGGCGATCATCATGCTGCGCGATCGATCGGCCAGGACCACCAGCGTGGCCGATTGCGGCTTCGATTTCGTGTAAACAAGCGCCGGCCGCAGCATGGCGAACATCGCAAGCGCGATCACGCCCAACCGCAAAAGCATCAAGATCCAGCGGCGGCGCGGCGAGAGCCGGTGCCGCGGCAAGCCCAGCAAGGTGAATAGCAGGATCAAACCGAGCGCGATGCCGCCGGCCAATCCATATCCGCCAACCGGGTTGAAGTACCACTGGCTGTTCATTTCAACGCCACCGGCGCCCGCTGGGGTTGTGGCTCTGGGCCGATCGAAAGGCTGGCGAGCTGCGCGGCCCGAGAGCGCGTGATCGACGTGTCGTAATCCTGGTAGAAGCGATTCGCCAGCACCTGCTCGCAGCCCAACACCACCGCCATCAGCACGATGAGGTAAGGAAACAATTCCTGCCCCACGCGGCCGGCGCTGACGCTGCGATCGATTTCCTCGCGGCTGCGAGCCAGGCGAAAGGGCGTTTCGCCGAAGATGAGTTTTAGATCGTCCTGGCCGGCGCGATCCAACTGGCTGACGCTTTGGGGCAGATTCACGCTGAACCCCAGATCGACTTCCTGCTCGCCCCCGCCGGCCTGAATCCGGTAGTTGCCCGGCGCCTCGGTGGAGGTGACCACGATCGCTTCCTGCCCTTCGCCCGGCGGCGTGCGCATCTGATCGCCGCGCGGCGTGGTCAGCACGTAAATCGGATGGCGCTCGCCGGCCTCAAGCGGCACGACCGCGGTGCTGCCGGCCGTATAGTTCAACCGCTTGGTGCCCTCGCCCACCAGGTATTCGGCCATCGTGTTGGCCAGCAAGTAAAACGGAAACTTGTCGTCGCCCGTCGCAATGAGATTCCACGGCACGTATCCGCGCTCGTCCGGGCGGCTGGCCTCGTCCGAAATCGGGGTGGTCATCGTGATCACGCGTCCCCGGCCCACCGGCCGATCGACGATCGCGGGCCGGTTGTTGGAAAACACCGCCACCGTGGCGGCCCCGTCGGCCAGCTCCTCCAGTTGCCAATGCCTGAAGACCGGCAACAGTTGCCAGGCCACCCGGAGCGAGCGGAACTTGGCCAGCACCGGATGCCCGAAATCGTCGGGCGCCAGGTAAACGTCGCCTTCGGAGCGCCATTGCCGCGCGAGCTTGCCGGGAAGCAGTTCCTGCGCCACCGGCTCGTTGAACGATTCGACGGGCGTGGCGTGGCGTCCCAGAAAAATTCCCAGCCCGCCGCCGGCCGACACGTAGGCACGCAGCTTTTGCCAAACGGCCTGCTCAAGCGGGCGCGGGTCGATCAGGCACACGGCGCCATACGTGTCGAGCGATTTGTCGGCCAACTGCTCGAAGCCGATCACGTCGCACTCGAACGCCGCTTCGCCCCTTTTGCGCATGGCGTACGGGGCGAGCGCTTCGGAGAAAAACAGCGCATGGTCCTCTGGCTTGCGCCCCGAATCGCTCGGGGCCGCGATGAGCACGCGCCACGCCGGCCGCACTTCGACGGTGAACCAGTGCGTGTCATCGCAGTCGAGCGCATCCTCGCCCGCGATCTTCAGGTACCCTTGATGGATGCCCTTCGGCAGTCCGCGGAGCTGAAAATCGACGCGCTGCGCTCCGCCGGACCCGGCTTCGATCGACTGCCGGCCGCGGATGTCGGCTTTTCCGCTCTTGCGATCCACGAGAAACAGGTCCGCGTTCCGCTCGCCGGCCGGACCCGAGCGGAGCACGTCGGCCGAGATCACGAGCGGGCTGTTCGCGGTCAACACCTGGGCACTCTGGCGCGTTTCGCCGAAACCGAAGTTATTGGGTTCGGTCACGCCGACGTCGATCAGATACACGCCGATCCCGGTGTGCTCTTTGAGTCTCGCGGCCAGGTCGCGCATCGATTCGCGCGACCACGCTGCCCGGGACAGATCGGTAAACACGTAAATCTCCTTGCGCGGCTTGCCGCTTTGGCCGACCAGCCGGATCGCCGATTCGACGGCCAGCGCCAGCGGCTGGGACATCAGGCCGGCGTCAAGGTGTTCGATGCGCTGCCGCGCCGCTCGCGCGTCCACGGCAAAGGCCGCCGTGCCGGTGCGCGAATCGACCACGGCCACGTCGCTTTCGGGCGGCAACTGTGGCAGCAGCCACGCGGCCGTTTCCTGCGCCACTTCGAGCCGCGTCTGATTGTGGCGGCGATATTGCATCCGCGGATTGGTATCGAACACCAGCGCCGCCGCGACCGGCGCTTCCTGATCGCCCAATACGCCCGAGGCCACGATGCTCGGCCGCGCCAGCGCAAGCGCCAACAGTAAGATCAAGGCCGAGCGCAGCGCCAACAGCAGCCAATGCCGCAGCCGCACCTGGCGCCGGTTCGCGTTTTCGCGGAGCTGGATGAAGCGCAGGGCCGGAAACTCGAGGTGTTTCGGCTGCTTGCGCATGATCATGTGCAGCACGATCGGCACGACGATCGCCAACGTTCCGCCCAGAAAGGCCGCGTGCAGAAAGGTCATTTAGTACCTCGCCCGGCGGCTGGTCAGATACTCGGTGAGTGCCCGATCGAATTGCATGCTCGTATCGAGCTGCACATAGTCGATGCCGTTTTGAAAGCATTCGCGGCGGTACATGTCGCAAAACTCCCGGACTTCACTCAGGTAATCGGAGCGAAAGCTGCCGGCGTCGATCTGCATTTTCTCGTGCGTCTCGGGCTCCTCGAACTCGATCATGCCGTCGAACGGGAAACGCACTTCGGCTTCGTCGAGGATGTGGAACAGGATCACGTCGTGCCCGCCGTGCCGCAAGCGGCGCAACGCCCCGATCACGCCCGAGGGTTCCGCCAGCAAATCGCTAAACAGCATCACCAGGCTGCGATGCTTGAGCATGGCCGCGATCTGCGTGATGCTCTTGGCGATGTCGGTCTGGCCGCTGGGGCGCAGGTTGGCCAACAGCGAAAGCACGTTCCCCAACTGCGTGCGCTTCGATCGCGGCGGCAAGCTCTGGCGGATCTTTTCGTCAAAGGTGATCAGCCCGACCGGGTCCTGCTGGTGGATCATCAAGTAGCACAGCGCCGCCGCCAGGCAGATCGCGTAATCGAACTTCGTCAGCTCCTGCCGGTACGTGTAGCCCATCGACCGGCTCAAGTCCATGACCAGGTAGCCGGTGATGTTGGTTTCCGCCTCGAATTTCTTGACGTAGTACTTGTCGGTCTTGGCGTACACCAGCCAGTCGATGTCCTTGGGATCGTCGCCCGGAGTGTACTTGCGATGCTCGCTGAACTCGACCGAAAAGCCATGAAACGGGCTGGCGTGCAACCCCTGCAAGAAACCTTTCACGATGAACTGCGCGCGCAAGTCGAGCCGCGAAATCTGCCGAATCACTTCCGGCTTCAGATATTGCTCGACGGCGGGCATGGGGAATCGTTCACACTGAAATAACCGCTGAGGTCGCGGAGGTCCGCAGAGGATAAACATTGCGGAAGCTGAAATCGCAGACCCCTGCGAACCTCTGCGACCTCTGCGGTAAACGAGAGTTCTTAGAACGCCCGGGAGGGCTCCGTAGCTACCTAACGGCTGAAACGTGCAATTTCAAAGCCCCAGCGACGGGTCCTAGAATCGCTCACAACGAAGAGCCCTCGCTGGCGCGTCGGGTTAGTATGTGCCTGCTTCTATTGTAAGCTCAGCCGGCAAACTTCGGGATGTCCGGGGTGGGAATCTCGCGCAGCAGGCGCTCGATCACGTCCTCGGTGGTCATGCCTTCGGCCTGGGCCTGAAAATTCGTGCTCACGCGGTGCCTCAACACGGGAATGGCCACCTTGCGGATGTCTTCGATGGCCACGGAGAATCGCCCGTCCATGGCCGCCAGCGCCTTGCCCCCGTGAATCAAAAACTGCCCGGCCCGCGGACCGGCGCCCCAATCGACCAGCTCCCGCACGAATTCCGGAGCGCCGTCGCTTTTGGGCCGCGTGGCGCGCACCAGCCTCGCGACGTACTTGATGATGTATTCGCTGACCGCCACCGATCCGACCAGCTTCTGTAAGTTCAAGATGGCCCGGCCGGAAAGCACCTTGCGCACCTCCGGCTTCTCGCCGCGCGTGGTGGCCGAAAGAATCTGCTCCTCCTCGTCGGCCGAGGGGTAATCGACCTTGATATTGAACATGAAACGGTCCAACTGCGCTTCGGGCAGCGGGTAGGTCCCTTCCTGCTCGATCGGGTTCTGCGTGGCGATCGTGAAAAACGGATCCGGCAGCGGATAGGTCGTCTGGCCCACGGTCACCTCCCGCTCCTGCATGGCCTGCAGCAAGGCGGCCTGCGTCTTGGGCGGCGTGCGGTTGATTTCGTCGGCCAACAGAATGTTCGTAAACACCGGGCCCTCGACAAAGCGGAACTGCCGCCGCCCGTGCTCGTCTTCCTCGAGCACGTTGGTGCCCGTTATGTCCGAGGGCATCAGGTCGGGCGTGAACTGGATCCGCTTGAACTTGATGTCCAAAAGCCGCGCCAGCGTGCTGACCATCAGCGTTTTGGCCAGCCCGGGCACCCCGACCAGCAGGCAGTGTCCGCGCGTAAAGACCGCGGCAAAGATCTGTTCGATGACGTCGCTTTGGCCGACGATCACCTTTTGCAACTCTTCCTGCATGAGCTGCCGGTGCTGGCTGAACTCCTGCAGGATGTCTCCGAGGCTACGAGGCTTGGTGGCCAATCGCCAAATCCTTGTTTCGAGCGCGCGTTCGTAACGATCACGAAGCGAGCTCGCGATGGTGTGGCCTCGTGGCTTTCCGGACCACTCGCAAGCCCGGGGGGCTCGTTCGGGCACGCTTTTGCGCCCCGACAAAGCATAGGCTCATTTTATCGCTGCCCCCCGCGGCGGGCAACGCCCATGCTGCGCCGCGTTGCCGGCTTAAACCACGTAGCCTAAGATGGTTATGTTGAGCATCGTCACGCCAGGGTGGATTCCGAGGAACAAGGGCGCAATGAGGTCCAAGACACTCATCGTGGCACTCGTGCTTGCGGCCATTGCCTGGCCGCGCTTTGCGCGCGCCGACATTTCCGCCGAAGCGGTGCGCGAGTCGATCGACCGCGCGGTCGCGTTCCTCGAGCGGCAGCAAAACCGCAACGGCACCTGGGGCGATCACGCGGGCTTCGGCGGCGGCGTCACCGCGCTTTCGACGCTGGCGCTGTTGAATGCGGGCGTGCCGGCCGACAACGAACGGCTCGAACGGTCGCTCGTGTACCTGCGCGGGCTGCCGCCCCGGCAAACCTACGTGGCGGCGCTGCAAACGATGGTTTTTTGCGCCGCGCAGCCCAAGAAGGATCTGCTCTTGATTCGGCAGAACGTCAAGTGGCTCGAAAGCACCCAGTTCACGGCCGGCCCGTTCAAGGGAGGATGGTCCTATCCGTCGGCCGCCGCCCGCGGTCGACCCGATCCGTCAAACTCGCAGTTCGCGGTGTTGGCGCTGTACGAAGCCGAGCGCGCGGGCGTGAAAGTCGCTCAGAGGACCTGGCGGTCCGCGCTCGGCTATTGGCAAACCGCGCAAAACCCCGACGGCTCGTGGGGCTACAATTCCGGCGCCCCCGGGACGGGAAGCATGACGTGCGCCGGAATCACGTCCGTGATCATCGCCGCGGGTGAATTGAACAAGGGCGACGCCGAGGTCGTCGACGGACAGGTCCGCTGCTGCCAAACGCAGGAAGTCAACACGATCGTCGAGAACGGGCTCGGCTGGCTCGCGCGCAATTTCTCCGTCCATACGAACCCCACCAACGCCGGGGGGCTGGGCGCCGCGGCCAACAACTTCATTCGCGGAAACTTGCTGTATTACTTGTACGGGCTCGAACGCACGGGGCGCATGACGGCCCGCCGATTCATCGGCGACCACGATTGGTATCGCGAAGGATGCGACATGCTCGTGGGCAAGCAGGACAATCTGTCGGGCTTTTGGGCCGGAGTCGGCAGCGCCGAAAGCAATCAGGTGATCGGCACGAGTTTCGCGCTTTTGTTTCTGGCCAAGGGCCGGCGGCCGCTGCTGGTCGCCAAACTCCAGCACGATCCGCAAGGCGACTGGAACAATCATCGCCACGACCTGGCGAACCTGACCGCCTACGTCGAGAAACTGTGGCAGCGCGATCTCACCTGGCAAGTCGTGGGCGCGGGTGCCGCCACGGTCGAGGACCTGCTGCAGGCCCCCGTCTTGTCTATTGGCGGCCGCGAGGCGCCCGTGTTCACGCCGGACGAGAAGCGCCGCTTGCGCGACTACGTCGATCGCGGCGGATTCATCTTCGCCCAAGGGTGCTGCGACGGCACCGGGTTCGACCGCGGTTTTCGCCAATTGATGAGCGAAATCTTTCCGGAAAAGGAATACGCGCTGCGGCTGCTGCCGCCGGAACATCCGATCTGGCGGGCCGAAGAGCCGGTCAATCCCGAGTACGTGCGGCCGCTGTGGGGCATCGACGTCGGCTGCCGCACGAGCGTCGTGTTCTGTCCCGACGACCTTTCCTGCTATTGGGAACTGGCCGCGAGCAGCCGCCGGCAACAACTGCCCGAAAAGATCCAGGCCGAGGTCGACGCCTGCCTGGCCATCGGCGCCAACGTGATCGCCTATGCGACCAATCGCGAGCTGAAATTCAAGAGCGAGTTCTTCAAGACCGCCCAGGCCGCCTCGCCCAAGGACGATTTCGATCGCGGCAAGCTGTACGTGGCCCGGCTGCAGCATCCCGGCGGATGCAACGCCGCGCCGGGGGCGCTGCCGAACCTGATGCGCGTGGCCGGTGAAAAGCTCAACCTGCGCGTCGAACCCGAGCCGCGCGAGCTGGCCATGTCCGATCCGCAGATCTTCCGCTATCACCTGGTGTTCATGCACGGCCGTCACAGTTTCCGCCTGACGCCCGCCGAGCGGAAGCAACTGCGCACGTACCTCGAGCGGGGCGGCATGCTGTTTGCCGACGCGATTTGCTCCAGCCGCGAGTTCAGCGAGTCGTTCGCCCGCGAGATGGCCGAGCTGTTTCCCGACCATCGCCTGGAGCGGATTCCGCCCAGCCATCCGCTCTTTACGCCCACCTTCGGCGGCGGCGATTTGTCGCTGGTCGAGCGCCGCGAGCCCGAGCGCGCGGGCGCCCTTGGACCCTTGAAATCGACGGTCCGCCAGGGAGAACCCTATCTGGAAGGACTGAAAATCGGCGATCGCTTCGCCGTGATCTTTTCGCCGTTCGACATCAGTTGCGCGCTTGAGAATCACGAGTCGCTGGAATGCGAAGGCTACACCCGCCGCGACGCCGCCCGCATCGGACTGAACGTGCTTTTGTATTCGTTCCACCAGTAGGTCAGGCCTTGGCCTGACATGTTTTCGTCTCCTTCTCAGTGCATGTCAGAATGTAGCCTGACATGAACCCGACTCCAACGCCAATGTCAGGCTAAAGCCTGACCTACACGAGCAGGCACGCGAGCGCGATGGCACCCGCCCCCTCCAACCCGTCGCGAATCTGCCGGCTCATCGACCGGATGCCGCCGCGGTGGGTGCTCCTGGTGCTGTTGTGTGCGGCCGTTGTGGTTCGCGGGCGGTTTGTGCTTTCGCAGGGCGAGATCAGCGATCCGGACAACTACGGCACGGTGGCCCTTCTCATCTATCAGGGACGGACGTTTGGTATTTACCCGCCACGTTTCGGGCTCATACGACCGACGGCGACGCGGCCCCCCTTGTATCCGCTTTTGCTTTCGTCGGCCTACCTGGTCCATCTGGATGCCGAGGGTGCGGCGGGCCTGTTGCACGTCGTGCTGGCGACGCTCACGGTGTGGGCCGTCTGGCATCTGGGGCGACTGTGGAAACTGTCCCCCGGCGTTTGTCTGGTCGCGGCCGCGCTGGTTACCGTCGATCCAATTCTGTTGGCGCACTCGGTCGAGCTGATGACCGAAACTCTGGCCGCGGCGCTGGCGATGGTCACGTTGATCGCCGTGACGCACTTCGCTCGTGAGAATTCCATTCTCTGGGCGCTCTTGGCTGGATTGTTCGGGGGGATGTGCATTTTGTGCCGGCCCGAGTTCCTCGTGTGGATTGTCGGCGTGGCAATCGCGTTTCCGTGCCTGGCGGTCGGTCCGCGGCGCGCGCTTCGCGTCGCGCTCTATCTGGCCGTCGCGGCCGCGACGCTTGCGCCGTGGGGCGTCCGCAACTACCGGTTGTTGGGGTGGCCCGTCGTCACCACGACACACGGCGGCTTCACGCTCCTGTTGGCGAACAACCCTGACTTTTACGAACACCTGCGCAGCGCACCCTGGGGAAGCACGTGGGACGGCAACAGGATTTACCAGCAGTCGCTAGACCACCTGTGGACCACGGCTCGCAGAACGCCCGAAGGACCGGCCTACGTTGACGAGCTTGCAAACGACCGCTGGGCCTACCGCCAGGCTTTTGAAAACATCCGCGCCGAGCCGGCCATGTTCGCCTGGTCTTGCGTCGTGCGCGTCGGCCGGTTGTGGAACGTGCTGCCGCATCAAACGAGCGCCGACGAATCGGCCTCGCGCCGCGGCATGCGCTGGGCGGTGGCCATCTGGTACACGTTCGAGTTCGCGCTGGCCGCGGCCGGCGCATGGTTTTTGTGCGGAAAGCTCTTTGCCGCGCCCTGGGTGTGGGGCACACTGCTCGTGCTGTCGATCACCGCGGTGCACGCCTGCTATTGGACCGACATGCGCATGCGCGCACCGCTGGTGGGCGTGGTCGCTTTGGCCGCCGCGTATGGACTGGCCGTGCTAGCGTGCCGAAAACCCCCTGCAAGTGCTTTCGGAGAAGGCGCTTAGGCCGCGCGAAGCTGGCTTGACCTTGCCCTCGCATCGCCCCTATAATCCGGCCCGCTCACGAGAGCCTTAAGAACTTTCGTCACTTCGTTTTGCGATTCGTCGCGCGCGGTCCCGTTCTGGGCTCCGCTCGTCGACCCCAAAAATCCGGGATGCCACTTCTCTGAACGCCCGAGTTTCTGACAACGTGCTCGCACGCGTGCGCGCGCCTTGCGCTTTGCGCGCAGGGTCTGCTCTTGCGCGCGTGCTCTTGGCAATGGCGATCGGCTCGTTCTGGGCAGCATTCGCCGGCGCGCAAGTCGATTTGCCCGGCGGCCGTCTCTCGGATCGCATCACCGTGGCCGCCGACGGCGGCACGCACTGGGTCGAAGGCGTTTACGACGTCTACGTCCTGGCGGGCAACTGCTACGTCAACCAGGGGCTTACCTACGCGCGCAGCCAGCAGGCCGTGCTGTGGGTCGAACGGGGCGGTGCGTATGGCGATCCGCCGCACAAGGTGATCGCCTATCTCGAAGGCGACGTCGAGATCAACTATCAGCCGGATTCCGCGCGAGAGCCCGGCGGCCAGATGCGCGCCGGCACCTCGACGCTCAAGGACCGCGCGTGGTTTGGCCGCTTCTATTCGGCGCTGCCGGTCGACGTGCGGCCGATCGCCTTTGCCCCGCCGCCTGCGGCCAGGCCGGATATCTACGGCCGCGCGGCGTCCCATCTCGGGCCGAGCCCGCCCGTCGAGGCGCAGCAAGCGCAATTCGCCGAGCCGATCGCGCCCCCGCCCGAGGTCCTTCCGCCGCCGGCCGACATGCTGCGCATCCGCGTGCAAAGCCGCAGCCACACGCCGCTGGACGCCCAGTTTTACGAGGTTCCCAACACCCAGCAGCAGATCGTGATCGTCAAGAACGGCGTGAACATCATCGTCGACGGCCTCGACCAGTTTGACTCGATCGACGTCGATACCGACAACCTGATCGTCTGGACCGAGGGCCGGCTGCGAATCTCGACCGAAGGGCAATCGCAGCCCAAGGACCGGCCCCTGGAAATCTACATGGAAGGCAACGTCGTGTTTCGCCAGGGCGAGCGGACGATCCACGCCCAGCGGATGTACTACGACGTGAACCGCCAGACCGGCATCGTGCTGGGCGCCGAAGTGCTCACGCCCGTGGAAAACTTCGAGGGCTTGCTCAAGCTGCGGGCCGACGTCGTGCAGCAGATCGGCCGCGACCGGTTCGTGGCCCAGAACGCCTCGATCACCTCGAGCCGCCTGGGAATTCCCACCTATGAGCTGCGCAGCGGGCTGATGGCCTTCGACGACATCCAGCATCCGCGCATCAACCCCTTCACCCAACTGCCCGTCGTCGACGCCACCGGCGCCGCCGTGATCGATCACCAGCGACTGGCCACCAGCCGCAACAACGTCGTGTACATCAACCAGGTGCCGGTCTTCTACTGGCCGTTTCTGGCCACGGACCTGGAGCGGCCGAACTATTACATCGACGATATCCAGCTCCGCAACGACCAGGTGTTCGGCACGCAGGTGCTTACGGACATCAACGCCTACCAGGTGCTGGGCCTGCGCAACCCGCCGCCAGGAACGAAGTGGATCGCCAGCGCCGATTACCTCAGCCGGCGCGGATTCGGCTACGGCACGACGTTCGACTACGAACGCCAGACGCTGTTCGGCGTTCCCGAAAGCACCGGCGGATTCCTGGACGCGTGGGCGATCAACGACCACGGCCTCGATAACCTGGGCCTGTTGCGCCGCGACGTCCCGCCGGAAAAAAGTTACCGCGGTCGCGTCTTGTTTCAGCACAGAAGCATGCTGCCGGACAACTTCCAGTTGACCGGCGAAATGGGGCTGATCAGCGACTTTAACTTCCTGGAACAGTATTTCGAACGCGAATACGACGAGCTCAAGGACCAGACCACCGACGTCGAGCTGAAACAGTACCTGGACAACAGCACCTGGAGCATCGTCGCCTCGGTGCGCCTCAATCCCTTCTTTACCGAAACCGAGTGGCTGCCGCGGCTGGATCACTTCTGGATCGGCCAGCCGCTTTTGAACGACCGGCTCACCTGGTTCGAGCACACCAGCCTGGCGTTTGCGCGTTTCCAGAGCTCCAATCCGCCGACCGATCCGGCGCAGGCCGCGCTGTGGGGTCCGCTCCCCTGGGAAGCGCCCCCTTCCACCACGCGCCCGGGCGAGCGGCTCATCACGCGGCACGAGCTCGACTTTCCGTTCTCGCTGGGCGCCTTCAAGTTCGATCCGTACGTGCTGGGCGAGCTGGCCCGCTGGGGCGACAATCTGGCCTTCGAACCCGAAAACCGGGCCTACGGGGCGGGCGGAATTCGCGCGAGCACCTCGATGTGGGCCGCCGACCCCTTGATCACTAGCGAGCTGTTCAACCTCAACGGCATCGCGCACAAGGTGGTCTTCGAGACCGACCTGTTCTATGCCCAGAGCACGCAGGATCTCGACACGCTCCCCTTGTACGACCAGATCGACGATAACAACATCGAGGCCTATCGCCGCTGGTTCCCGTTTTTCGATTTCGGCGGGCCGCCGCCCGTGCCGACCCGCTTCGACGAACGCTTCTACGCCCTGCGCCGCGGCTTGGGCAGCTACGCGGCTTCGCCCTCGATGGAAATCGCCGACGACCTGTTCGCCGCGCGGCTCGGCGCGCGCCAACGGTGGCAAACCAAGCGCGGGCCGCGATCCAACCCGCACATCGTCGACTGGATCACGTTCGACGTCGACGCCACGCTGTTCCCCAATCCCGACCGCGACAATTTCGGCACGGTGATCGGCCTGGTCGATTACAACTTCAGTTGGCACGTGGGCGACCGCACGACGCTGGTCTCCGACGGCTATTTCGATTTCTTCGACGACGCGCCCAAGTATTTCACCGTGGGCGGATTCGTCGACCGGCCGCCGCGCGGCTCGATCTATCTCGGCTTCCGTTCGCTGCAAGGCCCGATCACGAGCAACGTCATCGTGTTCAATTACAGCTACCGCATGAGCCCCAAATGGCTTTCGTCGTTCGGCACGACGTTCGACTTCCACAATTCGCGCAACATCGGCCAGAACCTGATGCTCACCCGGATCGGCGAATCGTTTCTCGTAAGCGTGATCGTCAACGTCGACACGAGCAAGGGCAACGTCGGCGCCAACCTGGCCATCCAGCCGCGCTTCCTGCAAGGACGCGTCGGCGCCGCCTCGCCGGTGGCAATCCCCGTAGCCGGAGCGTACGGAATTGAATAACCCGAGCCGAATCACGAACCGAAAATCGCGGCACCGCGATCCAGCCGCTTGCGGCTTAGCACACCCCAACCGCTCAGATCACCTCGGCCATCGGCTGATACCCGCGATCCACCAGGTACTGCGGCCGCCCGGCCAGATCGGGGATCGTCACGCGGTTCACGTCGATCCCCAGCCGGTGATACAGCGTGGCGAACACCTCCTGAAAATGCACGGGCCGGTCCTTGGCTTCGGCCGCCAGCCGGTCGGTCGAGCCGATCACCTGGCCGGTGCGCATGCCGCCGCCGAAGAGCAAACCGCACGACACGGCGGGCCAGTGATCGCGGCCGGCACTGTTGTTGATCTTGGGCGTGCGCCCGAATTCGCCCCACACCACGACCGACACGTCCTTGTCCAGCCCGCGTCCGTGGATGTCGTCGATCAAGGCCGAGAGCCCCTGGTCGAGCAAGGGCATGTCTTGCCGGCAGGCGTTAAAATTGCTGCCGTGATGATCCCAGCGGCTGAAGGCCAAGGTCACGCAGCGCGTGCCGGCTTCGATCAAACGGCGGGCGATCAGGAAGTGTTCCATCAATTTCGGGCCGCCGTCGTCGCGGTTCCGCGGATCGCCCTTGCCGTACCGCGCGCGGATCTTGGGATCCTCTTTCTCGATGTCCAAGGCATCCATCAGGCGGCTGGACGTGAGCACGCCGAACGCCTGATCGTTGAAGTTGTCGAGCCCCTCCATCATGCCCGTCGCGTCGGCTTCGCGGCGGAAGTTGTCAAAGCTCGCCAACAGCGCCTTTCGGTCGGCGAGCCGATCGAGCGTGATGCCGCCCAGCACCATGTCGGCCTTCCCCTCTCCGTCGGGCTTGAACGGCGCATGGGCCACGCCCAAGTAGCCGGGCTGCCCGTTGTCACTCCAGGGCACGTGCCCCATCTTCGGCGCCAGGCCCACAAAGGGCGGCAGCGAGCGATCGGCCGCGCCGTGCAATTTCGACAGCACCGAGCCCAGGCAGGGCCAGCCGCCGGCCGGCTGTTGGCGGCCGCGGCGCCGGCCGGTGAGACATTCGAACGCGTCGTGCGCGCCCGATGCGCCGACGATCGAGCGAATGGGAATGAGCTTGTCCATCCGCGCGGCGATGAGCGGAAGGTGCTCGCAGATGTCGATGCCCGGCACGTTGGTGTGGATCGGCCGGAACTCGCCGCGAACCTCCACAGGCGCGTCCATCTTCAGATCGTAAAAATCCTGGTGCGGCGGGCCGCCCGGCAGGAAGATCATGATGATCCCCTTGTGCGCATGCCGCACGCCGCTGGCGGCCTGCGCGCGCAGAATCTGCGGCAGCGACAAACCACCCAACGCCAGCCCGCCGATCTTCAGAAACGACCGCCGGGAAATTCCGTCGCAAAAACCGCGCTGCGGTCGGCCGAGGATGGTCAACATGGCTCGTCCTCCAGGTGGGGGCGGGGCTACGGCGAGCGATTCGGGCAGGGTAGGCCTGGAGGAAATCGTATCAGAACTGCTCGATCCGATCAACATTTCGATCGCAAAGCAATTTCAGCCCCCGGCTTTGCCGGGGGATCGTGTTGCTCGTTGCAAAACCGACGCGGGCCGATCCCGCGGCAAAGGGATCCCCCGGCAAAGCCGGGGGCTTAAACGCCTTCGCAATCATGCCGCTTCAATCCAGCGGAATGAGCGTGACGGAGGGCGTCACGAGTTGCCGCATTTGGGCCCGCAGCTTGCTGAGATTCTCCGCCCGGTCGCGATACTCGCGTTCGAGCAATTCCACTTCAATCCGTTTGATCATGACCTGCCCAGAAGAATTGCGCGCTTGTTCGAATTGTTCCTGGAGGACCTTGCTCTTGACTTCGATTTCGGCGAGCTCGATGGCGGTATCGTCCAGCCGCGTTTTCAGCTCGGCGATGCGTCGGCCGCCGGCCTGCTCGGCCGCATGCGCGCGGAACTTGGCGACTTCGGCCTCGGCTTGCGCGTGTTGGTCCTCAGCGTCGAGCACTTGCTCCTGCGTCACGACAGTACCGGTCGCGAACTTCGCTCGAAGTGTACCGACGATTTCCTTGCGAAACGCCACCGATTTCTCCAGTTCCTTCAGTACCCGGTCGTTCGCGGCAGCGGAGGCGACAACATTCGCCAACTGGGCGATCTGGTGCTCAATGACAGCCTGCCGCGCTTTCAGCCCATGGAGTTGCACGTCCAGGCTCTGCAGCTCGGTTTCGATTCGCACCCTCTTTTGCGCGGCCAGCGCCGAGTCGATTTCCACCTTGTGGATGGCCGCCAGCGTCAAAAGCGCCTCGTGCTCCTTATTCAGATCTTCTTTCAACCGCTCGAACCGCTTGTTCTCGTCAGCAAGCTGCCGCGCATCGGCCTCGTATTCATTCACGGCAAGCTCGTGCACTCGCTTGTTGAGAACCTCCACGAGCGCTGCGAGCAACTTGTCCGCCGGCACGCGTTCTTTGTACGACTCGACGGTAATGCTGATGGCCCCGCTCGCGCCGGAACCAAACTTCACTTTCGCTACGTCGGAGAATTTGGGAGCCTCCGAGGCCGCATCGGCCGAAACCGTGGCGACTGCCTCCTTGCACAGCGACTCGCTCGCTAGCAACACCCACGGGAACGCCCCTTGCGCAAGCGGCGTCTCGTGCCCGGCCGTTACCCGTATCAGACCCGACGCGGTGCTCACCACCTCGGCGGCACGCGCCCGATCCGCTCCGATGAAAACCAGCGCCGCAATCGACAACAGCGAGATGATTGGTCGCATTACGTTTCTCCCTCTCGGGCCGCTAGCGCCGTCAGGCGCTCGCGCGCCACTTCGGCGGAATGGGTTTTGGGAAACAATTGCTCCACGTCGCGGTAAAGTCGGATCGCTTCCTCGCTCGGGTCCATCTGCGTTCGCAGCTCGTCGGCCCGCTGGATCATGCGATAGGCCACGACGTCGACTTGTTCGCGCACCACGTCCAGCGGGTCCGGTTCGGCCAAAGCACGCTGCGCTTGCTCCAGGGCCCGATCGCGCTTGCGCAAAGCGATCATTTGCCGCGCCAGCCGCTCGTGAAAGTCAGCCTCGGCCTGCAAGCGTTCGATCTCGCCCCAATCGAGCGCCGCGCCGGCCACGGACTTCTCCGTTCCCGTTGGAAGCGCCGCGCGGGGCACCAACGACCAGGCCGTAGCGACCGCCGCAACCACAACCACCGGCACGGCGGTCAACAGCACGCGCGACCGGCGTCTTCGCTTTTGATCCAACCGCCGCACGCGTCCGGCCAACTCGCCCGGCGCGATAATCGGCTTCTCGAAATCGGCATCCGCGCCGCGCAGCAAGTTTCTCAATTCACCGTCGTTCATGGCTTGGTCTTACAAGTCTCTGTATTCTTCCGATTCCAGATTTGAACCGCAGAGGGCGCATCAAGAATAGCATCTTCTGTATTCTTTCTCCTCCGCGTCCTCTGCGTCCTCTGCGGTAAAAACTTCTAGCTCTGCGGTAAACTTTTCATACATCTTCCCGAAGCGACTCCTCGAGCAGCTTTCGCGCCCGCGACAAGCGCACTTCCACGGCATTGCGTTTAATCGCCAGCACGCCCGCCATCTCGTCGATGCTCAACTCCTCAAAGTATCGCAGCACGATCACTTCGCGCTGTGTCGACGGCAGCCGGGCCACCGCCGCTCGAATGCTCGCCGCCTGTTCGTCTCGTTCGCTTCGCCGATCGGCCGGCGCGGCTTGTTTCTGCCGAGCCGGGGCGATCGCGCCCAACATACGCGCGGTCAGCCAGCGGCGCCGCCTGAGGCTGCGGCAGCGATTGACGGTCATGGCCGCCAGCCAGGTCCAGAGCCGCGCTTCGCCGCGGAATTGTTTCCCCTTTCTGAGCACGGCCAGGAACACGTCCTGCGCCACGTCGTCGGCCCCTTCACTCCAGCCCAACAGCCGCGCCGCCAGCGCGATCACGCGCCCGCCGTACCGCTCGACAACCTGCTCAAAGGCCCGCTCGTCGCCGCGCGCCAGGCGCACCGCCAGTTCCCGATCGTCGGCTTCCGCGGGGAGCTGTTTCACAGTCGCGCGTGTTGCGGCCAGCAGGTTCATCGACCGATAGTGTAGACGCGCGAGCCGCCAAACACTTACATCGCGACGCTCCCAGAAACGGTTAAATCACGCGCGTTTAGCCGGCGGCCCGGCGGGCCGCGTCCTTTCGTGCGGCCGGCGCTTGCGCCGCGGCGACCGCCCGAAAACCGGGCGTGTCCCACGATTTGCGGCCGGTTTTTGCGGGATTTCCGGCCCCCGCGCCCTGCTCCGGGCAGTCACCGCTTTTCCTCTGGGGTACGATTAACGAGACAGCCGGCGGAATTTGCGACCCTTCGTCGAAACCCAACCAACCCGAGCGCTCGCCGCGTCCACCGCCTCCCGAGCGATCTACCTATGTCGGTGTC
Source organism: Pirellulales bacterium (assembly GCA_040877415.1). GTDB lineage: Bacteria > Planctomycetota > Planctomycetia > Pirellulales > PALSA-1355 > JBBDNV01. The sequence goes on from JBBDNV010000039.1 coordinate 32,047, forward strand.
CGATATCGTGACCGCCTCAGGAGTCCGCTTGCGGCTCGAAGACGTCGGCAAGACGTTCCAGATGGGCGAAGTCTCCGTCGAGGTGCTCCGCCACATCACGTTCGACGTCCATCCCGGCGAACTCTTGGTGATGGTCGGACCCAGCGGCTCGGGCAAGACCACGCTGTTGAACATCATGGGCGGGCTCGATTCGCCCACCGTCGGCAGCGTGCGGTACGGCGACCAGGATCTGACCACCGCCACGTCCCGCGAGCTGACGCGCTACCGGCGCGAGAGCGTCGGCTTCGTCTTTCAGTTCTACAATCTCGTCTCGAATCTCACCGCCCGCGAAAACGTGCTGGTGGCCACCGAAATCAGCAGGCGGCCGATGGCCGTCGACGAGGTGCTGCGGCTGGTGGGCCTCGAAGAGCGGATGAACCACTTCCCCTCGCAGCTTTCCGGCGGCGAGCAGCAGCGCGTGGCCATTGCCAGGGCGCTGGCCAAAAATCCCGAGCTGCTGTTGTGCGACGAGCCGACCGGGGCCCTGGACTACGAAACCGGCAAGCACGTGCTGCGGCTCTTGGTGGATTTGAAAAACACGCTGGGCAAGACGATTCTGATCATCACCCACAATACCGCGATTGCCCCGATCGCCGAGCGCGTCATCCGGCTCCGCTCGGGCGAAATTCACGAGATGCACGACAATCCCCGCCCGCAGCCGCCGGAGGACGTCTCGTGGTAAGCGTGCTCGACCGCAAGCTGCTGCGCGAAGTCCGTAGTTCCGGCGCCCTGCTGCTGGCCATCACCAGCATCATCGCCGTGGGCGTGATGTGCTTCATCTACATGCGCACCGCCTACTACAACCTCAGCCTGGCCAAGTTCCGCTACTACAACCAGTGCCGCATGGCCGATTTCTGGATCGAGCTGAAAAAGGCGCCGCTTTCTGACGTCGAGCCCTTGGCCAGCTTGCCCGGCGTGACGGCCATTCGCCCGCGGATCCAGTTTTTCGCCACCGTCGACTTGGAGCGGGTTCCCGCGCCGCTCAACGGGCTGGTGCTGTCGCTGCCCGACGCGCGCGAGCCGATCATCAACGACATCGTGATCGAAAGCGGCGGCTATTTTACCGATCGCCGCGGCGAAGAGGTGATCGTCAACTCGGCCTTTGCCCGCCGGCACCGCATCCGCCCCGGCCAGACCATTCACCTGCTGTTGAACAATCGCCGCCAGGAATTGCAGGTCGTGGGCACCGCCATTTCGAGCGAATTCGTGTACCTGGTTGCTCCCGGCTCGATCGCCCCCGATCCGGAGCATTTTGGCGTCTTCTATATCAAGCGCTCGTACGCCGAAGAGGTGTTCGACTTCGACGGCGCCACCAATCAGATCGTGGGCCAGTTGGATCCGGCCCACCGCCAGCAGCCCGGCGAGATTCTCAGGCGCATGGAAGCGATGCTGGCGCCGTACGGCGTGGCGACCAGCTACGGGCTGCGCACGCAGGCCTCGAACCAGTTTTTGAGTGACGAGATCCGCGGGCTGGGCGTTTTTTCGACCATCATGCCGGCCATTTTTCTGGCCGTGGCGGCGCTCGTGCTCAACGTGCTGATGGTGCGGCTGATCGACCAGCAGCGGGTGGTCATCGGCACGTTCAAAGCCATCGGCTATTCCGACGCGCAGATTTTCCTGCATTACACGAAGTTTGCCATGGCGCTGGGCCTGTTTGCCGCTCTGGTCGGGTTGGGGCTGGGCTACGCCATGTCCCACCTGGTCACGAGCATTTACAAAAGGTTTTACGAGTTCCCCAACCTGGAGACCGAGATTTTTCCGGGCACCTACGCCGGCGGCGTGGCGGTTGCGCTCGGTTGCGCGCTGGTCGGTTCCTTGCAGGGGGCGCGCGTGGCTTTGCGCCTCAACCCCGCCGAGGCGATGCGGCAAAAGCCGCCCGTGCAAGGCGGCGCGATCTGGCTGGAACATTTCCCCGCCCTGTGGGGCCGCTTGAACTTCGGCTGGCGGCTGGTGCTGCGCGGCGTGTTCCGCAACCGTTTGCGCAGCGCCGTCGGCGTTTTTGCCACGGCGATGGGCGCGGGCCTCTTGATGTGCGGGTTCATCCTCGTCAGCGCCATCGCCTATTTGATCAGCTTTCAATTCGAGCTGGTCACCCGCAGCGACGTCGACCTGCGGTTCAAGGACGAACGCGGCGCAAGCGCGCTATTGGAAGCCGCCAGTTTGCCCGGCGTCGAATGGGCCGAGCCCCAGTTCGACGTCGGTTGCACGTTCATCCACGGGCCGCACCGGCGGCGCGGCGCGATCTCGGGCGTGCTGCCCGACGCCCGGCTCACCACTCCGCGCGACATCGACGGCCGCCGGATCCGCATTCCCCAATCCGGACTGGCGATGAGCCGCAAGATGGCGCAGATTCTCGACGTCTCGCCCGGCGACGAAATCACGGTGCTGCCGACCCGCGGACTGCGCGAGGAACTGCGCGTGCCCGTGGCCGAGCTGTCGGATAGTTACATCGGGCTGGCCGTGTACGCGGATATCGGCTATCTGAGCCGCTTGATAGGCGAAGAGCTCGTCCTCACCGGCGTGCAGTTGGCCGTCGATCCCGATCCCCTGCCGCGCGCCAGTCTCTATCGCGAGCTCAAGCAGTTGCCGGCGGTGCAGTCGATCAATATCCGCGCCGATGTGATCCACAACCTGGAAACCATCGTCGAAACGCAGCGCATCTTCATCGGTTTCGTCGTCTTGTTCGCCGGCGTGATTTTCTTCTCGAGCCTGCTCAACTCGTCGCTGATCGGGCTGGCCGAGCGTCGGCGCGAAGTGGCCACGCTGCGCGTGCTGGGATACAACGAATGGCAAGTCGGCGGACTGTTCCTGCGCGAAAGCCTGGTCATCAACTCGCTCGGCACGCTCGTCGGATTGCCGCTGGGCTACTCGATGGCGCTTGTCTTGTCGACGGTCTACGACACCGAGATGTTTCGCTTTCCGCTCACCTCGCCCCCCTGGGTCTGGTTCGGCACGGTGGGCATGGGGATTGTCTTTGCGCTGGCGGCCCACGCCGTGGTGCAGCGGACCATCAATCGCCTCGACTGGCTCGACGCCTCGAAAACCAAGGAATGATGCGAAAATACCCTCTCCCCTTGTGGGAGAGGGCAGGGTGAGGGGAAATCGCACCGCAGATTATCACCCTCACCCCGGCCCTCTCCCATCAAGGGAGAGGGAGAATCCCCGACATTTGACCGCCCTTGGCAGCCAGCAACAATTTGAACGATACTGAGTATTGACCGTTCGGGGGAGATCTTGCGATGCGAACCTGGATCATTGTGGCCGCCGCGGTTGCCGTCGTGCTTTTCGCGGCGCTCGGTTATACGTCCCTCACCTCCGGCACCGCGGTCGAGGCCGCCGGCGCGCGGCGCGCCCCGATTCGGGAGTATATTGACGAGGAAGGCAAGACCCGGCTGGCCGAAACCTACCTGATCACGATGCCCTACGACGGCCGTATCGAGCCGATCGACCTGGTCGAGGGCACGCCGGTCACCAAAGGCCAAATCGTCGCCCGCATCGCGCCTGTGGACATCGAGCTGAAGAAGGCCACCGCCCAGGCCGTCGTCGATCGCCTCAAGGCCTCGATCAAGGAAAACGACGACGCGTCGGTCGAAACCACCGGCCTGCAGCAATCGATCAGCATGGTCGAATCGATCGACCGGATGGTTGAAGCGGCGGCGGCGCGCGTCAAGAGCGGCCAGGCCAAACTCGAATACGCCGAAAAGAACCTGAGCCGGACCCAGCGTCTCGCCAAAACCGGCGCAAAGACCGACGACGATCTGGACCAGGCCCATGTCTCTCATGTGGAAAGCAGCGTCAACTACCAGCAGGACGTCCTCGTGCTGCGCGCGGCCGAAGCGATGAAGGCCGCCGCCTCGCTGTTGCCCACCATGGTGCGGCAATACATCCAGCGCAAGCTGCTCACGCACGACGTGCTCCAGCAGCAACTGGCCGAAGCCGACGTTCAGATGCGCGACGTCGAAAAAAACGCGAAGCTGGGCGCCATGACCAGCCCGGTCGACGGCATCGTGCTGGAACGGGCCGTCACTGGCGAAAGGCAAGTGCCGGTCGGCACGGTGCTGTTGCGCGTCGGACGGTGGGAAGACCTGGAAATCGAGGCCGACGTGCTCAGCCAGGACGTGGTCCGCGTCAAGCCGGGTCAACACGTCGAGGTGCACGGACCGGCGATCGGCATCGTGCCGGCCGCCGCCCGGGTGACGCGCATCTTTCCGGCCGGCTTCACCAAGACCAGCTCGCTGGGCGTCGAACAGCAGCGCGTCAAGGTGATCATGAAGCTCGAGCCCGACGACTTGCGGCGGCTGCGCGAGCAGAACGACCTGGGAGTCCACTATCGCGTCCAAGCGCGGATGTACACCGCCGAATCCACCGGCTCGCTGGTGATTCCCCGCTCGGCCCTGTTTCGCGGCTCGAAAAACGACTGGCGCGT
>JBBDNV010000040.1:0-6914 GCA_040877415.1 Pirellulales bacterium
GCCCTCACACACAATGCGATGATTCTTGTGATCATTCGGGTTTTCTACAGAGCCGTGATGTCCCCTTTTTCCTCGCTCCAGGCTCGTTCTACTGGCATCTACAAAGTCGAAGTCCGTACCAGCGCTCGCTTGAGCACTGGCCTGCAATACATATCGGCCGGCGGGAAGGTGAAGAATTTCGTGCAGAGGGCCGGGGTTCGGAAGTCGCGAAGCGGAGAACGCAACAAAGGTGGTGCTTCCTTCCAGTCTTAGGTGAGCACCTAGGCGGTCGTCGGTCATCGCCGAAATGTCGAGCTGGTAAGATTCCGCGGTCATCAGATCGAATACTAAGCCAAAATGAGCTCCCCCGATACCGTCCGCCGACGACTGAGGACGATCGCTGTGGGTGTTGACATCGGCAACGCCTAAGAATTGCACCAAGGTCGGACTGATCGACGACTGCTGCGACCCGAAAGCCAGCGCCGTGCTCAAACCGGCAGCCACGGTTACACCGTCCGAACTCGAGAATGGACCGAAATCCGGCGCGCTCGTGCCTGCTGAATCAATATGCTCCAAACCGCCCTGGGTCCTCGCAGCCGCCCGACCCTCCACTGAACGACTTTGGCTTATAGGAACAAGGCCGGCCCCTGCAATAGAGGACAGGAGTCCGAAAAGCACGAGTATAGGCACGCTCATCCGCGTGACGTGTCGCCACAGCAACCCCACGAGCCCCAAGGCGGTCAGCACGATCGATGAAGGCTCGGGGACGGTGGCAAGTCGCCAAGACTCACCGCTCCGCCGCCCGCGGGCCAGCGTCGCGCCGTTACGAAGTCCTGCCAGTCCACGACCGCGCCATCCCCCGACACCGCCGGTGGCGCAACGGCGGCGCCTGACGAGAAGTTTCCTAGCTCGTCGAAACTGCCGGCGGTCCCACGAAAGACGGGCACTCACGACCGCGACAATGAGAAACACTGCCACGGAGCAAAAAGTTCGGCAGATACTTGGCGGGCGCCCCGTCGTAGTATGGCGCAGACTCCAACGGCGAATGCCCACCACCCACATGGTTCGCGTGCGCGAGCGCCATAGCCCGGCGAATAACAAACCCAGTCCTACGCCGATCGCCAGCACGAACGACGAGGGCTCCGGAACCACGTTGAATTGAAAGTTTGGCCCAAAGTTGCGGACATCACCGGAAGGCACAAACTGATTGGTTGGGAACGTCAGCGAAGCGCCCAGACCAATGCCTTGAATAAACCTTTGTGCTTCGTAGCTCAGATTCGGATCGACAGAAAAATCGTGTGCAACGGTGATCCAGATTTCGTTGTCTGACGGCGATGGCTGAGTTGCCGCGATGATGTAGTTCTGGCCGGACGCCAGGTTGATTGGCGCTACGGACACGTAGCGAAACCCATTGACAAGACTTGCCGATGTGCCGGACGGTATCACCGTTGAACCAATCAGATTCTGGTCGCTGTCCCAGATCCCTACCTGGTGGGCGACGTTCAGTCCGTCGTCGTCTCGATCAAAAAAACCAAGCGAAGTGATGGAGAGCGCAGCGTTTGTCTGAAACTCCCATCCGAGGGTTCCCTCTCCGAAGATTGAAAACTCGAGCGTTCCCAAATTGTCCACGGCGATCGAAGCCGCCTTGGCTTGGCCCGAAAAATGACCAGCCGAAAGGCATGCTATGACAACCAGGCATCCAAAACTTTCCTGGCGACACACCGTCCACCAGGATGGCGATCTGATGGAACACTTCTTGCATAGTGAGCCGAGGCAGAGCGCCAGCGCGGTGATGGCAACGGTGAAATCCGCCGCGCGGCGTGTGCGCCACAGGCACAGCAGCCCGAACCCAATCCCCAGCCCAGTCAGCACCAGCGTACTTGGCTCGGGGACGGTGGCCACCCAGGCCTCTGTTTGGCCCAACGGATTGATCCCCCTGCCAACCAGGGTGCGACCATCGGCGGAAACGTCTGACACGGAGATCGAAGGCCACGCCGCGTGCCCGGAAATCCCTTCTGCGCTCAGGTAGTCGCGCAGCTCGAGAATGCCCAGCGTTTGCGTCCAGACAAAGGTCGTAAATCCGGACGCGATGCTCGCAACGCCCACGATCACCGCGCCGTCGCCGGAAACGCCGAACGCGCGACTGTCGAACGCGCCGCCAGGCAAGTCATCCAGTCCTACCATGCCACCACCCACACTCCAACGAAACGCCTCGTTGCCCATCGACGATCGTCCTACTCCAACCACCGTCATGCCGTCCAATGAGACGTCCCCTGCGATACTGTGGAAGGTGGGAGCGCTGCCACCCGGCAAATCGCCAATGCCGACCATGCCGCCGCCGGTCGTCGATCGAAAGGCCTCATCGCCCGGGTTCGACGCAGTGGAGTTCGAAACTCCGACCACCACCGTGCCATCGCCGGATACCCCCGATGCCCCGGCGTAAGGGTCCCCGCCACCCGGTAGGTCACCGAGATTCACGGCCCCGCTGCCGGAAGTCCAGCGCATCGCTGCCGGAGAATCCTGCCATACCACGACCGCGCCATCGCCCGAGACCGCCGGCGGGGCGATTGCGGAACCGGTGTTTGTGAACCCAAATTCCTCGATGCCCCCGATCGTCCAGCGAAAGACGCGCGTGACGTCTTTGGTTCCGACAACGACGGAACCATCGCCCGAAATGTCCGTCGGCGAAAACGTCGCATCGAGACTGGGCACGGCGACCATGCCGCCGCTCTCGGTCCAGCGGAACGGCGTCGAGCCCGATGCGGAGATTGAACTCCCGACCACAGTGGAGGCGTCGGCCGAGATGGCAACTCCGCTGCTCGAAAAAGTACCACCCGGCAAGTCGCCGAGTCCTTGAAAGCCGAACGCAGCGGCCTGCACATGGTTCGCACCGAACGCGACCAGCGCGACGACCAAGGCAAGCACCGCCTCCCCTGGGACCGACGCCCGTCGGGGCGTTCGGCGTCGTGCCCAGATCAGGAATGCGCACGCCGGTACAATCATCAAGATCGCAGCGGGTTCCGGAACAAACGTGAGCTCGAAGTCAAAGGATGCGGACGCACTACCGCTCTCGTGATTCGGTACGTCAAGGTCGACGGCCCTCGCGAGGGCGCGCAGACGATAGAAACCTGCATCGAGGACTCCGGAGATGAGGAAGTCTCCATTCTCGGTGAGGTCCCACACTAGACCGGTATTTCCGAACAATTCAACTTGCGCGAGTGCCGTGTAGGGGTCATGGCTCAAAGCTACCGAGAAACTCTGAAGTGTGCCCGTTAGTTGATATGGCTGGGGCGAGTCGAGGGTGAACTCGACCTCAAGAAATGAGAATGCCTCCACCCGGGCCACATGAGGTAGTGACGGCCTCGCATTAACGCTCGCCGCACCCGTTCCAGAGATCGTCTCTCCAATGGGTGTCGGAATATTCGATATCTGCGATGCATTCGCGCCCGTACTGAAGAAACTACCAGCGCTTATGAAGGCGTCGTATTCCCCACCACCGGCCCAATCGTTTGCGCTGAAATCGTCCACCCCCCCAAAAAGATATTGAGCGAAGGTCAATACTTGTTGCGTGGACCGGTCCCAGGTGTACCCACCGTACGCCGGCGTGGTGAAAAACAAACCGATAAGGGTGACGATTGACAATCTGGATTGTGTTCGACAATTCATTTTTGTTCTCAATTTGATGAACTGGAGCGACAGGATTTGGCAACCGAGGCGCGGCAGCCTGCGTGGTTGCTAATCAGTAAAGCGTCCCGATTGGCGAAATGAACGACCCGTCCCCACCTGGGGAAGCTAAAAAGCAGCCGGAACGGCGTGGAGCCAACTCAGTGCGGCATTTCGCCACGAAGGCGTCGAGCGTCTGTGATAACTCTGGCTCGCGGTTTCTGAAGATCACCTCCTCACGCGCGGGGACAGGTTCAATAGCGTTCGGCCTTGGGGTCATGCAGCAGCGTTTACATCGCACGAACAGCGTCACACCCACCAACGCGTTTAACGACAACAACAGGGTGCCCGGCTCGGGGACGAGGTGTGGAGTCTGGCGGAGCGTGAATGACTGTCTTCCGTCGGGCACGTCGATGCGGAATTGATAGACTTCGGAACCCGACGAATGGATGCCGCCGCTAAAGACCAAGGCATCCTCCGCGGTGGCGACGACCGCAAACGCTGTCGACGTCGGCAAAGAATCAAAGGTCGGCGCGTCGAAGTCCAGACCATCGCCCCCGGGCGACGGCGTGAAGGCGGCACCGACGCCAAAGCCCAACACCACCGTGTACTTGTCCCAATTGATGCCGGTGTTGTTGTCAACCGACTCGAAGAACAAATACTCGGTGGTCCCGCCCGGGTCGGACGACCGCACGAAGAACTCGATGTCGATATTGCCCGTGTGGTCGAAGCGCTTGATCGGCACGGCGATATTCGCGTCGCTCCCGGGGCCGCCGGGCTGATTGTCGTTGCTTTCGGAGAAGGTATTGATGGCCGGCACCACGGCGAAGCCGAGGCCCGGGCCAGCGATCGCGCCCGTACCGACGATCGTGCCGGCCCGAGCTGCCGGAGGCGAAAATGCCGGAGTCAGGGCGGCGACCGCGAGCAGTGCGATCAGAGAAACGGCTGTCTTTTTCATGCGGTTTTGTGGGCCAACCGCCGCGAAGAACAGCGTTCGTGACGAGGCACTGGAGAACATCCAGGCGCTACAGGAGTGACAGCGGTCAACTGGCGCTCACGCGACACGAACGATGGGTGCTTCTGCAGACTGGAGTCGAACGGCTCGTTGGTAGATCGAGCCGGCGGTAGCGGCTGCACACACGAAAAACAGCAGGCGCAGCGCGAAAAACTAGTGCAACAGAAGCATGTTCTGTACGGAGATCACTAGCTTTGCTCCATGAGAAAATGTGTACTGAGCCGTCAAGCTAGCCGCCGCGTGGGCCATTGTCAAGCATTCTTCATTGGTCCAGTTACGCCAGAACGTTCACGAAGTCGGGCATTCACGCGCCACGGTGGCGGGAACAGCTATTAACCGAGCTTGGCGGAAAATAAAGTAGGGCAACCCGTCGTTCGAGGACTACTTTCTCGGGTTCCGCGTGGCAACCGTCCATGAGCCAAGTACAGCACGCATGCCATGCGGCGGCCGGTGGGTTCCGACTTCATTTTGCTACCGAGCACTTTGGGGGCACACGGCTTCCGTTCCTTGTGCCGCATCGCCCTGCCGGTGAGGACGACGCACCCAGACGGTGTCGCCCTGATAGGGATTCATGACTTCGGGTGTTTATGCCCCCAGGGCGCTGCCCTGGGCTGTCGTGTTTTGCCGCCTTCGGCGGTCAATGCGTTCGGGCTTCGTCCTTCTCGATAGCATCCGGCGCATGTGGTCAGTCAAGACGCGGTCATCTAAACTGATCGCTGACCGCTGCTGACTTTAACCCCTGCGTCGCCCGTCGGCGGTGCCTCCGGGCTAAACGATTCGGGCATTGACCACCGGCCGCTGACCACGTGCGATGAACGACTACGAAGCCGACGCCTGGCACATGGCCCGAGCGCTGGAACTGGCTGCGCGGGGGGAGGGATTGGTCGAGCCGAATCCGATGGTGGGCTGCACCGTCGTGCGCGACGGGGAATCCGTTGGCGAAGGGTTTCACCGACGCTTCGGCGGGCCGCATGCGGAAATCGAGGCGCTGGAGAGCGCCGGCTCGCGAGCGCGGGGAGCGACAGCGTTCGTGACGCTCGAGCCGTGCTGCCACCAGGGCAAGACGCCGCCGTGTACGCAGGCCCTGATTCAGGCCGGAGTGAGCCGAGTCGTTGTGGCCCAGCGCGATCCGTTTCCGCAAGTTGCCGGGCGCGGCATCGCCGAATTGGAGGCCGCCCGCATTGCGGTGGAGGTCGGCTTGCGGGAAGCGGAAGCCGGCGAGATCAACGCACCTTATCGAAAGCTGATCACGACCGGTCGGCCCTGGATGATTGCCAAATGGGCCATGACGCTCGACGGCAAACTGGCCACGCACGCGCGTGACAGCCGCTGGATCTCCTGCGACGAATCGCGGGCCGTCGTACACCGCATCCGCGGACGGGTCGATGCGATCATGATCGGGCGCGGCACGGCCGAAGCCGACGATCCCTTGTTGACCGCTCGCCCGCCGGGAGTGCGAACCGCAACGCGAATCGTGCTCGACTCGCAAGCTTCGCTGTCCGTGGACAGCCAACTGGTGCGTACGGCCCGCGACGTGCCGCTCGTTGTGGCCGTAGCGGACGATTCTCCGGCAAAGAATCGCCAGCGGCTGTCGGCCGCCGGTTGCGAGGTGCTCGTGTGCCCCGGAGCCAATCGCGGCGAACGGCTCGCGTGGCTGTTGGACGAGCTGGGCCGCCGCCAGATGACCAACGTGCTCGTGGAGGGCGGCAGCCGGCTGTTCGGCGAATTGTTCGACGCGGGCCAGATTGACGAAATTCACGCCTTTATTGCACCCAAAATTGCCGGCGGAGAAAACGCCCCCAGTCCGATTGGCGGCGCCGGAGTAGATCTCGTGGCCAAAGCCGGCGAGCTAGCGTCCCCGACCATCGAGCAGTGCGGCACGGACGCGTACATCCACGGGCGAGTTCGCGCGTAAGGGGCAGGGGGAGGGATCTTCCCATCAGTCCAGCCCTCTGCCGCCGGGTGCCACTCGTCGCTTGTCAAGTAGTGCCTAGGCAGCACGGGTGGACAAGCCACCCGTGGCACCCCTCACAATTAGGTTGACGCTGCATTCGTGCGAGCGGCTTTTGAGGCCAATTCGAATCCGCTCGAAATTTTCTTCTAGCCGAAGTGTACGCCCGTCACCTACAATTCTGGGTTCGCCCGGTAGTTGAACGGACTCGAACTCTTGCCGCCCAAGCCATGGCCGCTACCGACATCGTTATCAAGGGAGCCCGCGAGCATAACCTGCGGGACTTGCACCTGGCGCTGCCGCGCA
>JBBDNV010000041.1:0-36248 GCA_040877415.1 Pirellulales bacterium
CGTCCACCACCACCGCCGCCACCGCCATGGCCGCCGCGCCCAAACGCGGGCACAGCCTCCAGCAGCAACAACCCAATCATCAACACCGCCATGATTTGACTAGCACGCAATCTCATCGTCAGCGCCCTCACGTAAGGAGATCCTTCCCCGCCGGCCACGATTCTGTCGCCACTCGTATTTTACCCGCCCGGCCGTGTCCCGGCGCGGCTAATTGGGGCAAATTTCTGAATCGCGCGCCTTCGGTGACAGCACAGTGCGCGAAGCCGCGAAACTCCCCGGCGGCGGCAATGTCTGCCTGGCACGCCGAGTCGCGTGCGGTCGACAGGAATCGATCGGCGGGCCCGTCGAGCGTCAATGCGATATTGAAGGATCCCACGGGTGGCTCGTCCACCGCTGTTGCCCATCGTCTCGCTGTAAAGAAGTCGAGACGCGAGAACGACAGGATCGGACGTACCGGACGGGGCTTTGACGAAGCAGCGGACGCACGTAAGATGTTAGACGGATTCGAACGCATGGAACCGTCTTCGGCCACCCATGAGAGACCCTCGCAATGGGGACCTGTGAATCTGGTCAGGGACGAAAGTCAGCAGCCATAAGCAGTCATCTCTTTGTGCGATGGGTCTCTCATCGGCGGCCGAAGGCCCCTTGATTCCCCGAACCGCCCGCTCCCGTATTGCCCAAGCGAAGCCACGATGGCCCCATCGGATGGGAAGACAACCGACGATTCGCCTCCGCTCGAACGGGCGGCCCGGCGCCGGGGAGAATACGTCGTCGTCGCCCGCCGCTACCGCCCGCAGACCTTCGAAGAGCTGATCGGCCAGGACCACGTTGCCCGGGCGCTCAAGGGCGCGATCGCGGCCAATCGCGTGGGCCACGCCTATTTGTTCACCGGGGCACGCGGCGTGGGCAAGACCTCGGCAGCCCGCATCCTGGCCAAAGCCCTCAATTGCCAGCGCGGTCCGACGCCCACCCCTTGCAACCAGTGTGATCTGTGCGACAGCATCAGCGCCGGCAGCGACGTCGACGTGCTGGAGATCGACGGGGCGAGCAACCGCGGGATCGACGAGATTCGCCAACTGCGCCAGAACGTCAACATTCGCCCCAGCCGCGCGCGGTTCAAGGTCTACATCATCGACGAAGTCCACATGCTCACGCGCGAGGCCTTCAACGCCTTGCTCAAGACGCTCGAAGAACCGCCTGAGCACGTGAAATTCATCTTCTGCACGACCGAGGCCACGAAGATCCCGGTGACCATCCTGTCGCGCTGCCAGCGCTTCGATTTCGCTGGCATCCGCACGTCGTCGATCGTCGATCGGCTCGCGCAGATTGTCGCGGCCGAGGGAGTGAGCGCCGAGCCCGAAGCACTGGCGATTCTGGCTCGCCGGGCCGGCGGATCGATGCGCGACAGCCAGTCGCTGTTGGAGCAATTGCTGGCGATTGCCGGGCAGAAGATCACGGTGGCCGACGTGCACGCCCTGTTGGGAACGGCCGGCGAAGCGCGGCTCTCCGAGCTCGTGGCACACCTGGTCGAGCGCAATGCCGCCGGCGCCATCGCCAATCTGAACGAGGCCGTGGCCGAAAGCGTCGACGTCGGGCAATTGCTCGAGCAGCTATTGGGCTACTTCCGCGACTGCATGGCCGCGGCCGTGGGCTGTCCGCCCGATGCGCTCTTGCACACCTCGGCGGCGGAACACGGGCAGTTGGCCGCCGCGGGCAAGCAACTGGGGCTGGAGACGATTCTGGCGATCATGCAAATCATCGATCACACGCTCGCGCGGCTGCGCTACAGCACACAGAGCCGCACGCTGGCCGAGTTGGCGCTGGTGCGGATCGCCAGCCTGGAAAACCTCGACGATCTGTCCGACCTGATCGCGCAACTGCGGGGCGGCGCGCCCCCGGTTTCGACCGCCTCATCGCCCGGCGGCGCGCCAACAATATCCAGCAGCGACGAGACCGCGGCCGCTCGAAAAAAAAAAGCTAACCTTACAGCGGACGTCGCGACCGCGATCATCGAAGGTCCGGCGGCAGACAGCCATTTCGCCGCGGAGCCGATCGGGCTGACCGGTGACACGGTCGACGCGGTCTGGCAGCAAGCGCTTGGTCGTCTGTCGGGCCTGTTGGCCGAAAACGCGTCGCTATGCGACTCGGTCGCCGTGGCGGGCCCCGGGCGACTGGCCGCCACATTTCGCGCGAAGTATACTTCCTGTAAAGCGTTTTGCGAACGTCCGGACCAGCTCTCGAATCTCCACCGCGCGCTGGCCGAAGCGGCCGGCAGCCCGGTCATGGTCGAGTTGATCGTCATCGCCGACGAACCGTCGGAGGCCAGCGCCGGGCGGGCCATTGGGCAGCGCCAACGCATGGCCGAAAAAGCCGAGCATCCGATGATTCGACGCGCGGCGGAACTGTTCGACGCGCGGCTGGTGCGCATCGAAGGGCCGGACACGTGAGCCGCGGGAGGTTGGGACGAATCGAAGATGAGCATTGCGATCCTTGAAATTCAAGTTCAACCGCCGCGCTAGCGGTGGTTGAGCATGCTCACGCAAAGCATGCTCACGCAAGCGTGAGCATGGCACCGGGCGTGAGCACAGCACCGACAGCTATGAGGAGCAGAGCGTGTTTAAAGGCCTGGGAAATCTGGCAAACCTCGGATCGTTGCTCAAGCAGGCCCAGCAGATGGGCGGCCGGCTGAAGCAAATCTCCGAGGAGCTCAAATCGAAACGCGCCCTAGGAAGCTCCGGCGGCGGAATGGTCACGGTCGAAGTCAATGGGCTGGGCGAGGTGCTCGCCTGCCGCATCGACGCGTCGCTGGTGGCTTCGGGCGATCGAGAACTCATCGAAGATCTGGTGCCCGCCGCCGTCAACCAGGCGCAGGCCAATGCCAAGCAATTGCACGCCGAGGCGATGAAGTCGATGACCGAAGGATTGGACGTGCCGGGTTTGGGCACGATGCTGGCACAACTTTCGGGGGGTGAACCCGACAAACCGGCTGCCTGAGACGCGCGGCCCAAGTGGGGTGCTTTCGCCGGGCCGGCAAACGGCTCGACGCAAGCGCGGGCCGCGCGGTCGCGTGATGTGCCGCGCTTTCTGAGGGATCGAACGTTGATTAGCGAGTCGGTAACCAAACTGATCGACGAGTTTGCGAAGCTGCCCGGCATCGGCAGAAAGTCGGCCGAACGGCTGGCGTACCACGTCCTGCGGGTCCACCAGTCGGAGGCCCTGGCCCTGGCCGAAGCGATCAAGAGCGTGAAACAGAACGTTCGCTACTGCCGCAACTGCTATAATCTCACGGAGCAGGACGAGTGCGAGATTTGTCGCGACCCGAAGCGCGACCGCGGGCAACTTTGCGTGGTCGAGCAGCCGCGTGACCTGATCGCGCTGGAGCAAGCTGGAACCTATCGCGGGCTGTATCACGTGCTGTTGGGCCGCATCGCCCCCCTGGACGGAATCGGCCCCGAACAGTTGACCATCGAAGCCCTGGTCGAGCGCGTCGCGGGCGGCGCGTTTCGCGAGGTGATCATGGCCACGAACCCGACGCTGGAGGGCGACGGCACGGCGCTGTATATATCGAACTTGCTGGTTGGCATGCCGCCGCTTTTGATTACGCGACTGGCGCGCGGCATAACGACTGGCAGCGTGCTAGAATTTGCTAACAAGGAGATATTGGCCGACGCACTGGTGGGCCGCCAGAAGTTTTGACGCCTTGGCGGCGGCGCACGCGCGCGATGCGCGGGCCGTGGGCCGGATTTTTTGGTGACGCAGAAACGATCATGCGACTTTCATTCGGTCAAGAACTGCGATTGGTTCAAAGGCAGGTGCTCGCGCCGCGGATGATCCAATCGATGGAAATCCTGCAACTGCCGATCATGGCCTTGCAGGAACGCATCGAGCAGGAGATGCAGGAGAACCCGGTTCTCGACCTGGCCGAAGAAGACGCCGATTTGCCCGACGAGCCGGTCGAGGCCGAAAACCCCAACGCTCCCTCCGAAGAGGAGCGCGAGCTGGTCGTGGCCGAGGGCAAAAACAACGAGGACGATTTCGAGCGCCTGCTGAACATGGACGAGCAGTGGCCCGACCATTTTGAAGACCGCTCGCGCCCGTCCAGCACGCGCGTCGAAGAAGAAGGCGCCCGCAAGCACGACGCCATGGCCAACATGGTGGCCCGGCCCCAATCGCTGCAAGACTATTTGCACGATCAGCTCGGCTGGTTCAACCTGAGCGCGGAGTTGCGGGCGATGTGCGACCGGATCATTTACAACCTTGACGCCAACGGCTACCTGCAATCGCGGCTGGAAGACTTGATCGAGCCCGATGCGCCGCCCGAACAGTTGGCGCTGGCGCAGCAGGCGCTGTCGATCGTGCAAAAGCTCGATCCTCCGGGAGTGGCGGCGCGCGACCTGCGCGAATGCCTGCTCTTGCAGCTCTTGCCCGGCATGCGCCACTATGAACAGCTCAAAACGCTGATCTCCAGCCACCTGGAAGACCTGGAGCACAACCGCCTGCCGACCATCGAGCGTAAGACGGGCTACTCGATCTCACTCATACAACAAGCGCTGGCCGAGCTGCGCAAGCTGAATCCGAAGCCGGGGGCCAATTTCGGCGATACGTTTGTGCCCAACGTCACGCCCGACGTGTTCGTCGAGCTGGGCGACGACGGCCGGTACCGCGTGCGCCTGGAAGATGGCCGCACGCCGACTTTGTTTATCAGCCCCTACTACCGCAAGCTTTTGACGAGCGGCCAGGCGAACGCCGAGACGCGCGAATACATCAAGCGCAAGATCAATTCGGCCCAGTGGCTGATCGAATCGATCGAGCAGCGCCGCAACACGCTGACCCGCGTCGCGCAGGCGATCGTCAATCATCAGACCGAGTTTTTAAGCAAGGGTCCCGAGGCGATCGAGCCCTTGAAAATGCAGCAAATCGCCGACAAGGTCGGGGTGCACGTGACCACGGTCAGCCGGGCGGTCGACGACAAGTGGATCCAGACGCCGCGCGGCATTTTTCCGCTCAAGCGGTTCTTCTGCGGCGGCACGGTGAGCGCCGACGGCGAGGAAGTCGCCTGGGACGCCGTGCGGCTGAAGCTGCAGGAAATCATCGACAACGAAAAAAAGCAGCATCCCTTGAGCGACGACGAGCTGGTGCGGGAACTGGCCAAGCACGGCCTGACCGTCGCCCGCCGCACCGTGACCAAGTATCGCAAAGCGATGAACATCGCCAGCTCCCGCCAGCGCCGCGACTGGAGCACCGGCGGAGGCGAGAGCCCGCCCGCCGATCCCGCCGAATTCAACGGCGAGCCGATTGACGAGTGAGCCCTGCGGCGTCACGCCTTGTGGCCATCACCGAGGCCGTCCCGTCATCGCTTGTCATTTCGTCGGATGGATCGCTCACGCGCTTCGTGAGCATGGCACCCCGCAATGACGCCCGCCTATGTCTCGCCGTCGATGTGGCTGAAGTCGATGCGCCGGCCGCGGCGCACTTGTTCTCCGCGACGGGCCTTGTCGATCGTCTGCGCCACGTTTTCGACGTCTTCCACGCCGGTGAGGAAAAAGACGGGGTCGGTGCGATCGCTCGACTCGATCTTG
This sequence comes from Pirellulales bacterium, assembly GCA_040877415.1. Classification (GTDB taxonomy): domain Bacteria; phylum Planctomycetota; class Planctomycetia; order Pirellulales; family PALSA-1355; genus JBBDNV01. The sequence continues at coordinate 5,580 of JBBDNV010000041.1, forward strand.
ATCTTCCCGACGTTCACCAGGCGGTCGAACAGCCCTTGTTCCCAGGTGACGTCGTGAATCTCGATTAACTCGATGCGGTCGGTGACGCGCGTGAGCACGCCGCGCTGATGATAAAACATGTGGGTCGTCAATTTGTAGCGAATGCCCAGCCGCTTGACGGCGAGCCGCACCGCCGCCGCGACCCACACCGCCACGATCGCCAACAGCAGAATCCACCGAAACCAGCCGCTGGCGTAACCCAACGCCAGCACGAGCAGAACGATACTCAACAGCGCGCAGCCGACCGCCAGGCCAAGCATCGCCTTGGGAGAATAGGTTCCTTCCCAAAGCGTTTCCTCGGGCACGTCGCGGATGCCGCGCTTTGGTTCCCCGGACGTCGCCGCTTGCTGTTTGCTGTCGGCGGCTTCGGACGACTGCGACGATCGGACGACCGTCTCGGGCGGATCGGTCGCCTGTGCCTTGGTGCTCATCTCGTCGAACATGGGCAGCCGAGCGCCGCACTGCTGGCAGAACGACGCCCCTTGCGGAGCTTCGACATGGCAAACCGGGCATTTCATCGCAAATTGTCCCAGTTGGATGGCGCCAGCGCGAGACGGCGCCGGCGGGGCCATTATAGCGCGGTCGCGGTTGCCCGCACAGAGACTACCGGCCTCCCTTTGCATTCGCTCGTTTGCGCGCCCTCTGCTGTTCGCACCCCGCGATCTTGGTATTATAGGAAAGACCGGCCCCGCGAAACCGCGAGGCGACGCTTAGGGGCTGGGGCGGCAAAAGACGTTTGCGCTTGAGTGTTCCATGAAGTGCCCCAATTGCGGAGTCGATAACGACCGGGTCATCGATTCGCGTGCCAGCCAGGATGGCTTTGCGATTCGCCGCCGCCGCGAATGCCTGGCCTGCCAGGCGCGCTACAACACCTACGAGCGGGTGGACGAAGCGATCAAGTGCCCCTTCTGCCACGAGGAATCCAACCGCGTGGTGGAAACCGAGATCAGCGAAGGGGGCTTTGCCGTGCGGCGGCACCGTGAATGCCTTTCCTGCCGCCGGCAGTACACCACGTCCGAGCGGAGCGAGGAACGCTCGATCAAGGTGATCAAAAAGGACGGCAGCCGGGCCCCCTTCGACCGGCAAAAAATCCGCCAGGGGCTGGAAAAGGCCTGTTGGAAGCGCCCCATCAGCGACGAGCAGATCGAGGCCATCGTCGTGGCCGTGGAAAGCGACGTGCATGCCCGCAGCGAGCCGGAGGTGCCGACTTCCGACCTCGGCGAAAGGGTGATGCAGCACCTCCGTCGACTCGACCAGGTGGCCTTCGTCCGCTTTGCCAGCGTGTACCGTCAGTTTCAGGACGTGCAGGATTTCGTCGCTGAGCTTGATGAAATGATCTCGAAAGAGAGTTCCCCTTCGGGACACGCCGCCAAGTAGCACGTCGTTGCCGTTCAATCGTGCCGGCTGACGACCAGCTCGCCGAGGTCCACAAGCACGTCGCGCTGGTGGCCGGGCGGCAGATGGCGGGTTTCGTCGCGGGCCGCTCGGGCGTAGCAGGCGGCCTTCTCGCGGGCATACCCAAGCGCGTCGCTGCGCTCCAGCCAGAGGTTGATCTGGCTGCGGACGACCGGGCTCGTGGAGGAGAGCAGCTCGATGATTTCGGTCCGCTCCGCCGCCGTGCTTTCGGCCAACAGGCGGATCAAGGGGAGCGTCATTTTCTGCTTCTCCAGGTCCGTGCCCAGGCTCTTGCCCATCGAGACCTCGTCGCCGACCAGGTCCAACAGGTCGTCGGCAATTTGAAAAGCAATGCCCAGGTTGCGTCCGTAACGGTCGAGCGCGTCCTGGCACGGCAAGCTGGCGCCGGCGTAGTGAGCGCCCAGTCGGCAGCAGCAGGCGCACAGCTCGGCCGTTTTGGCTTCGACAATCGAAAGATACTCCGCCTCGGTCAGCCCGAAGTTGCCGCGGCCGTGAATCTGCCGCAGCTCGCCGGCGCAGACGATGTTCGTCGCACGGCCGATCACCCGGCAGGCATGCGTCGTGTCGAGCGAGCTGGCCAGATAAAACGCGTGGGTAAACAAGAAGTCGCCCACCAGCACGCTCGCCTCGTTGCCGCTTTTGGAATTGATCGTCTCGCGATGCCGCCGCAAATCGGCTTCGTCCAGGATGTCGTCGTGCACGAGCGTCGCCGTATGGATCATCTCGACCACGGCCGCCAACACGACGTGGTCGCGCACGATCTTGCCGGATGCCTTCGCGGCCAAAAGCACCAGCGCCGGCCGCAACCGCTTGCCGCCCAAGCGAAACGCGTGCTTGACCAGACTATCGACAAACGGGTCGTCGCTCACTAGCTCGCTGCGCAACAAGTCCTCGGCGGCGGCCAGTTCCGCGGCGATCGGCGCGTACAGGCGTTTCCAGTTGCGAGCCGGGGCGTCCTGCTCGCGGATGGCTTGCTTCATGAATCAAGTTCCTTCTTATCGGCCTGCGATTCGCCCGGCACCCTGCCGCGCCTGAACATCAAGGCGTGCGTCGGTAATGGCCGCTGCGCCCGCCGGACTTCTCCTCCAATTGAACCTGTTCGATCACAATGTCGCGGTCGACCGCCTTGCACATGTCGTAGATCGCAAGCGCTGCCACGCTGACGGCGACGAGCGCTTCCATTTCCACTCCGGTGCGGGCCGTGGCCCGGGCCGTCGCCTCGATCGACACGCGCTGGGGGTCAGGAAAGTCGAAGGCCAGCTCAACGGCATCCAACGGTACCTGGTGACACAAAGGCACTAGCTCGTGCGTCCGCTTGGCGGCCATGATGCCGGCCAGCCGGGCCACTTCGAGCACGTCCCCCTTGGCCAGCTTGCGATTGCGCACTAGCTCGATCGTCGTGTTTTTCATCCGCACGCGGCCGCTGGCCCGGCCAACGCGGTGCGTGACTTCCTTCGCGCCCACGTCGACCATCCGGCTCCCCCCCTCGGGGTCAAAATGGGTCAAGTCGCTCATCTGATGGCCCCGAGCACACACCTCGGGCTCTCTGGACGATAGACCGCAAATCGCCGCCGCGCATCACCGCGGTCGGGCAGGACGGCCCAGACGCGGCATAAGGCAGCACTCATTCTAGGGCCGTCCGGCGCGCCGTCGAGGGGTCCGGCGGCAGCGAGCGCGTGCCCGCTGCGGAGAATCAACTTTGCGCCGTAAAGCAACGCCCAGCCTGCTTACCACGGGCGCCAAAGGCAAGTTGCGCCAGCCACGACGCGCGGCATGCGCCGCGCGCAAAAAAAGACCGTCGCGGGGGTCAACCGCGACGGTCACGTTTGCGAGTATTGGGCGGCCCCAGAGCCCAGCGAGCCTGCGATTCGTTTACACGAGCTCCTTGCGAGCGCCAATCAGCGTGCGAATGCGCTCCGCCAGCAAGGCGGCGTCAAACGGCTTCTTGAACGTCTCGTTGATGCTCGAGCGATCGAAGCTGATCGAGCTGCCGTCGTCGGGCAGCAAGGCGATCAAAATCGTGTCGGCATACTCGGGGTTACGACGCAGATTCTGGCAAATTTGCAAAGCCTCGACGCGGCCGATCGAAAAATCGACGATGATGCAATCGGGGTGGAAGCTCTCGGCCTGGATGCCGGCCTCGAAACCGCTGGCGGCCACGGCCACCTTGAACGAACGGTCCAAAGGCAATTTCTGCTTCAAGTTTTCGATCAGCACCTGGTCCTGGCCGACCAACAGCACTTTGGCCATCGCCTCGTCTTCCAGGTCACCCAAGGGCATGCCGTGTTCTTTGAGGAAGCGGATCAAATACTCACGCGGAATCCGGCGATCCTGACTCCCGGGAATGCGGTATCCCTTGAGCCGGCCGGAATCGAACCATTTACTAACGGTACGTGGGGCTACTTTACAGATCTTTGCGACCTGACCCGTTGTGAAGACCTTCATCGCAGGCTCTCCAATTCTCTCGCGCTGGTGTGGGAACTCTGCTCCTGGGCTTGCCCGTGGAGCTGTTTGGCCCCTCGTTCACGGTTGTTCGGCCTTAGATCCGTTCCTTCGGTCCGGCTGTGGGGTCAACCGACCGGCCATGAACATCTGGGTCGGGGCTTGACGCTATAAATCGCTTCTCCGTGGCGTGGTTCAGGTCCTTCTGATCCGAGCCTCAGTTAAGACATCGGCAGGCTGGTGCGTCCGAGCGTCGACGAAAATCCGCCAGCGGCAAAAATTGCCCATCGTTTCTCCAAACGACGGCGGATCTTTCTGCGACCCTCCCCGGAACGCTCCGGCCTCATTGGGTACGCGGTTTCGGCGAGAACTTGCGAGACGGCACGTTCGAACCGACGTACGGCTCGACCGCTGTGGGCAAAGCATCGATACGCTTTGCGGCAGGTTCCCCCCTGCAGCCTGTTACACCCGCTTCCTTAAAAGTCGCGGACGCAACAAACCTTCCAAAGTTAGTTTTCGATTCTCGGAGGGGGGCGACTTTAGAAACTTTCTCCAGTCGTAACGAGCACTCCGGTCCTGGCGCCGGTGACGAACCTCCCGATACGCACGGCCAGGCAAGATGCGGACGAAGGCAAACCGTGGTGTGGATTGCCCTTATCGCAAGCGGTTATGGTGCCGATGCCGATTGTCCCCGGAGCCGGGAAATAGAGAATTGACGGGGCCCGGCAGCCTCTCCTCCGAACGCAAAAAATCGACCGTTTGTGCCGGCACTGTCAATTGTAGGACTGCGAGTCGGCTTGGTCGAGGTTTGAGGCCGTCTGGGTAGTTTGTCCAGAAACTCATTCGCTGGCTGCTGGCAATAGGTTTTCCCCCTCGATCGCCGCTAACTGGCCGGTCCCTGCACGACTGGATTTGCAAGCGTTCCGATGCCAGTGATCGAGATTCTCACGACGTCGCCGGCCGCGAGCGTAAAGTCGTCCCCCGGCACGATGCCGGTGCCCGTCAATAAAACGACTCCCCACGGAAAAGAATTGTCGCGCGCCAGCCAGCCGATCAAATCCGCAAACGTGCGGGCCATCTGATCGACCGACGTAGAACCCTCAAAGGGGACCTTGTCGCCGCGCTGGACGGTCAGATCAATGCGAATGTCCTCGGGCTTTGGCATCGCGGCGGCCAGAGTGATCCATGGTCCCAGCCCGCAGCAGCCGTCGTAAACTTTCGCCTGGGGTAGATAGAGGGGGTTCTCTGCCTCGATGTCGCGCGAGCTCATGTCGTTTCCGACGGTGAAGCCAACCAGCTCGAGGCGCGAATTGACCACGAGCGCCAGCTCCGGCTCCGGCACGTTCCAGCGCGCATCCTGGCGAATGCGTACCGCCTGGCCCGGCCCCGCCACGTGATTCGGCGTCGCCTTGAAGAACAGCTCCGGACGCTGGGCCACGTACACCCGATCGTAGTAGACGGCGGCGTCTTGCGATTCTTCCATCCGCGCCCTCTGGCTGCGGCGATACGTCACGCCGGCAGCCCAAACTTCCTGATGGTCGATCGGCGCTACGAGCGTCGTGCTGGCCAGGCTCTGATACCGGGCGCCCTTTCCCGTCAGCGAGCGAACGACGGCCGCCGGGTCCTGCGATTCGAGCAATTGCGCGAGCGTTGGATACTCCTCCGAGTCCGCCAAAACGGCAATCGCGTCTCCCTCGACCAACCCAATCGCGCCGCGTCCATCGGCCAGCACGATTTTGGCTAATTGCATCGCCGCGCTCCAGTTGTTAAACCAATTCTCGTGGCGAGCCGCATTGTAGCCACTCGACGGCCATCATCCAGCCGCGCGCCTTTGGGAAACCGGGAGAAACGAATCATCATGGGCCACCATCAAACGAAAACGCATCGCCGCGGCAAACACTCGTACCATCAAATCGGCCTGGTTCGCGGGCAGTTCGGCAACGTGCCCGAGGACCAGTGGCTCGACTTCATTGCCCAGGCCGGCTTCGACGGGTGGGAAGAAGCCAGTTGGGAGTTGGACCTGAGCCGTTCGCGCGACGACGGCGGGGCCAAGGCCTACGCCGAGGAGCGGGTCGGCAAGGCCAGAAAACGCGGCCTGGAAATCTTCTCCGTCGCGGCCCACTTGCAGGGCCAGGCCCTGGGCGATGAGCCGAGCGCCAAGACGCTGCAGTTTTTGGGCGGCGAAAGCGTCGAGGCCTATTCCAAGTGGCGCGCGGCCGGCAACAACCCGCCCCGCACCAATCCGTTTTTCGTCCCCGACGACGTGGCCGAGATTGCCCGCCGGCAAGCCACCGAGAGTTTGCTGAGCGCCGTGCGTTTGGCCCACTTCATCGGCAAGCTGGAAGATCGTGTCGTGCCGGTTTCGGGATTCGTCGGCTCGCCGGCCCATTGCTGGAGCCATTGGTTTCTGTTCCCGCCGCTCCCCAACTCGCTGGGTGGGCACCCGATTCCCGACGTGTTCCAGGTGAGCCTCGAACTGTTGGTCGAGCGATTCGCGCCAGTCTTCCAAGCCTGCTTGAAATACGGGACCACCTTCGACCTGGAGTGTCACCCCAGCGAGCGGGCGATGGGCGACATCGCAAGCGCCGGCGACTACCTGGCGGCGCTCGACGCCGCCGGTTTCCAGAAGGCGGCCGGGTTCAACTTCGATGGTTCGCACATGGAGTGGCAAGGGGTCTGGGGCATCGACTTTATTCGCACCTATGGCGACCGGATTCACTGCGTTCATATCAAGGGCGTGCAGGTCGCCAGCGGCTATACGCGAAACGGGCGGCTCGGCGGCCATCGGCCCATGGGAGACAAGCACAACGGCTGGAACTTCGTCACCGCCGGCACCGCCCGCGACGCCACCAGCACCGAAGCGCTGCTGGTGGAACTGAACCGGGCCGGCTACTCGGGCGGCGTGTCGATCGAATGGGAAGACAACGACGTCGAGCAGCACGCCGGGGCCATTGCGGCCTTGGCGAACGTCCACCGCGCCGACCAGCCCCCCAGCGGCATGCGCCACGACGAGCAATTGAAGGCCTGAAACACCGGTAAGGGCTTGGTGGCCGGCAAAAATCCACGCTTGCGGTTTTGCAGTTTTCCTTGCGGTTTTCCCAAGATCGACCATACTGAAACGAATAATGACCGAGAAGGGGCGGCTCGCGCATCCGCTCGCGGTTCCACGAACAGGGAGTTACTGACCATGCTCGACCTCCTCTCGAAATCCGATGCCGAGCTAATCCTCCCCTTGGCGGGCATGCTCGTCGGCGTGATCGCCATATTGGGCGGCATCACGGTGGCCATCACCAAGGTCGTTTCGAGCCATTACCGCCGCACGCAGCTCGACGACATGGAAGCCACGCTCAAGCTCGAAATGATCCAGCGCGGCATGTCCGCCGCCGAAATCAAGGAGGTCTTGGAGGCCCGCATGGCCGGCGACCGCCCGTCGCTGGCTGACCTTTCTTTCAAGGTGGCGCAGTTCGCCACTTCGCGACCGTTCGGCAAGGCCTGTGAGAAGGCATGAACCGTTTCCAGCAAAACGGGGCTTTCGCATGACACCGCTTTTGGCCAATTTTCCGCTCGAAGCCGTCCTGGGCATCAGCATTCCCTTCGCGGCCGGCATCATCGTGGCACTGACCGCGATCATCACCGGCCATCTCCGCAAAATGCAGCGCGACGACATGGAAGCCACGCTCAAGATGGAAATGATCCAGCGCGGGATGTCGGCCGATGAGATCGAGCGCGTATTGGCGGCCCGCATCGGGTCCCAGGCGCGGGCCTCGCGTGTCGACGCGCGCGTTTACGCATCGGGACCGGTGCCCTCGGCGCCGCGCAGAGAAGCGTAACTTCGCAAGGAGCTATTTCGGCCAATACTGGGCGATCTTCGTGCGCAAGAAACTCGCGCTGCGCTCGAGCTGGTCGATGCCATCCACGCCGTCCTCGATCGAGATCCAGCCGTCGAACCCGACGCCGGCGAGCTTGCCGAAGATGGCGTCGTAGTCGTTCATGCCCTGGCCGATTTCGCCGTGACGCAGCCGCTTCGCATAGCCCACGCTGTCCTCTTCCTTGCGCAAATCTTCGATCGTTCCCTCGGCCAGGTAGCGGTCGCTGGCGTGCATCGTGACCACGCGCCGCTTGACGCGCTCGAGCAATTCCAAGGGATCCTCGCCGGCCAGAAACGTGTTGCTCGGATCGTAATTGACGCCGAAGTGCGGAGAACTTATCCGCTCGACAAGTTCGCAAAACACGTCCATCTTTTGAGCAAACTCGGGGTATTGCCAGTAATTGTCCTTGTAGTGGTTTTCCAGGATCAGCGTCACGCCGCTGGCGGCCGCGTGTGGGATGCAAGCCTCGATGCACTCGGCGGCGTAGCCAATGCCCTCCGCGCGCGAAACGTCCGGGCGCCTTTGGCCCGACAGCACGCGGCAATACTGCCCGCCGAGCTCAACGGTCATGTCGATCCAGCCCTTTTCCAGGTCGATCTGCGCGCGGCGAAACGCAGGATCGGGGTGCGTGAAATCGGGCGAGCAGCAGAGCATCGGGATGGTGAGCCCCCGGTCCTCGACCATCTTTCGCGACTCGGCCCACATCTTGCGGTCTTTCAGCTCCAGAAAACCGCTGTAGAACTCCAGCCCGTCAATGTCGAGCGTCGAGGCCAGATCAACCCACTGGCGGATCGTCATCGAACCGTCGACCACGAGCGGGTCCATGTGCGCCTTGGGAAACGCGGCGAGTCGAGGCATGTGGTTGGTGATTGGTGATTGGTGGTTGGTGATCAAGCGGCGCAGTCAGGACATAGGTGGCGGTTTGAGCGATCTGCGAAGTGCGTTGAGCATTCGTCCGACTTCGCCGAGACGGGCCATCATGGTCTCTTCGACATCAGGCGACAAGCGGCCCAATCGCCCGGCAATCGTCACTTGGGTACCAAGTTCCGCGAGCGATCCACGTGCATGCCCGAGAAATTGAAGAAACTCGCCACGGCTTTGTCGGCCCTGCCCTTCGGCGATGTTACTGGCGATCGAAACCGCTGCCCGTCTCATTTGCGCCGTGAGGCCATAAATCTGATCCTTCGGGAAGGCACGCGTCGCAGCGTAAACCTCCTCAGTCAACACCACGGCCTTCTGCCAAACATGCAAGTCGCGGTAAGTACGAACCTTGTCGCCCCTTTCGTTGTGCTCGTCCACAGCTTCTTTCTCCTACCAATCACCAATCACCAATCACTACTTCACCTCTTTCGCCGGATTGCGGCCGATCACGGGATGCTGCTCGATGTCGACGACGCTGCCTGAGATCGGATAGCTTTCGTCGCCGATCCAATACACGGCCGCCGCGGCAATTTCTTCGGGCTTCATCAGCCGGCCCGCGGGAGCCTTGGTGCGCGGGATTCGCTCGGGCCAGTCGGGCGGCAGGCCGTCGGCGATTTTCACTTGATACTCGTTGGGCGTGAGCACCCAACCGACGTTGAAATGGTTGACGCGCACGCCGTCACGCCCCAACGCGTCGGCCAGGTTGCGCGACAGGGTCACGAGGCCGCCCTTGGAAATCGAGTAGGCCAGCAGATTCGCCTCGCCGCAGTGGCCGTTGATCGAACCGATGTTGAGCACGCAACCGCGCGAGCGCTTGAGATAGGGGACGGCGGCCTGGATCAGGAGCAGGGGAGCGCGCAGGTTGATGGCGATGATCTGGTCGAACAGCGCCGCGTCGGTATTGGCGAGATTGCTGCGCTGGACCGAAGCCGCGTTGTTCACAAGCGCGTCGAGCTTTCCAAACGCGTCGACGGCCGCCGCCACGATCCGCTTGGGCGCGGCCGGATCGGCAACGTCGTCGACGTGCAAGGCGGCCTGGGGGGCCAGTTCGGCGACGAGCGCTTGGCCCCGCTTCGCATCGCGGCCGTGAATGAGCACCCGGGCACCCTCGGCCACCGCGCGCCGCGCGATGGCCTCGCCGATGCCCGTCGTGCTGCCGGTGACCAGGATGACCTTGTCTTGCAGGCGCATGACGAATCTTACGGCTTGAGCACGGCCTTGACGATCTGGCCGGAGTGCATTTTTTCGAACGCCTCGTGCCAATCGGCCAGCGGCCAGGTGCCGCCGATGATCTTTTGGACGTCGAGCGTTCCGTTGGCCAAGAGCCGGATAACCCGCTCCCAGATCGGCCAGTTGTGGCTGTAGCTGCCGCGCAGGGTGATGTTTTTCTGCACCAGGGGATCGAGCGAATGGCCGTAGGGCAGTTTGCCCCAGCCGACCTTCGTCACCCAGCCGGCGGGACGCACGACTTCGAGGGCCGTTTTCAACGTGGCCGAAATGCCGGCGGCGTCAATCACGCCGTCGGCGCCCAAGCCATCGCCCTCGTTCACCCACGCCTCCAGCCCCTCCACAATCGCCGTGCAGCCGAACTGCTCGGCAACCACGAGCCGTGCTCGATCGCGCTCCAAGCCCACGACGGCCACTTCGGCCCCCTGCAAGCGGGCAATGGCCGCGCACAACAGGCCGATCGGCCCGGGCCCCAGCACGACGACGCGATCGCCCGGCTTGACGGCGGAATTGACCGCCACGGCGTTGTACGCCACGCAGCACGGCTCGGTGACCCCGGCCTTTTCGATCGACAGGCTGTCGGGTAAATGGTGCAGGCAGCGGGCCGGCACGCGCACAAAACGCGTCATCGCGCCGTTGACGCCGTAGCCAAAGCCTTTGCGCGTGGGGTCGAGGTTGTAAAGCCCTTGCCGCGTCAAGGGGCTGTCGAGATCGATCACGGCGGCGGTTTCACTCACGCCGCGATCCCCCTCGCGCCAGCCGCGCACGTTCTTCCCCACCTCGGCCACGATGCCGGCGAATTCGTGTCCCAAGACGACCGGATAGTTGACCGGCCAACTGTGCTCGGCCGTCCACTGGTGCAGGTCGCTGCCGCAGACGCCCACGGCGCCGACTTCCAACAGCACGTCGTCGGGGCCGATCGTGGGCCGATCGATTTCGCGCAGCTCGACGTTGAACTTTTCCGGCCCGTAATTGACGACCGCCGCGGATTTCATTTTTTCTTTCCTACAGGGATGTCGCCGTAACTATGAACTTTGTCGCAAATCAGCCGCAGCGAGCTTTCCAGATCGCCGCCGGCCGTTTTGAAGGCGTCGGCGTCGATCGTCAGGGGCGCGCCGAGCACGACCAAGGGCGCGCCATATTCGGGCGTGCGCACCGCTTGTTCGAGCGTCAGCCCGCCCACGGCTTGGACCGGAATGCCGACGGCCTCGACCACGGCCCGCAGTTGATCGAGCGGGCTGGGCATGCGCGCGCCGCGGGCGGCGATGCCGCGCCGCTCGTCGTAGCCGACGTGATGGATCACGTAGTCGCAGCCCAACTCTTCGAGCCAGCGGGCGGCGGCCACCATGTCCTCGCAGACCATGTTGTCGCCCATTACCTCGACGCCAAAATCCTTGCCGGCCTTGACCACGCATCGAATCGTCTCTTCGTGCGCCCGGGCCATGACCACGACGTGCGTGGCGCCGGCCTTGGCCATCATCTCGGCTTCCAGGTAGCCGCCGTCCATGGTTTTCAGGTCGGCGACGATGGGCGTATCGGGAAACCGCTCGCGCAGGGCCCGCACGCCGTGCATGCCTTCGGCGATGATCAGCGGCGTGCCGGCCTCCAGCCAATCGACGCCGGCCCGCATGGCGAGTGCCGCCGTTTCGAGGGCTTCTTCCTTGGTGGTCAGGTCGAGCGAGATTTGAACGACGGGTTTCATGGTTTCCGGAGCATAGGGGCGGAGGAATTGAGTTGTCAATCCGCAGTTTAGTCTGCCGTTCGACAAGGAACCCGGTATATGCTCGGGATCGGTTGCCCGGGCAGATGTCCCGAATGCATGGACGTCGCGTATAGCATGGGGTATACTACCATGGCCAGCGAAGTGCGGTTTGGCGTGGTTTGCAAATTGCTGCAAAGTGCCGGATATCGCTTGGCCAGGGTATCAGGGTCGCACCATATCTTCGAGAAGTCCAGTAGCGCGCTTGTGTCTATTCCCGTGCATCGCGGCAAGGTGAAGCCGTACTATGTCCGTCAGATCAAACGGATCGTCGAAGCGGAAACCGAGGGGCCGCAAGACGCCTGGGCGGGCGAGTGTCACCGGGCGGTCGTTTGACGCGGCGATCGCCACGGAGGCCGCGGCGCTGGCGGCTCGGTATCAGGTGATTCTCGAAACCGAGGGTGGCCATTGGTACGGCCGCGGATTGGAGTTGTCGCACGTCTTCGGCGATGGGGCGACGCCCGACAAGTGCGTGGCCGCGACGCGCGAGGCATTGACGGCGGCCGTCGCCTACCTGCTGGAGGAAGGGCAGAAACCGCCGGCCGCTGCGCGCACGGGCCGACGCACCCAGCAAGTCAACGTGCGGCTGACTGCGGAAGAGAAAGCGATCATCGAATGCACGGCCCGCCGCGATGGTTTTAGCGGCCTGTCCGACTATCTCCGCGCCACGGCCCTGAAATCGGCCGAAAGCGAATAGAGCGAACGCGAGATGGCGTCGCGAATCCGTAGTATTCCCCGCGGGCCGTTTCCTGGTCGTAGGCGAGCGAAAGATCGGCAATGTCAGGCACGGGGTGCATGACCTACTTTTCGACGATGATTCGGCTCAACCTTCCGGATTGTCGAAGAGTTCTTGCGCGCAAGCGGTGGTCTTAGCGCCCCTTTTGCGGTCTCTATAATGACGCCTGGTGAAACGATTCACAAGCACCCGGGGTCTTGGCGTCCACGGTGCTCCCATTCAGGAGGTTTTAGAAGATCATGAACGGCCGTCCGAAGGTGCGTGTCGGCGCGGTGAATTATCTGAACACCAAGCCGCTCGTCTACGGTTTGGAGCAGTTCGCCCCGCACGCCGAGCTCGTTATGGACTACCCCAGCCGGCTGGCGGACGATTTGGCCGGCGGCCGGCTGGACGTCGCGCTGATTCCCTCGATCGAGTTCTTTCACGACCCGACGTACGCGATCGTGTCCGACGCCTGTATCGCCTGTCGCGGGCCGGTGCTGTCGGTGAAGCTGTTCAGCCGCGTACCGGTCGCGGAGATTCGCACGCTCGCGCTTGACGAGGGCTCGCGCACGAGCATCGCGCTTGTGCGGATCCTGCTGGGCGAGCGCTACGGCGTTCGGCCGCAGTTGGAACGGCTGCCGGTCGAGGCTTCGCTGGCCGACGCCCAGGCGGATGCCGTGCTACTGATCGGCGATCGGGCCATTCATTCGCCCGGCGGGCGGTACCAGTTCGTGTGGGATCTGGGGGACGAGTGGTGCCGTTGGGCCGAGTTGCCTTTCGTCTTCGCGATGTGGGTCGCGCACGCGGGGGCCGACCTGGACGGGCTCGACGCGGCGCTGGCTTTGGCGCGCGACGCCGGCGTGGCCCATCTTGAGGAAATCGCGGCCCGCGAGGCGGCTCCGCTGGGATTGACGCGCCCCCAGTGCCTGTCGTACTTGCGCGACAATCTGCATTTCTGCCTTGGCCAGCGCGAACAGCGCGGACTCGAGTTGTTTTACCACAAGGCCGCCCACATGGGGCTGGCGCCCGCGGGAGTCGAATTTGGACTCGGCAATTTCCAAACTTCTCGATAAAGCCGCCGACGGCGGGCGGCTTATGCCCGACGAAGGACTGCGGCTGTTGGAGTGCCACGACCTGGCGGCGCTTGGGCGCGCGGCCGACGCGGTGACGCGCCGGCTGCACCCCGAGTCGTATCGCACCTACAACATCGACCGCAACATCAACTACACGAACGTCTGCGCGGCCGTGTGCGATTTCTGCGCGTTCTTTCGCAAGCCCAAGGACGCCGAAGGCTACGTGCTCGCGCGCGACGTGCTGCTCACGAAGATTCAGGAAACCGTCGAGCTGGGGGGCGATCAGATTCTGATGCAGGGCGGGCTGCACCCCGACCTTGCGCTCGAGTGGTACGAAGACCTGCTGCGCGACATCAAGAGCCATTTCCCGCAAGTGAACGTGCACGGCTTCAGCCCGCCGGAACTCTATTTTTTCACGAAGGTTTCAAAACTGCCGCTGCGCACGGTGCTCGAACGGCTGAAGGCGGCCGGGCTGGGGAGTATCCCGGGCGGCGGGGCCGAAATCCTGGTCGATCGCGTGCGCAAAGAGATCACGCGCGGCAAGGTGCTCACTGACGATTGGCTCGCGGTCAATCGCGTGTGGCACGAAATGGGAGGCCGCAGCACGGCCACGATGATGTTCGGCCACGTCGAAACGCTGGCCGACCGGATCGAACACCTGGAGCGGCTGCGGCAGTTGCAGGACGAAACGGGCGGGTTCACGGCCTTCATCTGCTGGACGTTTCAGCCCGGTTACGAAATGGCCCATCTGCCGGCGGCCGGTTCCTTTGAGTATCTGAAAACGCAAGCCGTCAGCCGGCTGTATCTCGACAACTTCGCCAACATCCAATCGAGCTGGGTCACCCAGGGCCTCAAGATCGGGCAGATCGCCCTGCTGTACGGCGCCAACGACATGGGCAGCCTGATGATCGAGGAAAACGTCGTGGCGGCCGCCGGCACGGTACACTACCTGACGCTCGACGAGATGAAGGACGCCATTGTCGAGCTCGGCTACACTCCGCGACGGCGCAACGTGTTCTACGAGCTGGTCGACGAAGCGCCGCCGGCACCGGCAATGGCGGCCCCGCCCGCGCGCCCCAATCGCGCGGCGACGCCATAAAACAGGCTTATCTCCAGCAGAATGCCTGGATTTTCAGGCCTTTCGGCTGACCCGATGGGATGGCCGGCGACCCATAGACGCGCCAAATCCGCCTCAACATCCGGCGGTTTCTGCTCGAATTTCGGCAGTTTCCCGGGCCTCGCGGGGGATTTCTGTCCGGCCTCCGTGCTCGTCTATCTTGTGGTACCTTTGAGGGTATCGCTCCGCGCGCTGGACTGCGGCCCCTCATTCGGTCACGCAAGGCGCATCGGCGCCGACGGTGCTTTGCAACAGCCGCCCATCGACAGCCTCGAATGATCCACGTACGCCACCTGACGAAGAACTACGCCGATCTCGAGCGCGGCAAGATCGTCGCCCTGGGCGGGGTCAGCTTCGACGCCATGCCCGGGGCGATCTACGGCTTGTTGGGTCCGAACGGGGCGGGCAAGACGACGGTGCTGCGCATCTTGAGCACGATCCTCAAGCCCAGCGCCGGCACGGCTTCGGTCAACGGCTACGACGTGCTCACGCAGGCTTCGCTAGTGAGGCACCAGATCGGGTATGTGTCAACCAACACGGCGGTGTACGACCGCATGACGGCGTGGGAAATGGTCGAGTATTTTGGCCGGCTGTACGGCATCGCCCAAGGGCCGCTGCGCGAGCGGATGGAACAGCTTTTTGCGCGGCTGCAAATGGACGAAATTCGCGACGTGCTGGGCGCCAAGATGTCGACCGGCATGAAGCAAAAAGTCTCGATTGCCCGGGCCATCGTCCACGACCCGCCCGTACTGATCTTCGACGAGGCCACGGCCGGGCTCGACGTGCTCGTGGCCCGCGCACTGTTGAAAACCATCGCGGAGCTGCGCGACCACGGCAAGTGCGTGGTCATGTCCACGCACATCCTGCGCGACGCGGAGAAACTGTGCGATCGGATCGCGATCATGCACCGCGGCCACATTCTGGCCGAGGGAACCTTGGCCGAGTTGTGCGACCGGCACGAACAGCGGGATCTGGAAGAATTGTTCTTCGATTTGATTCACCAACACGATCGGGCCCAGGCGACTGCCGCCGCAAGCTGATGCCGGCGCGCTACTGACGATGAACTGGTCGAACGTCAAACTCATCCTGGCACGCGAGATTCGCGATCAACTGCGCGACCG
Organism: Pirellulales bacterium; assembly: GCA_040877415.1. GTDB lineage: Bacteria > Planctomycetota > Planctomycetia > Pirellulales > PALSA-1355 > JBBDNV01. The sequence continues at coordinate 21,282 of JBBDNV010000041.1, forward strand.
GCGCACGTTGTTCATGATCGCCGTGTTGCCGCTGGTGCTCTATCCGCTGTTGGGAATGAGCGTCTTCCAGGTTATGCAGTTCATGAGCGAGCACGCGATTCGCGTGCTCGTCGTCGGCGCGCCGGAGATTGGGCAGTTGCCGCCGCTTGTGGACAAGGATCGATTCGCGGCGGACTTGTTCTCCGACCGCGAGGCGATCGCCCTATTACAGGTGACGTCGCGATCGTCCGGGGACGCGGCGGGGGGCGCGGCGAGCAATCCGCTCGAGCTGGCGCGGGACGAGATGCGCGAGGACGGCTTCGACGTGGTGGTTTACTTTCCGCCCGATTTCGCCGAGCGCTTTGCCCGGTTTTCGCAAGCGCTTGCGAATTCGCGATCCGGCAAAGGGCCCGTCAACGAGGCCGATCTGAAGCTGCCGGGCGTGGCGATTTACCCCAACCTGGCCGAGGACGCCTCGACGGCAGCCTACCGCCGCGTGGCGGACGTGCTTTCCCGATGGCGCGATCAAATCGGCCGGCGCAATCTGGAGGCCAGCGGAATCCCGCTGGCGGCGGCCAAACCGTTTCCGATCAAAACGCGGGACGTGGCCGGAAAGGGGCAGCACACGGCGGCCGTGTGGGCCAAAATCCTGCCGTTCGTACTTGTGATTTGGGCGCTGACCGGGGCCTTTTATCCGGCGATCGATTTGTGCGCCGGCGAGAAAGAGCGGGGCACTTTGGAAACCCTGCTCAGCAGTCCGGCCGAGCGGCTCGAAATCGTGTGGGGAAAACTGTTGACCATCATGCTCTTCAGCGCGGCCACGGCCATGTTGAATCTGACCAGCCTGGCCATTACCGGTTCGTTTGTTTTGAGCCAAATTCCCAATCTGGGCCCGCCCCCTGCGCTGGCCTTCGTCTGGCTGCTGTTGGCGCTGGTGCCGGTTTCGGCCCTGTTTGCCGCTTTGTGCCTGGCCTTGGCTGCGTTCGCCCGCAGCACCAAAGAGGGCCAGTATTACTTGATGCCCCTGGTGCTGGTGACGATGCCGCTTGTGATCTTGCCGATGGCCCCCGGCGTCGAGCTCAATTTGGGCAACAGCCTGATTCCCATTACCGGGGTGGTGCTGCTTTTGCGGGCCATGCTCGAAGGCAATTACCTGGTCGTGCTGCCGTACACGCCCGTCGTCGTGGCCGTTACGCTGTGCTGCTGCCTGTTGGCGATTCGCTGGGCGACCGATCAGTTCAACACCGAGAGCGTGCTGTTTCGCGAAAGCGAGCGGTGGGGCGTCAGCCTGTGGATTCGGCACCTGGTTCGCGATCGGGGAGCCACCCCCAGCTTTGCCGACGCGATGTTTTGCGGCGTGCTGATCCTGTTGATCAAGTTCTTCATGAGCTTCGGCCTGATATTTTCCGATTTCGTGACGGTCGCCGCCGTCACGCAATTGGTCGTCATCGCCACGCCGGTCTTGCTGATGACGGTCATGCTGACCCGCAGCCCGGCGCAGACCCTGTTGTTGCGCCGTCCCGCCCTGAGGGCTTCGCTGGCGGCCGTGCTGTTGGCCGTCGTATTGCACCCGACGGCGAACCTGTTGCAAGTGATCGTCAATCGGGTTTATCCGCTGAACGAGCAACTCGTGCAGGCCCTGAATCGCCTGCTCCTCGAGCAAGACAACATCTGGATCCTGCTCCTCGTGATTGCCGTGATGCCGGCTATCTGCGAGGAGCTGGCGTTTCGCGGGTTCATCCTCTCGGGCCTGCGGCACATGGGACACAAGTGGTCGGCGATCATCATCAGCAGCATATTCTTCGGCGCCGCGCACGCGCTGTTCCAGCAGTCGATCGTCACTTTCGTGGTGGGAATGATCCTGGGCTTTATCGCCGTGCAAGCCGGCAGTCTCGTGCCCTGCATGTTGTTCCACGTCGTTCATAACTCGATGGGCGTGCTGGTGCACAAACTGGCGCCGCCAGCGGGCGACGAGACGCGCTGGCTCGACTGGCTCGTGCGCAACGGGTCCGCCGGGGAGCAGCTCTATCACTGGCCGGTGTTGGTTGTCAGCATTCTGGCCAGTGCCGGAATCCTCTATTGGTTCCACCGCTTGCCGTACGCCCGCACGCCCGAGGAATCGTTGCAGGAGGCAATCGAACATCAATCCGCCACGTGGCTGGCGGGATAGTCGGGCGCGATCCGACGGAGCCCGTGCGGATCCGCGCCGCGGGCGAGAGCCAACGAGGAGGGCATGCATGAGCCAACCGTCGTCAGCCCTGCGAGCTCGCTTCGTCTTTCCCCTTAGCGGCCCGCCGATCGCCGATGGACTGGTCGTCGTCGACGGGTCGAGGATTGCCGCCGTCGCCGACAACCTTTCGGTGGGGAGCGTGGACGATCTTGGCAATGTGGCGATCCTGCCCGGACTGGTCAACGCGCACACGCATCTCGAATTCAGCAACTTGCCCCAACCGCTCGGCAGCCCGGGCATGAGCCTGCCCCAATGGCTGCGCGGGGTGATGGAGCACCGGCAAACGGCCGGCCACGCCGCCGAGCGGGCCGTGGCGCGGGGGCTTGCAGAATGCATTGCGGCCGGCACGACCGCCGTGGGTGAAATCGCCGCGACCGACTGGCGCACGGCGGACTATTTGCCCCAAAACATGCCGACGACGGTCATGTTTCACGAGTCGATCGGCCCGACGCTGATGCGCGCCCGGGAAGCCGCCGCGGCGGCCAAAGCATTTCTGGCGGCCAAACGTCCTCGGGCCGACGTCCTGCCGGCACTCAGTCCGCATGCCCCGTACACGGTTCATCCGCACTTGCTCTCGTCGCTCGTGGAGCTGAGTCGGCGCTACCGGGTTCCGCTGGCCATGCACCTGGCCGAAACGCGCGAAGAGTTGGAGCTTTTGCACTTGAGCTCGGGGCCGTTTCGGGAATTGCTCGAATCCCTCGACGCCTGGGATCCGGCCGACGATGCGCGGCTGGCCAGCATTGTCGACTACCTGGCCCAGTTGGCTCGGGCTCCGCGGGCACTGGTGATTCACGGCAACTATCTGGACGGCGAGGAAATCGAGTTTCTCTCGGCGCACCGGCAAACCATGTCGGTCGTCTACTGCCCGCGCTCGCATCACTTCTTCGCTCACGAGCCGTACCCGCTCGCGCGGCTGTTGGCCGCAGGGGTTTCGATGGCGTTGGGCACCGACAGCCGGGCCTCGAATCCCGATCTGAGCATTTTTGAAGAGATGCGTTTCGTCGCCGCGCATCACCCCCAGGTCGACCCGGCCACGGTTCTGCGATTGGGAACGATTGGCGGCGCCGCCGCGCTCGCGCTCGACGACCGGATGGGCACGCTCGAGCCGGGCAAAGCCGCCAACCTGGCGATCGTCGCCCTGGGCGACGATTCGCCCGCCGACCCGCACGAGCTGCTCTTCGCTCCCGAATCGCGCATCGTGGGGACGTATGTTGGGGGTCAGGCGTCAGGGGTCGGGGGTCAGTAACGACCCCGAATTCTGTCTCTTCCTCCGTTCCTCCGTGTCTTCCTCCGGCCTCCAGCCTCCCGCCTCTGGCGTGTTTTCAGATTCTCATTTTCAGGCCAAAAGTGTCCAACTGGGGGCCGGAGTTTTTCATAGCTATACAGCGTGGGCGTGAGAAACTCGCGCGACCGCGCGCAAATCGCGCCGCGGCCACTCTTTAGACCCTGCCCGTGCTTTCAAAATGGCCGCCGGTGAAAATTGAAAAACCGCGCGGCAGGTCGCGAGTGGCCCAATCTCTCATAAATCCAGAATTCTGGGAGGCCGTCAACGCACGTTTTCGGCCACCCGCGCTCGGTGGACGTCGAAGCCCGCCCGCCGGATAATCATTTCCGTTTCGTGGTCCAAACTGAAGTTCTTGATAATCCTGGAGGGGACGCCGTGAAAAGCTTATCCGTGACGACAGCTATCGCTTTGCACCTCGCGATGGTCTTCACTTGCGGTGCGCTTAAGGCTGCGGAAAAGGATGACCCCCGGCGGGCCATTGAGGAAGCGAACGCCGCATTCGCCGCCGCATTCGGAAAGGGTGATGCGAAAGGGGTCGCGGAAATGTACACCGAAGGTGGTCAACTATTGCCGCCGAACGAAGAAATCGTCGCGGGACGCGCCGCGATCGAAAAGTTCTGGAGAGCCGCCATGGCCGGCGGGATTGTTGGGTTGGAGCTAACGACGACGGAGATCGAGTCGTTCGGCGATTCGATTGTCGAGTTGGGCAAAGCCACGGTCTTCGGAAAAGGAGCCGAGGTTCTGGATCAGGGCAAGTACGTCGTCCTGTGGAAGAAAGTCGGCGGCAAGTGGAAACTGCACCGCGACTGCTGGAACTCAAGCCGCGGGGCACCAAAGAAGTGACCGCGTTTATGCGTGAGGCTGGACATGCGGAACATCGATACCGAGGATCCTCTCGCCGTAGCGGTGGTTGAGGCGATCCACAGCGGCAATTTGGCGGCCTTGCGGCGCCTCTTGGACGAGAATCCGGGGCTGGCATCGGTGAGGCTCGGCGATCCGGGTAGTGACGCCCGCGGAATGTCGCGGACGCTCTTGCACGTGGTGACCGACTGGCCCGGCCACTTTCCGGGCGGGGCTCAGACGGTTGCGGCACTCGTCGCGGCCGGTGCCGACGTCAACGCGCGGTTCACCGGACCCCACACCGAGACGCCGCTCCACTGGGCCGCCAGCAGCGATGAGGTCGCGGTGCTCGACGCGCTACTCGACGCCGGCGCCGATATCGAAGCCGCGGGCGCCGTGATTGGCGGCGGCACGCCGCTGGCCGATGCGGTGGCATTCGGACAATGGAAGGCGGCGCGACGGCTCGTCGAGCGCGGCGCGAAAACAACGCTTTGGCAGGCCGCCGCGCTGGGGCTGATGGATCGCGTCGAAGAGCATTTTGCGGGCGACTCGCCCCCCGCGCCCGACGACGTCACTGGCGCCTTCTGGTGTGCATGCCACGGCGGCCAGCGCGACACGGCGGAGTATCTTCTACAACACGGCGCCGACATCAACTGGATTGGGTATGACAAGTTGACGCCCTTCGACGCGGCAAGGCGCAGCGGCGCCAACGAGTTGGCGGCATGGCTGTTTCACAAGGGCGCCAAGAGTGCCAAAGAACTGTGCTGAACGGTCAGGGGCCACGTTGCGATCGATGACCGCGCGCAGGTCATCGAGCTCGGGTTTGCTCGTGACGTGCGGTTCGACGCGGCCTTGTTTTTGCAAGTTCTTCCAGGTCATGCGCAGTGCCTATCACGAAGATTGCATCGGGAATTGTCGCCTGCCAGGCTACGCAGTCGGCAGAGTATTGCCGCCGGCCGCCCAGACGCTAGGATGATCGGCGGGTTTTGAAATTGATCACTTCATGGAGTGATGGTCATGAGGTTGGTTTCGCCGGTTGCACAAGCCGTGATCCTGGTGGCGCTCGCCGCGGCGTGCGGGCATGCGCAGGATGCGATTTACCAGTCGAACGAGGCGCGCACCGGCGAGGTCGAAAAGCTCGATTTGCACGAGCAGCCCCAAGTGATCTGGAAGTTCGTGCCGGAGCCGGCCAATGGACAGACGCCGGATCTGGGCGGAGTGCTCGCGGCGGGAGGGCGCGTGTTTTTTAGCGACCGCTCGGGCCGGATCTACGCGGCGCGGGCGGAGGATGGCAGGCTCCTGTGGATGAAACAAGTCGACGAGGGAAGGTCCGAGGCGCCACTGGTGATGGGAGATATCGCCTATTTCGCCACCAGCAACCAGGTCCTGGCCCTCTCGGCGATCGATGGGAAACCTGTTTGGGAGTTCGATCTTCCGCACGGCGCGAATGAGACTTCGCCGCTGATGATCGAGAATCGGCTATTGGTTTGCGGGTACGACGGCGTCGTGCACGCGCTCGATGCTCAAGCGGGCACCGAGGAATGGACTCGCGACGTCGTCTTCGACGCGCCCCCTTCGCCGCCGGGATTTGACGGCCAGCGGGCCCGCTTGGGCGACAAGCCCGCGCGACCAAAGATCGCCGCCAGCGATGGCAAGACGCTGTTTCAACCCATCTTCGACCAGTCGCGCGTGGTGGCCCTCGATTGCCGGACGGGCGAGGATCGCTGGTCGTTCCGAACCGCCGGCTGGATCAGCGCCACTCCGGTCGTGGCCGAAAACCTGGTGTATTTTGGCAGCCAGGACAAAAAGCTCTATTGTCTCGACGCGGGCACGGGCAAGGTGGTTTGGAGTTTTAATACGGGCGGCCGCGTCTCGGCGGGGGCCGCCGTGCACGACGGCGCGGTTTACATTGGCTCGAGCGACGGGCATCTGTATCGGCTCGACGCGAAGACCGGCAAGAAAGCGTGGTCGTTCGAGTGCGATCGATATGCCGGCGGCGGAGCTTGCCCGATTTATGATTCGCCGCTGGTGACCGACGACACCGTGTACCTGGACGGCATGGAAGGCCAGATCTACGCCTTGGCAACCGCGGACGGCCGCTTGAGATGGAAGCTGCGGCCGACGCCGGAGGCGGAAATCGACGGCAATCTGGCCACCGACGGCCAGCGGCTTTATTTCACGACGCGCCACAACCGCAACGGCGCCGGCGAGCAAGCAGTGTTCGCTATCGGGAAGAAGTGATCTGGCAGCGTGTTGAAAAACTCGCTATCGGGAAGAAGTGATCTAGCCCCCGGCTTTGCCAGGGGAATCGTTTTTGAATGACACGCCGGGCTGCGATTGCATTCGTGCCGTTTCGCGAAGAATCCCAATCCCGCGGCAAAGCCGGGGGCTAAAGCCTGCAATTCGTGATTTGCATTTCCAGAATAGCCGATGCGCCGAGGGCTTCGAGCTGCTCCATGATGTCGATCACTTCGCTGCGCCGGACCATCACGCGGACGGCGCACCAGGCGGGGTCTTCCAGGGCGCTGACGGTCGGAGAGTTGAAGCCCGGCGTGATCTTTTCGGCGGCCGATAGCTGGGCCCGGGCGACGTTGTACTCCAACAGCGAATAGCTGCGGGCAATCACCACGCCTTCCAGTCGCCGCACGACCCGGTCGGCCTGCTCGGCGTGGCGGCAGGTGGCGTTCTGCACGAGGATCGTTTGATAACGATTGATTTCGGCCAGGACGCGCAGGCGATTGGCGGCCAGCGTGCTGCCGGTTCCCACCAGGTCGACAATCGCGTCGGCCACTCCCAGCGCAATCATGATCTCCACCGAGCCCGACAGATTCACCAGATGAGCCTGGGCTTTGTGCCCGCGCAAAAAGCTTTCGGTGAGACGTGGAAAACTGGTGGCCACGCGCGCGCCGTTCAGCTCGCTCGAGTTGGCAATCCGGCTGTCCTCGGGCACGCACACGGCGAGGCTGCAATGGCCGACGCCCAGCTCCAATCGGTTGACGAGCACCGCGCCGCTTTCGGCCACCAGGTCGCCGCCGGTGATGCCCAGGTCGATGGCTCCTTCGGCGCACAGCACGGGAATGTCTTCGGTGCGCAGGAAAGTGACGTCCAGCGGCATCTCGCGGCAGCGGGCAAACAGGCTCCGCTCCTGCTGGCGGAAGTTCAGGCCCGCTTCCGTCAACAGCTCGCCGGCCACTTCGGCCAGCCGGCCTTTGCTGGGGACGCCGATCCTGAGGTTATTCATGAGGGAAAATCCGCGGCGGGCTTACCCTTGACGTTGCTCGACTCCACGCTCACCGGGCGGGAGGCTTTCTCATCCAGCCCGGAGGTGCCGAATCGCCGCTCCAGCTCGGCCTCCAGGTCCGAGAGCCGGATGTCGCGCTCGGCCAGCAGCACAAACAGGTGATACATGCAATCGGCGGCCTCGCGGATGGTATGATCGCGTCCGGCGTCGCCGGGTTCGCCGGCGGCGGCGACGATTTCGGCGGCTTCCTCGCGGATTTTTTCGCCGATCTTCGCCACGCCGCCGGCAAACAGCGTCGTGGTGTACGATTTTTGGGGCCGATTGGCTTTGCGGTCCTCGATCACCGCCATCAGCCGGGCGAAAATGGAACTGGGGTCGCTCAACGGAATCTCCTTACGGGCAGGGCGCGCGCGTGGGCTACGATTTCCGGCATCGTAGAGCCGGAGGCCTATTGTGGCAACTGGCAGGGGAAACCGGGGAAATGAACCGCGGGGGGCGCAGAGGTGCGCAGAGAAGAATACCGAGAGGTTTTGAAGGCAAGATCTCTGCGTTCCTCGGCGAACTCTGCGGTTCAATATGGATTTCTGCGGCTTAGGAATGACGAAGAGCCGTCGCTGACGCGTCGAGTTGGTAGGGCTGGGCTTTGATGACAGGCTATGAAATAACGTCCGGCGACTGCTGGTTCTTGACGGGGCCGACGGCCAGCGGCAAGACGACCGTAGCGATCGAGCTGGCGCGCTTGCTCGGCGCCGAAATCATTTCGCTCGACTCGATGGCCCTCTATCGCGGCATGGACATCGGCACGGCCAAGCCGACGGAAGTCGAGCGAGCCGGCATCGTGCATCATTTGATCGACGTCATCGAACCGAACGAGAAGTACAGCGTCGCCCAGTACGTCCTGGCGGCGGACGAGACGGTTCGGCAGATCGAGGCGCGCGGGGCGACGCCGCTTTTTGTCGGCGGCACGCCGCTGTATTTGAAGGCGCTACTGCGCGGCATTTTTCGTGGCCCGCCGGCCGATTGGCAATTGCGGCGCCGGCTGCAAGCGGTGGCCGAAAACGAGGGGCATGAAGGCCTGCACGCTCGCCTGGCCGCCGTCGATCCGCTGTCGGCCCGCCGGCTGCACCCGCGCGACACGCGGCGCGTGATTCGCGCGCTGGAAGTTTTCGAAAAGACCGGCCAGAGCATCAGCGAATTGCAAAAACAATTCGACCGCGCCCGGCCGGCCGACGAGTGCCGAGTCTTTGTGCTTGATTGGCCGCGCGAAGAGCTGGGACAAAGGATCGACCGGCGCGTCGACGCCATGTTTCGAAAGGGCCTGGTCGACGAAGTCCGCCGGCTGCTTGCGAGCCCAACGCCGCCCGGCCGCACGGCTTCGCAAACGATCGGCTATCGCGAAGTGATCGAGCATCTGCGCGGCGCGCGCGAATTTTCGGAAACCGTCGAGCTGGTCAAGCTCCGCACGCGCCAGTTTGCCAAACGACAGATGACCTGGTTCCGCAGCCTGAGCGAATGCCGGTTCATCAAGATGTCGGACGCTCGCGGCGCCTGCGACGTTGCCGGACAGATTGCCCGCGAGGGCGCGGCTGGACGGTCCGGACTCGGCGACTGAACAAATTCCGTGATCAGCGCGCGTGCGGCTTGACAAGGGGGCCGGGCGTTGTAATATATAACAACGGCCTGCGGCACGAAAGCCGATTGACAACCAGGTGCCGGAGCCACGATGAGGCGAGAGTGAGGCCAAACATGCAACGACGCAGACTCAATAGAAACGAAACGGCGTCGGATTCGCAAAAGGATCGCGATCGCGCGGTACGTGCAAAATTTGCGGACAAGCCGTCGCTCTCGGAGCTGCGGGCAAGTGGAGAATTCGATGCCCCCATCAAGCAAGGGGAGTATCTCGCGATGATGCAGTTTGCAGCGGACCTGAAGCGGTTGCGCGAACGACAAAACCTGAGCCTGGCGGACGTCGCGGACCGAAGTGGAATCGACAAATCGGCGATCAGCCGACTTGAAAACGGGCTCGCCGAGAATCCCACAATCGCTACGCTTGAACGCCTCGCCCGGGGAATCGGAAAACGAATCAGAATCAAGCTGGAGTGATCGCCCAGTGGAGTGAATCGCCGCGCGAATGCCGTCTTGCCCGGATTGCGGTCCTTCGGCCAATGAGTCTGAATCCTAAACGTCCTGCCTGTAGTGCTTGTCGCTTGGAACGCCTCACGATCGCCTTTCCCCAGCGGCAGTGTGTAGAGTAAGATGGTCGGCTTGTCTGAGTAAGCCCACGGCAAACTGGCTGGCCGACGAGGAGATACGGCGTTGTTGCGGACTCATACCTGCGGCGAATTGAACACCGGGCACATCGGCCAGCCGGTGACCCTGTGCGGCTGGGTCGACAGCTATCGCGATCACGGCGGGGCGATTTTTATCGACCTGCGCGACCGCTACGGCAAGACGCAAATCGTTTTTGGACCCGAGTGCGGGGACCAGACGCGCGATCTGGCCCGCTCGCTGCGCAGCGAGTTCGTCATTTCGGTCAACGGCGAGGTGGCGCATCGGCCCGAGGGGACGGTCAATGCGAAACTGGCCACGGGCGAAATCGAGCTGCGGCCCTCGAAGCTTGTGATTCTCAACAAGAGCCTGACGCCGCCGTTTCAACCGGGCGGCATGGAGCTGCCGAACGAAGACCTGAGGCTCAAGTACCGCTATCTCGATCTGCGCCGGCCCGACATGCAGGAAACGATGCTGCTGCGGCACCAGATTACGCTCGGCATGCGCAAATATTGCGACGAGCATGGATTCATCGACGTCGAAACGCCCATCTTGGGGCGCAGCACGCCCGAGGGGGCCCGCGACTATCTGGTTCCCAGCCGAGTGCATCACGGCTGTTTCTACGCCCTGCCACAATCGCCGCAGCTCTACAAGCAGATTCTGATGATCGCCGGCTACGATCGCTACGTGCAGGTGGCCCGCTGTTTTCGCGATGAAGATCTCCGCGCCGACCGCCAGCCGGAATTCACGCAGCTCGACCTGGAAATGTCGTTCGTGGAAAGCGACGACGTGATTCGTCTGATCGACGGGCTGGTGGCCCGCCTGGCCGGGGAACTTTTGGGGCTGGAAGTGAAGCTGCCGCTAGAGCGCATGACGTACGACGAGGCGATGCAGCGGTTCGGGCACGACTCGCCCGACTTGCGGTTTGGGATGGAGCTGGTGGATTTGACCGACCTTGCCCGCCAGAGCGAATTCCGCGTCTTTCGCGCGGCGGCCGAAGCCGGCGGCCGCGTGCGGGGCATCAACGCCAAGGGGGGCGCTGGGCGCTACTCGCGCAAGGGCATCGACGAATTGACCAACTTCGTGGTGCAGGATTTCGGCGCCAAGGGTCTGGCCTGGTTCAAAGTCGAGGAAGGCGGCACGCTGGCCTCGCCGATCGCGAAGAATTTTGACGCGGCTTTGCTCGGCAGGATCGCCGAACGCATGGCGGCCGAGCCGGGCGACTTTCTGGTGTTCGTGGCCGACCAGTTCGAAGTCACGTGCAAGGCCCTTTACGGGCTGCGCCGCCGGTTCGGCCAGGAATTGAAGGCGTACGATCCGGCGGCTAAGCATTTTTCCTGGGTCGTCGAGTTCCCGATGTTCGCGCGCGACCTAGAAACGGGCGGCTGGACGGCCATGCACCATCCGTTTACGGCGCCGCGACCGCAAGACCTGGCGCTGTTGGCAAGCGATCCGGGCAGGTGCCGCGCGCAAGCCTACGACCTGGTGATCAACGGGTTGGAGGCGGCCGGCGGCACGATCCGGATTCACGACCCGATCGTGCAGCAACAAGTTTTTCGACTGTTGGGAATCTCGGACGAACAGGCGCGCGAGCGATTCGGTTTTCTGCTCGACGCGTTGGCTTACGGCGCGCCGCCGCACGGCGGAATTGCCCTGGGGCTGGATCGCTGGGTGATGATATTTGGTGGGCTCGACAACATCCGCGATTGCATCGCGTTTCCCAAAACGCAAAGGGCCACCGACCTGATGACCGAAGCCCCGGGACGGGTCGATGCCAAGCAGTTGCGCGAGCTGGGCATCCAAATTCGCGATCCCGACGCAGCTAGCAGGCGTTGACCTCGCCGCGATAGCCGGGGAAAATGGGCCGCTTGAAGCCCACGCTGGCCCCACTTGAACAACGCATGGAAAACACGACGCCGCGGGAACGAGCCTTGCCCATGTCCGGCCACGCTGGAACGTGTCCCGTTTTCGCCTGCATTCTCTTCGCGATGGTCATTGGGACGTCGGGCTGCAGCCAACGTGTCTCGCCCGAAGAGCGCGACGCCGCGCGTGCGGGCATTGAGGCCGATTCGGCGCCGCCGGGGCCCGAGGCGGCCCGAGGGTCCGACGAATCCGAAACGTCGGCCGATTCGGGGGTGAAGTTGGCGTCGGCCCAAAGCCGCATCCGCGTGCCGCGCGATGAGGCCGAACAGGCCGGCGAAGAGAAGCCGGATGGGGCGCCCGACGAGCGGCTGAAACCGCCGGCGGAGCTTCCGGCGGCCGAAGCGCCGCTGCCGTTGGACAACGTCGACGCGGCCGACCTGACGATGCCGAAAGTGAATCTCACCGAGCACCATGCGGCCATGTGCCTGGTGGGCGTCGGCGACGCGTTTCCCGATTTGCAGCTATCGGACCTGGTTGGTCAAAAGCACACGCTTTCGCAGCTATTTGGAGACAAACTGACGCTGGTGGTGTTCTGGAACGGCTCGGAGCCGACCGCTTTGGAAGAGCTGGCCGATTTGGCCCGCTACCACCAGCCGCGTTTTGCCGACCGCGGTCTGGCGATCGTGGCCATCAACACGGGCGACCAGGCGCAACTGGCCGGCGAGCTGGCCAAACAGGCCGGCGCGGCGTTTACGATTCTGAGCGATGCCGACGGCTCGGCGCTCAAACAAGTGGCCACCGCAAAGGTGCCGCGCAGCTACTTGCTCGATCCGACGGGCGGGATCCTGTGGTTCGATCTGGAATACTCACCCAGCACGCGCCGCGACATGGTGCAGGCGATTCGGTACTGGCTTGCGCAGCAATGAGTGGCTAGCTAGCTAGGGGTTCGGCGACGCGTTCCAGAGAGCCGCGAGCGCGGGCGCGAGCGGCGCATTCTAACTCGCCAACATCGAGCCGCGACATGGCTGTTTTTCCCGTGAATTTCGCAATCTTATCGCACCCGGGCGGCTGAGCGGGGGCTTGTAAGCTAGGCTTCCAATACCCTCTCTTAGAGTCGGGCCCGCCGGCCCGGGGTTGCGTTTTCAGGTCCTCATACAAAGGTGTGTCGATGCGAAATCGTTATTTCTTGGCACTGGCTGTTGCGCTCGTGGTTGGTTTGGTGGTTCAAGATGCGCAAGCACGACCGGGCGGAAAAGGTCCGGGGCGGCCGGGCGGCGGCGCTCGTCCGGGCGGACTGCGTTCGGGCCCAATTCGTCCGGGCGGCCAGATCGGCCAGCAAGGCTTCGGCAATCTTGGCGGCAAGCTCCAGCCGCTGGGTGGCGGCAACGTCGCCGGCAATCTCAAAAACGGCAATTTCCAAAACAAGGTCTCGCAACTGAAGACCAACTTCACGTCGGCCAATCAGCCGTTTACGCCGGCCTGGTACGCCGATCATCCGAGAGCCTGGCAGTACACGCACCCGCACGCCGACGCCTGGGCCGTGGCCACGTTCGGCGCCGCGGCGACCTGGCTGGGCCTGACGGCCGCCAGCGGCGGCACGGTGTACACGGCCGAGACCGAAGGCGATCAGGCGCAGGACGACGAGAACGCGGTCGACACGAGCGCCGGCGACTTTCTGCCGCTGGGCGTGTTTGCCTTGGCGCCGAAAAGCGAAAAGGACGCCAGTGCGCTCGTGCAACTGGCCGTCAACAAGCAAGGTGAACTGCGCGGCAATTACTACGATGTGGTGACTGGAAAAGATCAGGCCGTGGCCGGCAAGCTCGACAAGCAAACACAGCGGGCGACGTTCAAAGTGTTTTCCGGCGGAAGCGTCTCGTTCGAGACGACGCTGGCGAGCCTGACGCAGTCGACCGGGTCGGTGAAGCTGGTGTTCGACAACGGCCCGAGCCGGCAATGGACCCTGGCCCGATTCGACAGTCCCGCACAACAAACGAAGTAGCCGCGTGCGCTTTGTAGCCGGCCTCAGTGAGGCCGGTCGCTGGGCGCGTTATCCGGGTATTTACAGTCCGGGGTCAATGACCCCGGCTACAGTTTGAACGACTCGCGCGTCCGCATGGTGCGGGCAGCGACCAACCTTTCGTCTTTTTCAGGATCAATTAAATGAGTAAGTATTTCTGGCTGAGTCTGGCGATGGCTGCCGTCGTGGGCTTTTCGGCCGCGCAGACGTTTGCGCGCGGCGGCGGCGGGCATGGCGGTGGTCACGGTGGCGGTCACCACGGCGGCGGGCATCACGCTGCGCACCATAACGGCCATCACGCCGATCATCACTTTCACCATTCACATTGGGCGCATCACAATCGGCCGTTCTCCCATCACTGGTATGACCACCACCGCGGCGCGTGGGGCTGGGGTTCCGCTGGTTGGGGCTGGGGAAATCCCTGGGCCGTAACGACGTTCGGTGCCGCGGCGGCCTGGCTCGGCTGGGGCGACGTGGCTCCGATCGCAGGCGGGTACGATGACATTCCCACCGTCTATACGTCCGACACCGAAGAGACGCCGGCCGACGAAGCGACCGACAACGAACCGACAGCCGAGCCGCAAGGGGCGGGCGAAAACGCCACCGCGCCCGACGAATCCGCCGGCGGCGCCGACGAAGCCGGCCGGTTGGCTAAGAGCGGGGCCAACGCCCCGTCCAACGACGCCAGGTTTCTGCCGCTGGGCGTCTTTACGCTGGCACCCAAGGGTCAGCCGGAAGCCAGCGCGCTCGTGCAATTGACGCTTGGCAAAGACGGGCTGGTGCGGGGGACGTACTTCGATCTCTTGAGCGACCAGGATCACGCGATCCAAGGGGCCGTGGACAAGAAGACGCAGCGCATCGCCTTCACGTTCGGTGCTAACGGCAAGGTGATCTTTGAAACGTCGCTGGCGAACCTGACGGGAAACAAGGCAGCGCTGGCCGTGCACTTTGAAAACGGCCAAACCCGACCGTGGACGTTGGCTCGCTACGAAAATGCGCCATCCGATGAGGAGGCCGAGGAAAAGGATATTGAAAACGCTCCGGCCGCGGCGCCGCCGGATACTTCGGACGAAGGGCCGCAAGCGGACGTCGGCCAACGATAGGGAATGGGAGAAGAGGCTCCCATTGCAAGGCAGCCGCGTCGGCCCTACCACCGGCGCGGCTGCTTCTTTTTGCGCTTGCAATGCCGATTTGCGCCGCGCGTGATCGCTGCCGGCGGGGGAGGAACCAGATGCCCCAGGTTC
>JBBDNV010000042.1:0-36240 GCA_040877415.1 Pirellulales bacterium
GAAAAACGGCGGTCGCGAGGTGCCTGTCCCAGTTTTTCAACACGCTGCTAGCCCGGCCGGCGGCGTGAATTGTATATTGCGGGCGGTTTCTCCGCCGTTTGGCCGACGTGGCTCGAAATGCACCCTGCGCCCCATTGGCAAACCTTGTACCCATTTGCCTCCCGAGAAATTCACCTCGACGGACATCGCTACCACTACGTCGACGAGGGGAGCGGCGACGTGCTGCTTTTGGTCCACGGCAACCCGGCCTGGTCGTTCCACTGGCGCGAGCTGATCCGCGGGCTGGCGCCCCGTTTTCGCGTCGTCGCCGTCGATCACATCGGCTGCGGACAAAGCGACAAGCCGCCGGGCTATCCGTATCGGCTGGCCCAACACATCAACAATCTGGCACGCTTCGTCGAGCGGCTGGAACTCGAGGACATTACTCTTTTGGCCCAGGATTGGGGCGGGCCGATCGGCCTGGGCGCGGCATTGGCCGACCTACGGCGCTACCGGAGGTTCGCGCTGTTGAATACGGCGGCTTTTCGCTCACGGCGCGTGCCGTGGCGCATAAGAATATGTCGCGTGCCGCTCGTGGGGCGGTTGGCCGTCCAGGGGTTCAACCTCTTCGCCCGGGCGGCGCTGCGGATGGCCGTTTGCCGCCGCGAACGCATGACCAGGGCGGTGCGCGACGGCATCCTCGCGCCGTACGACACTTGGGCGCATCGCGAGGCCATCTATCGCTTTGTCGCCGACATTCCCACGTCCCCGCGACATCCGAGTTACCAGGCGCTGTTGGGAATTGAAGAGGGGCTGCCGCGGCTCGCCGGGCATCCGTGGCTCTTCGTCTGGGGCATGCGCGACTGGTGTTTTACGCCCGATTTCCTGGCGCGGTTTCTAGAATTCTTTCCGCATGCCGAAGTGCATCGCCTGGCCGGCGCCGGCCATTGGGTCGCCGAAGACGCCCACGAGCAGCTTGTGCCGATCGTGGAGAATTTTCTCAAGAAACATCCGCTCCATGTGACCTTGCCTCATGCGTAGGCCCAGATGACGAGCCCTTGCCTATGAATCGTACCGAGAAAACAACGCAATTGCGGGGCCCCTTGTCGGTCGGCCAATGTTTCACGTTGGCCACGATCATGGAAGCCACCGCCCCCAAGCCGGGCAATATCCATCGCGGCGCCGATTTCGAAGACTCCAGCTACCCCGATTTTCTGGTCGCCGCCACGCTCGTCGGCCCGATCATCGATCTGGCCGTGGAACTTCCGCTGGGGCAAACCATCCTTTCGGCGGTCGCGGCCACGCAAGCGGCCGTGGCGACCAACACCAACCTGGGCACGGTCCTGCTCCTTGCGCCGTTGGCCAAAGTGCCGCGCACGGCGTCCTTGAAACACGGCGTCGTCGACGTGCTGGCCAATCTGGGCGCGCAGGATGCGGCCGACGTTTACGAGGCCATTCGCCTGGCCCAGCCGGGCGGGTTGGGAAACGTCGAATCGGCCGACGTGGCCGGCGCGCCACCCGGCGATCTGATCGCCGCCATGCGCCTGGCCGCCGAGCGCGACATGATCGCGCGGCAATATGCCCACAATTTTCAAGACGTGTTCGAAACCGTGGTGCCTTGGCTTGCGCGCGCCCTCGAATCGCGTTTGACGCAGAGCGAATCGATCGTGCGGGTGCATCTGGAACTGATGAGCCGGTTTCCCGACAGCCTGATCGCGCGGCGCCGCGGGGTCGCCGTGGCCGGACAGGCGGCCGCCATGGCGGCGGCCGTTTTGGCGGCCGGCAAGCCGCGCGACGAAGCGTACGACCGCGGACTGGCCGATCTCGATTTCTGGCTTCGCGCCGACGGCCATGCGCGCAATCCGGGCACCACGGCCGATCTGGTCGCCGCCGGTTTGTTTGTCGCCCTGCGCGATGAGATAATCAAGCCGCCGTTTCGACTGGCGGTCCTGGAAAACGACGAGGACCCAAGGGTGAACTAGGAAGGATGAAACCCAAAGGAGCCGTGTCTGGTGGCTGAGCGTTATCACGTGCGACTGTCGAAGGATTACCTGGTTTTCAGCGCCGGGCATTTCATTACGTACGACCGCGACGTGTGCGAGCGGCTGCACGGGCACAACTACCGCGTGACGGCCGAAGTACACGGCCCGCTGGACGAGAATCACTATGTGGTGGACTTTATCACGCTGCGCGATACGCTCAAGGCGATCGTCGACGAGCTGGACCATCACATGCTGCTGCCCACGAGGCATCCGCTCGTGCGGGTCGTGGCGAATGATCGGGAAGTTGAAGCAACGTTCGAGGATCGCCGCTGGGTGTTTCCGCGTTGCGACTGCGTGCTTTTGGACGTGCCCAACACGACCTCGGAATTGCTGGCCCGCTATATTGCCGAGCGCTTGAGCGGCGATTTGCAGGCCCGCGCCGGCAGCCGGCCCGAGCGGATTCGCGTGGAAGTGGATGAGTGTTTCGGCAACGTCGCCGTGTGCGAACTCGATTCCGCGGCGGATTGAGGCCACAGCACGGCGGCCGACGCCCATCAGAACTCGTCGACAGTTTCACCGCCGCCGCGCGTGGCCAGCGCTTGCCAGGTAGCGAGGTCGATCGCGTCGGCGATAAAGTGTCCGCTTCCGTCCGCGAAGAGCACCTGGACGCCGCCGGGATGGTGGCTTCGCGAGGTAATCACGGCGTACGTGATTTTGTTGGTCGTCTTTCCTTCACGCGAGGAGTTGAAATCCACGTCAAATGCTTCGCCGGCGGTGGAGAAAATCACCGGCGTGTTGGGAGGAAACGTGGCCGTGAAGCCCGACTGGTGGGCACGGCCGTCGACCCATTCCGTATGTCCGGAATCCTTCTTAAAGTTACCGCCCAGCGCCGCAACGTCCGCCGGTGTGACAGGGACTGCGGCGCCGGGGGCCGCTGGATTTCCTCCGTCGCGCAAGTACGGATTCCAGGCCTTGACCTCGGCAAATGCCAGCGTGCTGCTGCTCCCGTCGGAGAGCGTGGTGAAACTCGTTCGACTGTTGGGAAACGCGAACCCGTTCCCGCCAAGCCGCGTGTTCGGATCGTAGACGAACCACGTTCCCAAGTTGATGCCGTAGTTCAAGGGGTAGTGCGTCAGCGGCCCGTCGGGTCGCTCCTCGTCCCGCACCTCGCTCGGGCACAGGTACGTCGCGATTCGCATCCGGCAAACAGCGGGTTGCACGCTGTAGGGGAGGTTCCAATTGATAAGGTTTTCGAGGCTCTCTCCTTCGAGGAATGGCAACAGGCGCACTTGCGCCGACCAGTCATCCGCCGTCGCGCCGGGGGGCAGCAGCGTGGAAGGCGGAAATCTCTTGTACGTGCCGTGGTAATTCTGTAGCGCGATCCCAATCTGCCTGAGATTGTGCGAGCAGGAAGTCCTGCGTGAAGCCTCGCGCGCCGCCTGGACCGCCGGCAACAACAAGGAAGTCAGAACGCCGATGATCGCGATAACGACCAGCAATTCAACGAGCGTAAACGCAAAACGGCGTGGAGTGTGGCGGGACACGGGCCAGCCTCGCATGGCGTGCATCAGGTGGGAGGTCACACGGATTCGTTTGCCGGAGGCTGTGCCATCCTGCTACTGAGACTCAATCTCACAATAATTGGCCTCGCCGTCAAGGGGCTGGAGGCCGAATTGCCAATCAATCCATAAGTCAAGGACTGGAAAAGGTTTATCGGAAAACATCGTCCGGCCTCGACCGAATGGCAGGCCTGCTTCGAGCAACGGAGCGAAATGGCCCATCACCCGGCCCTTGCACGTTGTTTTCCGCGCCTTGCCGCAATAGGGTAAGATCGCGCCCGCAGCGAACGAATCTACGGCGGACCCGACGCCGCAAATCCAGCATTCATAGGAGGGAACAACATGCGTCCAATGGCTTGCGGCCTCGCACTGACGATTGCGGCAGTCGCTCTCGTCCAGTCCCCGATCCTCGCCGACGAATGGATCTCACTCTTTAACGGCAAAAATCTCGACGGCTGGAAGGCGGTTGACGGCCCCCTGTCGGCCTGGAAAGTCGAGGACGGCCTGCTCTATTGCAGCGGCGGCGGCGGTGGCTGGCTGTCGACGGACGGCGAGTACGACAACTTCGAAATCGAGCTCGAATTCCGCCTGCCGCCCGGCGGCAACAGCGGCGTGTTCATGCGGGCGCCCCATCAAGGCAATCCGGCCTACGCCGGCATGGAGATCCAAATTCTCGACGATCGATCGGACAAATATCCCAACCTGAAGGAGTGGCAACACTGCGGCAGCGTGTACGACGTACAGCCACCCAAGACGTTCGAGGCCACCAGGCCGGCCGGCGAATGGCAAAAAATGCACATCGTCTGCAACGGCCGCAACGTGCAGGTGACTCTCAACGGCACGCCGATCATCGACGCGAATCTCGACGATTACAAAGCGAAGGAAGCCACGCACCCGGGCCTGAAGCGCAGCGGCGGCCACGTCGGCCTGCAGAATCATGGCACGCGGCTCGACTTCCGGAACATTCGGCTGCGCAAGCTGCCATAAGGAGAATCGCCGGCCCGCGGCGAGGCGCCGTTTGGCTTCGGCGCTTGTGCGGAGGGAGCGCACGCAGGTCTTGGCGGCGGACGATCCTACCGTACTGCCGCGGTCGCGCTCAGCTTGTCCTTGCCGTCGGTGAGCCACTCGAGGTTAAAGCGAGCCAGAGTCAGGCTCGGCGCAAACACGTTATCGATGCGGCTGGACCGCTCGTACAGACAATAAATCGTCCCGTCCGGCCCCACTGCCAGATCGCTGTAGGCGCTGGGGCCTGATTCCAATGTTTTTGCGACCGGCCAGCTTTGGGCTTCGTCGTAGCTCAATCGAACGGTGAGATTCTTGCGGTCGCGGCTCTTGCCCGGCTCGGCTTTGCCGCCGGCCCGCTCGAGATTGGCGGGATTGGCAAACAAGATGCGGTTTTTGCCGTCGGGCGACTCCTTGCTGAGCCGGCAAAGACTGGCCATGCAAATCGGCTCGACCAGCTCATCGTCCAGTGCCGGCCGGGTCCAGTTGGCCGCCCCATCGGGACTGACGGCGATGGCGCGGCGGTTTTGTTTCGATTCGCTGCGCATGTTCAACAGCACGGGGCCGTCGGCCAGCTCGATCGCTTCCGCCTCGCTGGGATTCACGAGCGGGTCGGTCTCGCCGGCCACGATGTCGCCGCATTGCCACTTGGCGCCGTGATCGTCGCTATACAACGTGGTGACCACGCTCGGCCG
Source organism: Pirellulales bacterium (assembly GCA_040877415.1). Lineage (GTDB taxonomy): Bacteria > Planctomycetota > Planctomycetia > Pirellulales > PALSA-1355 > JBBDNV01. The sequence goes on from JBBDNV010000042.1 coordinate 5,218, forward strand.
GTGGGCGCCTCCGCCGGTGCCCGTCGAAAGCCACACCGGCACGATCAGTCGCCCGCTTTTCAACTGAACGCCGTGCCCGGGACCGGTCGCCAGCACCTTCCAGTCGTAATGCCGGCGAAAGGGCTCAAACGCGGCGGTGATTTCCACGGACTTGGAAAACGTTTGTCCGTCATCGTCGCTGCGGCGGTAGAAACAGCGCATGTATTCATGGCAGAAAAGGAGGTGCACCGCGCCCGTCTTGGCGTCGGCGATCAGCAGGGGATTGTTCTGGGTGACCGCGTCGGGGCCGGCCAGTTTCATTGCCAGCGCGGCCGGGTTTTTTCGGTGCGGGCCTTCGATTTCGGCCATCTTCTTGGGCTCGCTCCAGTTCTTTCCGCCGTCGGCACTGCGGCGCATCAGGATTTCGATCGGCCCCCAGTCGCCGCCCGTCTGCCGAGCCTCGCAAAAAGCCAACAGCGATCCGTTGGGCGTCACGACCAGGCTCGGTATGCGATAGCTCCGATAGCCGCCCTGCCCCGCCACGAACAAGTCGGTCTTCTCCATGAGCGGCTCGGCGGCGCACTGATCGGAAAGCACGGTAACCAGCACGGCACACGCGCCCAGAAAGACCGAAAGTTTTGGCAATGTCATGACGGCGTCTCGCGGATCGGGTGGCGGCCATGCGAACCCGGACGCGCAAGCCGAGAAGCGGTCTGGTGCCGCTATGTCGCCGGCCCGTGGGGTTGGCGAATTGCCGGAAGCCTACTTCTTTTTAGTTTCTGCTGGTTGCTTGTAATCGCCGATGACGCCCTTCAGAGGGCAGACTTTGAATGCCGGACATTTCTTGCAACCGGCTACTATGGCGATGGGACATAGGGTCATCTGGCTTCTCCTTGATACGGCGTTGGTGCGGTGGACATAAAACGGCCCAACACGAGCGGCCAGCCTCAATTTGGTTCGCGAAAGAAACCGACTCTTACCGCTCGAATCCGTTCGACGCATTCTAACAGTGTTTTGACCGCCAGGGTGCGGTCCTGACTACGCTGCAAGAAAAGTTGATCAAGATTGGGGCCAAGGCGGCACGACGTGCGAGCTTACGTGACGTTTCAACTGGTGGAGATCGGCGTGCCACGGAAATTGTTCCCGGCGATTCTCGACCGGATCGCGCGGTTGGCGATGCTGCCGCCCGTCGTCGTCGGCCGGATGCCTGCGTAGGAGTGTCGTGGTGGCCGAAAAAGATGGGTCTCTGGGGGAAAGTCCGCGCGTCGCGAACGCCGAACGCCGGCAAAGAGGCTTGTCGGACATGATTCCAGCCACGCGAACCAAGAAACCGGCGCGGCCGGGGCATAAACGGAGAAAAATTCACTGCGCGCTAGTTGCGGGGGGGGGGAGGCACACTGCTAGAATGGCGAGCGTTCCGAGTCCGGATCGGCTTCAGCCTCAATCCATATGGGAAATGTCGGCCAAGAACTCAGCCCGCGAGCGCCCATCGCAGCACCGCCAAGCTATGCTACGCTGCGAAGCGATGCCCTCGAAGTAGCCGATCAAGATCATGCGGAAGTACGTGCCCGGCGGGATCGAAGGCCGGCCCTTCTGCTCGGCGTAGTAAGGGCGGCAAAGCATCTCCAACCACGCGTCGAAGTCTGCTTCAGCCAAGAGTTGATTCAGCCTGCGGTAGAATGGGTGGCCGGGCGACTTTGGCAAGTCGGTCGTGGCGACCCACGCTTCCTGCTGCTCATGCTTCCGTTTACCCAAGGCCATGCGTGGCCATGCGTGCGTCCTTTCACAGCGACTGCGTTCGTCCGGCTGGCGAAATTGTCGCCGCCCGCGCCACGGCGTCAACCACACTTTTTTGAACGGGCTGCCAAGGCGACGCAACGTCGGAGGTCCGTATGTCTATCGAAATGCGATGCGAGTGTGGCCAACGCCTTCGGGCAGAAGAGCACCAACGCGGCAGACAGTACCCATGTCCGAAATGTGGCCGGCTAACTCTTGTGAGTGCGGCATCTCCCCCGACGTCTTTAGCGCCCGCACCGCCACGCGCCCTTTCCAACCCGATATTGGTGCCTCCAGTTCGTTCTGGGCCCATTGAGAATTTTTCTCGAGCTGACAAGGACTATCTCGCAGTGACGGGAATTGGAACTGTCCTTTTGAGCTACTTCATCGCCTGGGCGATCTTGTTCGTATTGACTTTCGTGTGTCTCATTGTGTTCCCCGCGCTCAGCATCGGTGCCATTGGGGCATTTGGTCTTGGGTCACTGTTTTTGGTTACACAGACTGTGAATCTGTTGCTCGCAAAAGCGAGGGTTCTGAAGAAGGGCGAGCAACCGCTGCTCTTCGGCTTGCTCACTCTGATCGCGTGGAACCCGACAGACGGCATTGTGATTCTCAGAAATAAGAACGTCCATTATGTCGACGACAATTTACACGACGGCGGTGGCATTAAGTTGATATGTCCATTACTCGGCGAAGAAGTCGCGCTTCGCGTGCCTTTGGAACCGCAATCCCTCGTGTTTGACGACACTGACGTCTTGACCAAGGAATATCTGCCGCTTCACATTCGTGGGACCATGAAGTGGCGCATAATCTCACTTGAGCACTTTTATTTACTGGTCAGCACCGAGCTACATGAAGCGGACGACAAGAAGCGGCACGCGACAGTCTACCCGCACGGAAGCCGACCTTCGTCGCGCGACGAGACATCGAGCGGAGCGAAAAAACTTGCGCTGGCCGAGGAATGGCTCAGATGGACTGCGGAAGAGCAAACACGGATCGTTATTTCACGATTGAGTACGGGTCTCCTTGTAGCGCATCAAATCGCCGCTGATTTGCCACCGGGCATGATTGAAGCCGGAATGCCGCGTGCCGACCAGGGGCAGTCAGCTGTCCCGTCCGCGACGGGCAAGTACCAAACGGCGACCGACAATCTAGCGGCTCGGATTTACACAGCGATTGCCGAGTCAGTAACTCAATACGGCATTGATATTCACGAAGTCACGCTGCAGGAAGTGCGGTTACCTCCGGAAATCCATCGGCAGTGCGTTGAGGCGTGCAAGGCTGCGTACATTCCGTTCATCGCGCAAAAACAGGCTCTCGAAAAGAAAATGGAATTGCAGGCCGAAGCGGACGTCATTGGCGCAGAGGCGGTCGCGGCGCGCGAAATCGTCGGGGCTGCGCCCGCGTTCTCGTTAGTTGACGTTCTCGCTCACGTCGTTGCGAACAATCCTGCTTTGGCGCGCCGAGCGCCGCCGTAATGTACCTCGGAAGTTTGGCGATCCATCGAGTACCCCCGCCTATTGACAGTCAATCTGAAGCGCGGAAGTTTGGCGATCCATATGAGCGTGTATTCTTCCTGCAAGCCTAGCGATGCGCTCTTCGTTTGCTACTTGCCGAGTGACTGATTTACTTGCGATGCACTATGAGGAATAGGGTCTCGACCATGGGCGGACTCGGTCACATTCTTACGGTTCTTGGCGATCTCTCGTCGACAGTTGTCGAATCAGCGTCCAAGCTGCTCAGTGATCTCTTAGGGGAGCCGTGTCGCACCGCGGGAGGCATGCTGACGGACCAGATCAGTGCGTGGCGATGGAGAAACCGCGTTCGTATTGCTCATCGCGCGAAAGAGCTCATGGATCGAGACAAGATCGCGTCGCGCGTGCTGCCGCCCGAGTTCTTGTTACCCCTATTGGAACTTTGTGGCGACGTCGAGAATCACACGCTTCAAGAGCTCTGGGCACAACTCTTGGCGTCAGCGGTGGCCGACGATTCCAATGCCCATCCCAGTTTCGTGAGAGTGCTCTCGCAATTCTCTGCCAGCGATGCAGTAGTCTTTGAGGAAATTCGGCGGACTCTCGATCCCACGCGCGATGGGGCGGTGTCACTTGAGCGGTTATCGGAGATCACGCAGTTGTCCGCCCGCTCGATCGAGCTAATCTGCCAGAATTTGGTGCGAGTTGGCGTGTGTGAGGACGGTACGACGCCGCCATACCCGGCCCCAACCCGCGGGCAGCCTCTTACGCTCATCTGTCTTTCGGTATACGGCGTCGCATTTGCTCGCGCCTGCCTCGGGAAAGCGAAACGCGGGGCCGGTGTTGCTACGCGTGACAGTTGAATGTCCGGGGGGTTAGGGCTAGTCAGTCCTAAGCACTTTAGTTCTCCATGAATCGCGGGTGCAAAATGCTCGACGAGTTGGAGACGTCAGTGTTTGTGAAACGGTAGTCGATCGACGACCTGGCAATCTCATGTGCGCCCGATTCGCCGCAGATGCGGCCACGTCAGAGCAACACTTGTCACCCGCTGGCCTATGAAATTGGAGCGAATATCGTGGAACGTAAATCTGCACCGTCACGCACTAGCAAGAAGTCGTCTCGGAGGGTCGCGCAAATCAAGGGCAAGATCGCGCAGAAGGATCACGCAGTCGTTGAGCCCTTAGCAGAGAGCGTCAGCACCTATAAGGTGAAAAGAATTGAAGCGATTATCCGTCACTTCAAGCTTGAAGATGTGAGGAACGCACTCAACAACGCCGGCATTCCGGGAATGACTGCCATTGAAGTTCAAGGATTCGGGAGACAGAAGGGACATTGCGAGATGTACCGCGGGACTGAGTATGCAGTGGAATTTGTTCCGAAGGTTATGATCGTGCTGTATGTGCATGATACACAAGTAAAGAGTATTACTGAAGTGATCGTTAAGGCCGCGCGCACCGGGCAAATTGGTGACGGCAAGTTGGTAGTCTCGGATTTGTCCAAAGTGGTTCGAATTAGAACGGGTGAAGAGGACGACGTCGCGGTCTGAGGATCTGCCCGGCACTGAGCGTGCGGCTATGGCTCGATGCGATGCACCACTTCAGCGAAAAAAAGGGGTCGGGAGTGAATGGCATCAAGTTAGTTCTTAATTCCTTCTTTGGTCGGCCGGGTCCGCGTCGTGTGAAGTCGAGTCCGAGTCGAGTGGCCGCGGCTTGAACCCAGGTCGGGGCGCCCAAGGGGCGGCCGCGCCCGCAGCGGTTGATCCGCCGGCAGGACGGCGCGCGTACCAGCCCGAAGCGCAAGTTTTGATGTTGCGCATTGTTCGTTGACGCCAACCGTTAGCCCCCGGCTTTGCCGGGGGATTCTTCGCAAATGACGGCTACCGCGCGCCGAATCCTCAACGACGGCGATCCCCCGGCAAAGCCGGGGGCTAAGACACGATGCGCAACATCAAAGAGCGCAAGCGAGGGTGCGATTACACCCGCTCGCGCTTCTAACTTCGCTCGCGCTCGTGCCTGGTAAACCCCGCAGGCGCTCGACTAGAAGCGATAGGCCAGGCCGAAGTTCAGGCCCTGCGCCCAATAGTCGGTGTGGATGCCGGTGTAGGCCGGCCGCGGCAGCCCCGGATCAATTCCCTCTCGACGATTCTTGTCGCCTCGATCTGATCCTTCCGGCGATGCATGAGCCCGACGCAAGACAAGCCGGGCGCTTGAGCTTATAATGACAAACCGGGGAATCGGCCGCTCTCGATCCCTCGATCCGGAACAAGATGACCACGTCGAGAGAAGAGGCATCGCATGTCCCAGGCGATCGTCGATCCGCAGGATTTGCGCCGATTCGCGCATCAGCTCGAGCGATTCAGCAGCGATTTGCAGAACCAGATGCTCGTCTTGCGCGGTCAACTTACCGGCTTGGGCCAGAGCTGGCGCGACCAGGAGCACGAAAAGTTCGTGCAGGAATTCGAGCAGACGCTGATCGCGACCAACCGCTTTCTCGAAGCCACGCGGCTGCACATTCCTTTCTTGCTGCGCAAAGCCGAGCGGGCGGAGGAATATCTGCGGCAGAGATAGCCCGCGCCGGCTGGCCCATGCAGCCGGCCACAGGAACAGATTCGATGAACGAAGGGGCACATGTCGGCTCGATCGCGGCCGTGCGGGAATTTCGCGCGGCGCTGTGCACGTTCGCCCACGACGCGCGCGACGCGCTCGTGGCCTTCGACACCGAATCGCGGCGCTCGCTCGAGTGGCTCTTCGAGGCCGTGCCGAAACATTGGCGCAAGGAGCTCCGCCGCGCGGAAGAGGCCGTCACCCAAGCCCGCATCGACTTGGAACGCGCCCGCAACTCGCGTTTGCCGGGAGGTGAACCGCGCTCGTGCCTCGCGGAGCGAAAAGCGCTTGAGCGGGCACGCGGGCGGCGGCAATACGTCGAGGAAAAAATCCAGAAGGCCCGACATTGGGCTGCCGTCGCCTCGCGCGAGTCGAAGGAATACCGAGGCAGAGCCCATCAACTGGAGGCTTTATTCGACGAGCACGTCCCTCGGGCGTTGGCCCAGCTCGATCGGGTCCTGGCGACGCTCGAGTCCTATGTGGCCGCCGGCAACTACGGCCCGAACCGGTTCGCTTTGGTGACCCGGCCGCCCGACGCCGAGTCCCAGGCAATGGCCAGCGCGCCAACCGACGCAGCGGACGAGCGCGATCAACGAGAGCGCGAGTGTTCCGAAACGAACGACGCGGCCGACGCCGTCGAGCGAGGGTCGAAAGCATGAGAACTGGTGATCTGACCGCCGGTGCCGCCAAACTCCAAGAATCGTGGAAGAAGCTGCGGGCCCATTGGGACGCGACAACCGTCGAGTGGCACGACGCGGTGAGCCAGGATTTCGAGGCTCGATACCTGGACGCGATCGAGCCGCAACTGGCCGCCACGCTCGACCGGATGCGGGCATTGGCCCAGGTGCTGACGTCGGCCCAACACGAGTGCGAGCAATAAACCCGTCCCGCGCGAGCCAAACGCATGGCAACGAAATCAACATGGAAATGAACTCGGACAAACCGCCGGCCGATGCACCCGATCCGCGGGCCCAGGAGGCGCAATTCCTGGCGGAATTGACGCGACTAGCGGCCGAGCGCGCCGCAACCGAGGAAGCGATCGACTCGCAGCATCGCGCGGCAAAAAACGCGGCCGAACGGAGCCTCCACGACGAACGGCAGCATCTCGCCCGCGATCTCGAACAAGCGAAGGCCGACGCGGCCGAGGATTTTGACGAGCAATGCCGGCACGCCACGGCTCGATTCGAGTACGATACAGCCCAGGTCGAACAAGCCTTCGTCGAACTGCAAAGACGCGTCACGGCCGCGTGCAAAAAGCACCGAAAAAGCGCCCGGCGCGACCTGAAGGAAGCTCGCTGGGAAGCGGAAACGATGTTCGAGGCCACCCAGGACCTTGCGCCTCGCCAGCTCAAGGAATTCCGCCTGGCGCTCCAGGCCCGTTTGGCCGGTCTGGCGATCGAGCGCGACGCCGCACGCAACCTGTTGACCGACTGGCACGCCCGGTGGGCCATCGCGCCGGCTGATTCGCGGCCCCCGACGATTTCGGGGACCGACTTTCTGGAACGGCTTGGCGAGCGGATCGACTTCGTGGTCGAACAGCGGATGGCATTGAACCGCCTTCGCATGGCCCCGCTGGCGGCTCGCTATGCCCCGCTGTGGGTTTTCGTGGCCGTCGGCGCCGCGACGGTGGCGCTGGGACTGTACGCGAGTTGGAGCACAACGGCAATCGCCGTTTCGCTAGCCGCGGCATTGGCGGCCGGCATCGCTTCGAGCATAGCCTTTTTGCGTTTCGCCGGCAGGCAAGTCAGCCGCATCTACCGACCGCTGTGCGAGGCGGCCTGCGATGCCGAAGCAGCGGCCGCCAGCGCGCTCGACGACGCACGGGCCAAAACGGCCGCCCGACAGGCCGAGGTGGTCGAGCATCGCCGATGCGCCCTCGCCGGCGCCAAAGAGACGTATCAATCCCGCATCGCGGCGATTACGGCCCAGCGCGATAAGCGGTTGCAGGGCCCGGCCGTGGCGTATCCCGAACGGCTGGGCGCCATTGCCGCGCGTCGCGACGGCGATCTGGAACTGGCCGAAATCACGCGTCGCAGACACGGCGGGGAAATCGCCCGCCGCGAAGCGGCATTGGCCGCGTGCGACGCCCGCTTCGCGCGGCAGTTCGCCCAAATCAATCAGCGCCACGAAGCCCAGTGCCAAAAGCTCGTCGAAAAATGTCAGTCGGACCTCGCGCGAATGCAATCACGGGCCGGCGAAATTCGCGGAAATGGCGACGCCGAGCACCGCTACTGGCGCGACGATTGGCCCGCGCCGGCGAGCGGCGACTGGTCGCCGGCAGCGACGATTCCGCCGGCCATTCGCATCGGCAAGCTCCGCGTGGACCTTGGCGGAGCTCGAAGCGGCGCGTTGCCCGACGGCCCGCTCTCGCGGCTTGTGCCAACAGACTTCGAGCTGCCGGCCTTCTTGCCGTTTCCCGGTCGGACGTCGCTGTTCGTGAAAGCGCGCGCTGACGGCCGGCGCGTGGCCGTCGAGGCGATGCAGGCCATGATGCTGCGGTTGTTGATGGCCGTGCCACCTGGAAAGCTGCGGTTTTTGATTATCGACCCGGTCGGGCTGGGCGACAATTTCGCCGCCTTCATGCACCTGGCCGATGACAACGAGGCGCTCGTGACCAGCCGCATTTGGACCGAGCCGCGGCATATCGAAGAGCGGCTGGCCGACCTGTCGGAACACATGGAGAACGTGATTCAAAAGTACCTGCGTAACGAGTTCGCCTCGATCGCCGAGTACAATCGCGACGCCGGAGAAATCGCCGAGCCGTATCGGTTCCTGGTGATCGCCGACTTTCCGGCCAATTTCACCGAGGCGGCCCAGCGCCGGTTGATATCGATCGCCGCCAGCGGGGCCCGCTGCGGTGTTTACACGCTCGTGATGACCGACACGCAAATGCCGCCGGCGGCGGGCGTTTCGCTGGCCGATTTGGAACAGCACGCGGCGACGCTTAACTGGACGGGCGAGAGGTTTGCGTGGACGGACGAGCAATTCGGCCGATTTCCGCTGGCCTTGGACGCTCGGCCGCCGGCCGCGCAATTCACCGAGATCCTGCGCGCCGCCGGAAAATATGCCGCCGAATCGGGACGCGTCGAAGTGCCGTTCGAAGCCATCGCGCCGGCCCCCGATCATCGTTGGACCAGTTCCGCGCGGTTCGGCATCGACGTGCCGCTGGGACGCGTCGGCGCCACGCGCTTGCAATCGCTCAGGCTGGGTCAGGGCACCTCGCAACATGTGCTGGTCGCCGGCAAGACCGGCTCGGGGAAGTCGACGCTGCTGCACGCGCTGGTTACCAACCTGGCGCTGCGCTACCGTCCCGACGAAGTCGAGCTCTACCTGGTCGACTTCAAGCAGGGCGTCGAATTCAAAACGTACGCCGGCCGTTTGCCGCATGCCCGGGTCGTGGCCATCGAGAGCGACCGCGAGTTCGGGCTCAGTGTGCTGGGGCGAGTGGACGAGGAATTGAAGACGCGGGCCGACGCGTTTCGCGCCGCCGGAGTGCAGGATCTGGCCGCTTTTCGGCAGGCCGAGCCCGGGCGACCCATACCGCGCATCCTGCTGGTCGTCGACGAATTTCAGGAGTTTTTTGTCGAGGATGACAAGCTTTCGCAGGACGCCGCGTTGCTGCTGGACCGGCTGGTGCGGCAGGGCCGCGCGTTTGGCATCCACGTGCTTTTGGGCTCGCAAACCCTGGCCGGCACGTACACGTTGTCGCGCAGCACGATCGGCCAGATGGCCGTGCGCATCGCATTGCAGTGCAGCGAGACCGACGCCCACTTGATTCTTAGCGAGGAAAATTCGGCGGCCCGGCTGCTCTCGCGAGCCGGCGAGGCGATCTACAACGACTCCAACGGGCTCGTCGAGGGGAATCATCCGTTCCAGGTCGTCTGGCTCGGCGACGAGAAGCGCGAGACGTATCTCGCGCAGGTGCGGGAGCTGGCCGGCCGCGACGGCCACACGTCCCGGCCGCAAGTCGTCTTCGAGGGGAACGCGCCGGCCGAGATCGAGCGGAACGCGCTGCTGGCCGATCTGCTCGACGCGGCGCAAGCGTTCGAGCCGGTTGCCGCGGCGCGGGCCTGGCTCGGCGAGGCGGTTTCGATCAAAGAGCCCACCGCGGTGACGTTTCGCCGGCAAAGTGGCAGCAACCTGCTCGTGGTCGGTCAAAACGAGCAGTCGGCGCTGGCGATCCTGGCTTCGTCGCTGGTGAGCCTGGCCGCACAGCAGCCGCCCGGCAGCTCCGACGGTGCGCGTTTCTATATTCTCGACGGCAGCGCGGCCGGCACGAACGAGCGCGATGCGCTCGCGCGACTCGCGGAGATTGCGGGCGACAGTTCGCGGCTGGTCGCGCATCGCGAGCTGAGTGCCGCCGCCGGCGAGCTGGCCGAAGAAGTCCAGCGGCGGCACGACGAAACCGGCACCAAGCACCCGCCGCTGTACGTGCTCGTCTACGGACTGCAGCGGCTGCGCGATTTGCGCCGCGGCGAGGACGATTTTGCGTTCTCGCGCGCGGGCGAGCATCGAGGGGCCGATCCGGCCGGGCAGTTCGCCGACGTGCTGCGCGACGGCCCGACGGTGGGCGTCCACGCGGTCGTCTGGTGCGACAGCGTCAACAATCTGCACCGCACTTGGGACCGGCAAACGCTGCGCGAATTCGAAATGCGCGTGGTCTTTCAGATGAGCGGCAACGACTCGAGCACGCTCATCGACACTCCGCTGGCGGCAAAGCTCGGCGCGCACCGGGCCCTGTTTCACAGCGACGAACAGGGAGTGCTGGAAAAATTCCGGCCGTATCGCTGGCCGTCCGACGAATGGCTGCAAACGGTGCGCGCCCAATTGCAGCGCACCGGCGGAGAGTCCGACAATCGCGCACAAAAGGTTGCCGTATGATCACTAGAAGCAGTTTCAGTACCCTGTATCCAGGGTCAGCGACCCCGGCCCGCCCCTCACTGAGGCCGGCTACAGGTTTTGATACTGCTGCTCCAGTGCATCAATACGATCGCGGCAATTCCAATACCCGCTCGGCGATCGCGTTGAGCACCAGGGCATTCGAGATGGGCGAGGTTTTCATCAAGCGGGCTTGGGCCAGCAGTTGAATGATGCCAAAATCCTCGTCAAAGCCCTTTCCGCCCAGCGCGTTGATGGCGGCGTCGACCGCCAGCGTGGCCAATTCGGAAGCAAGCAGCTTCGCGCTGTTGGCATGGATGCTGACTTCCGTGGGATCGACTCCCTGCTCAAAACACCACGCCGCCCGATAGGCGGCCAGCCGAACCGCTTCCTGGCGAATTTGCACCTCGGCCAGCGGATGCTGAATGGACTGGTACGCGCCGATCGGGCCTTTGAATACCGAACGCTCGCGGGCATGGCGGCAGGCCCGATCGAGGCAATAGCGGCTCATGCCCACCGCCGAGCAGGAAAACAGAATGCGCTCCGCATTGAACGCCGCAAACAGACCCAGCGCGGCCAGGTGCTCCGGGCCGATTCGATTCTCCAACGGCACTTCGACTCTATTGAACGTCAGCTCGAAAGGCACCAGTCCGCCGTCGCCCTGTGCGCGAATCGGCCGCTTTTCGATCCCCGGCGCGCGCGGGTCGACGACGAACGCGGACAGGCCGTGGGACTTGGGCAGCTTCTCCTTGGCGCAGTCGTCAAGCGATTTGGTGCGGGCCAAAAGCAGCATCCAATCGGCCACGTCGGCCCCCGAGATGTAGATCTTCGAGCCGTCGATCGTGTAGCTGTTTTCGCCGCGGCGGGCAAACGTCTTGATCGCGAGCGTGTTGAAGCCCGCTTCCGGTTCGGTCACGGCCAGGCAGAATTTTGCTCGGCCGCTTGCGATTTGCGGCAGGAACCTTTGCGCGGTTTTCTCGAGCCCGCCGGTGGCGATGGCCAAAGTGGCGACGGTGGTCAGCACCGTCAGGTTGTTGCCACCGCCCAAGGCGGCCAATTCCTCCTGGGCAAAGCACATGGGCAACAACCCCTCGTCGCTGCCTCCGAGCTCGCGGGGCACGATGGCGCCGAAAAATCCGGCCGCGGCCAGAGATTGCCAGGCTTCGTCCGCCAACGCCCGGCGATCCTGCGAGGAAAGCGGACCGGCAAACCGCGGGGCCAGGTGTTCCAACGCTCCGCGGGCCTTGTCTTTCCAGGCTTGCTGGTCGGGACTTAAGGAAAAGTCGAGCATGGCATCTATCCTTTGCGAGTTTTTGTGCGAAGCGATTTCCAGGCGGCTTCGGCCAGCACGCGGCCGGCTTGCTTGATGTCCACTTCGGCGCCGCGCAGCCACTGCCGGGCGAAATCGCGAGCCGGGCCCACGAGGATCGCCAATTGGAGCGAAAGCGGCAGCCGCGCCAATTCGCCCGCGTCGACGTGCGCCTGCAAGCGCTCCTTCAGTTCGCCGAAAAACTGCCGGTTCATGCGTTCCACCTCATCGCGCATTTCGGCCACAAAAGGCGATTGCCCCATTTCCAGGAGGTAGCGGGCCCAGTCCGGATGGGCCGCGACCCAGCGCAAGTAATGGCCAACAATGGCGGCCACGCTGCGCCGCGCGACGCCGCGGCCCGATTGGACGCGCTTCATTTCGGCCAACAGGCTTTGCTGATAATCGCGCAGTCCCTCGACGAACAGCGCGGCGGCCAACTGCTCCTTGCCGTTGTAATGGTGGTAAATGCTGCCGATGCTGGCCCGGGCTTCGCGGCGGATGTCGGCCATCGTGGTGGCCGCGAAACCAACTCGGGCGAAGCAGGCCAGGGCGGCTTCGAGAATCGTGCGGCGACGGTCGGCACGTCGGCGGCGGGGGGCGGCGAGAACCATGGCTAGAATAATATTCTAGAAGATGGTTCTAGTCAATCCGCCGCCGCTCGCCCCTCCCCGATCCGCCCCGCACCAGCGCCAGCGTCCGAATGTGTGGAACCGCGCCGGCCGCGTTGGTACAAAAGACCCACGCGACGGATCGCGACCATTCTCGTGCCGCAAAACCGGGAGCCCCAACACCGTGTCGATAACCAATAGGCCGCTGTCCGTCCAATTCCTGATCGCCATCCTGGCGCTCGGCCCGTTGTCCCGCGCCGCTGTGCTGGCCGCCGACGAGCGGCCGCGGCGGCCGAATATCTTGTTCGTTTGCTCCGACGATCAACGCTGGGACACGATCGCCGCCTTGGGCAACCCGGAAATCAAGACGCCGCACCTCGACCGGCTCGTCGAGCGCGGTTTTCATTTCACCAACGCCTATTGCATGGGCTCGATGGTCTCGGCCGTATGCCTGCCGAGTCGGACGATGCTCCTGACGGGCCGGTCGCTTTGGCGCATTCCCGAGCACCCTGGTTCCCTCGAAGCTCCGCCCGGCGTGCCGCTTTTGCCCGCGGTTTTGCGCGAAGCCGGCTACGTGACGTTCCACTGCGGCAAGATGGGCAATTCTTGCCGCTTCGGCCACGCGGCGTTCGACGTGAACATTGAAACACAAGGCCGCACGGCCGAGTCAGCCAGCCAGAACGCGGACCACGCGATCACGTTTTTGCGCAGGCAGGACGGCAGCCGGCCGTTTTTCATGTACCTGGCGCCTCCAGTGCCGCACGATCCGCGGTTGGCCCCGGCGAAGTTCGCAAAAATGTACGACCCGGCAACTTTGTCGCTCTCGAAGAACTTCATGCCCGAACATCCCTTCGATAACGGCGAGCTAAGATCGCGCGATGAGCTGTTGGCCGCGCATCCTCGCACGCCCGAGGAAATGCGGCGGCACCTGGCCGACTATTACGGCACGATTTCGCACCTCGATCGCGAAGTGGGACGCGTCTTGCGCGAGATTGAGAAGCGCGGCTGGGAGAACAACACGATCGTCATCTATTCGAGCGATCAGGGATTGGCCGTCGGCGGGCGCCACGGACTGATGGGCAAGCAGAATCTGTACGAGCACGTCAAGCCGCCGCTGGTGATCGCCGGTCCCGGCATCCCGCACGGCAAGTCCGACGCGCTGGTGTATCTGTTAGATCTGTTCCCCACGATTTGCGATTTCGCCGGCGCCGTGACGCCCGAGACGGTCGAAGGCCGCTCGCTGGTGTCCGTCCTGGCGAACCCGCAACTGCCGCTGCGCGACTATCTGTTGGCCGCCTACAAGGACTGCCAGCGGATGGTGCGCGACCGGCGCTTTAAGCTGGTGCGATACAACGCGTCGGGCGTGCGCCACACGCAATTGTTCGACCTGGCGCATGATCCCGACGAGATCAACAACCTGGCCGGCGACCCAAGCTTCGCCGCCGAGCGCAAGCGGCTCGAAGCGCTCATGGCGCAGGCCCGGCGCGAGTTCGACGATCCGGTCGATTTTTAGCCGCGGAGAACTTCGTCCGCGTGATTTGCTCGCACGGGGCGGCGGCGGTTATTAGAATGGGGACGCGTCGGCCGGTCGCTCGCGAAATGTCGAGTCGAATCGCGCCATTTTCCGACGCGGCGCCAGTGCGAGGGAGCACAAGCATGGGCGGTATTCGGGGCGGATTGGCGTTTTGCACGGCACTCGCGTGCGCTGGAATTACCGCGCCGGCCTTCCTTTACAATCAGGCCGCCGCGGCCGATGCCCGCCGGCCGAATATCTTGTTTATCTTTTCCGACGATCACGCCTGGCAGGCCGTCAGCGCCTACAACGAACCGCGCAAGCTGCTCGACACGCCCAACCTCGACCGCATCGCCCGCGAGGGTATGCGATTCAACCGCTCGGTCGTGCCCAATTCGATCTGCGGACCCAGCCGGGCCTCGATCCTGACCGGAAAGTACTCGCACCTGAACGGCTTCTACAACAACACCAACAGCTATTTCGACGGTTCGCAGACGACGTTCCCCAAGCTGCTCGAGGGGGCCGGATATCAAACCGCCATTTTTGGCAAATGGCACCTCGTCAGCGATCCGACCGGGTTCGACCATTGGCACATCCTGCCGGGCCAGGGACTCTATTACAACCCGCCGATGATCAAAAACGGACAGCAGGTCAAACACGAAGGCTACGCCACCGATATCATCACAGACCTGACTCTCGACTGGCTCAAAAACCGCGACCGCTCGAAACCGTTTCTCGTGATGTGCCAACACAAGGCACCGCACCGCGAATGGGACCCGGCGCTGCGGCACCTGGGGCACGACAACGACCGGCAGTATCCCGAGCCGGAAACCCTGTTCGACGATTACTCCGGCCGCGGGCTGGCCGAGCACGATCAGGATATGACGATCGAAAAGACGATGACCCCCCGCGACGTCAAGCTCGTAGCGCCGGCCAACTTGACGCCCGGGCAACGCGAGAAGTGGGACGCCTATTACGAGCCGCGGAACAAAAAATTCCGCGAGGCCAAGCTGACGGGCAAAGACCTGGTGCGGTGGCGCTACAACCGTTACCTGCACGATTACCTGGGCTGCATCAAGGCCGTCGACGAGAACGTGGGCCGTTTGCTCAGATTCCTGGACGACGAGAAGCTGGCCGACGACACGATCGTCGTCTATACCGCCGACCAGGGTTTTTTCCTGGGAGAGCACGGCTGGTTCGACAAGCGCTGGATTTTCGAGGAATCGCTGCGGACGCCGCTGGTGGTGCGCTGGCCGGGAGTCACGAAGCCGCTCAGCGTGAGCGACGAGCTGGTGTCGAATATCGACTTCGCCGAAACGTTTCTCGACGTGGCCGGCGTGCCGATTCCCGCCGAGATGCAGGGGCGGAGCCTGGTCAGTCTGCTTAAAGGCCAAACGCCGGACGATTGGCGAAAGTCCTTTTACTACCACTACTACGAGTACCCGCGGCCGCACCACGTTCGGCCGCACTACGGCGTGGTGACCGACCGCTACAAACTCGTGCGTTTTTACGGGCCGGACACCGACTATTGGGAGCTATTCGACCTCGAGGCCGATCCGCGCGAGCTCGTGAGCGTCTACGATGAGACCTCGTATGCCGGCGTGCGCAAAGAGCTGGAAGGCGAGCTGGGCCGGCTTCGCGCCGAGCTGAAGGTGCCGGACGTGGACGACCCCGCGGCGTCGGGAAGTGGGCCAGGTCCGCGCGGGAAAGCGCGTGCCAATGCAGGCGGGAAGGCGGGAAAAGCCCGCGGCAACAAGACATGATGCGACGAACGCGAGAATCGCTGGCGGGCAGGGCGGCAATCGCACTGGGCATCGTGCTTGCGCTGCCGGCCTGGTTGGCTTTCCGCTGTGCGGTGGTCGAGGGCGGCGATCGGCCGCGGCCCAACATCCTATGGCTCACTAGCGAAGACCACGGGCCGCACATGGGCTGTTACGGCGATACGTATGCTTCGACGCCGAACGTCGACGCGCTGGCCGCGCGCGGAGTGACGTACACCCGCTGCTGGTCGAACGCGCCCGTCTGTGCGCCGGCGCGCACGACGCTGATTTCGGGCATGTATGCTTCATCGACCGGCAGTGAGCACATGCGCAGCATGGTCCCCTACCCGGCCGGCAAGCAAATGTTCCCGCAAATCCTGCGCGGGGCGGGTTATTACTGCACCAACAACGTCAAGGAAGATTACAACCTCGTGACGCCGGGCGAGGTGTGGAACGATTCGTCGCGCCAGGCGCATTGGAAAAACGGGCGCGCCGGCCAGCCGTTCTTCGCGGTATTCAATTCCACCAAAAGCCACGAGAGCCAGATTCGCGCTCGGCCGCACAAGGCCGTGCACGATCCGGCCAAGGTGCGCATTCCGGCCTATCATCCCGATTCGCCCGAAGTGCGGCAGGATTGGGCCCAGTACTACGACAAGGTCAGCGAGGCCGACGCCGACGCGGGGGAGCGGCTGCGCGAATTGGACGCAGCCGGACTGGCCGACGATACGATCGTCTTTTATTTCGCCGACCACGGCTCGGGGATGCCGCGCAACAAGCGCTGGCCGTACAACAGCGGCTTGCACGTGCCGCTGGTCGTGTACATTCCCGACAAGCTCAAGGCGCTGCGCTCGGGCGACTATGTGGCGGGAGGCAAGAGTGACCGGCTGGTGAGCTTTGTCGACTTCGCCCCCACCGTGTTGAGCCTGGCCGGAGTCAAGCCGCCCCAGTGGGTCGAGGGACACGCGTTTCTGGGCCCCCACGCCGAAGAGCCGCAGCCCCATATTTACGGCTTTCGCGGGCGAATGGACGAGCGGATGGACATGGTGCGCAGCGTCACCGACGGGCGTTACGTCTACGTCCGCAATTACATGCCGCACCGCATCTACGGTCAGCACCTCGACTACATGTGGCAAACTCCCACGACGCGCGCCTGGGAGCAGTTGCACAAACAGGGCAAGCTCAATGCCGCGCAAGACGCTTTCTGGAAACCCAAGCCGCCCGAAGAGCTTTACGACCTGGCGAGCGACCCCGATGAAGTCCACAACCTGGCCGGTTCGGCCGAACATCGCGAAATCCTCGAAAAGCTCCGCGCGGCCCAGCGGGACCTGGCCCGGCGGATTCGCGACGTGGGCTTTTTGCCCGAAGGCGAAATTCACAGCCGCAGCAACGGGACGTCGCCGTACGACATGGCCCGCGATGACTCGAAATATCCCTACGAGCCGATTGCCAGGACGGCAGAATTGGCGGCGGGGTTGAAACCGGACGCCGCCGGGGCACTCGTCAAGTCTCTTGAGGATCGCGATAGCGCGGTCCGCTATTGGGCGGCGCTGGGTCTATTGATGCGCGGCAAAGACGGCGTCGAAGCGGGTCACGGATCGCTCGCGGCCTCGCTGGCCGATCCTTCGCCGTACGTGCGGATCGTGGCCGCCGAAGCGCTTGCGCGGTTTGGCGAGCCGGCCGACCGGCCGCTGGCGCTGCGCGTGCTGGCCGATCACGCCGACTGGAGCCGCAGCGACGTGTTTGTCGCCATGGCCGCCTTAAATGCTCTCGACCAATTCGCCGACGAGGCCGAACCGATCAAGGCGAAGCTGCGAAAGTTGCCCAACGGAAAAGCGCCGCACGCACGTTATGAGTCCTACGTGCCGCGGCTGCTCAGTGGGAGCGCGAAGTAATCCGACATCACGAGACTCCGAGGTTGTCCATGCAAGAGCAACGAATCGCCACCGTGAAACCGGTCGAAGAGAGCCTGGCCTCGGGCAGGGTGGCGGAGATTTTTGCCGATATCAAGCGGACCAAGAACATCGATTTCGTGCCGAACTTGTGGCGCGTGCTGGCCACCAACCCGGTGCAACTGGAGCTGGTTTGGACGACGCTCAAAACGCTGATGCACCCGGAAGCGACCGGCCGTAAGGCGAATCTCGATCCGGCGACGCGCGAAATGATTGCTTTGGCGGTTTCCGCGACCAACGGCTGCGCCTATTGCGTCAATTCGCATACGGCCGCCTTGCGAAAGCTGGGGCTTTCGACCGAAGCGCTCGGCGAGGTGCTGGCGATCGCCAGTTTGTTCAACATGACGAACGCCCTGGCGGACGGCTATCAGGTCCAGCCCGACGTGCTGCCGCCCCTGGAATGATCGCCGCCGATCCGCCGCCAAGATCGACGCGCGGCCGGCGAATAAGCGACTGAAGAATCGCGACTTTTCGGTGGGCGAGACCATGCAGGATCCACAGACCGCGACGGCGTTTTTCCTGGGGCCGGTGGCGACGGCTTATCTGACGGCCTGCGCACTGTGGCTGGCGTACGACTGGCGTTTTTCCCTTGCGCGAAGCGAGCCGCCGCTCGACGAGTCCAAGCATCCCTATTGGGACTTGCTGCTCACGTTTGCGGCCGGCGCCGGAATCTTTCTGTTGGGCGCCGCGTACCGCGCCGGCTGGTTGTTGCCGACCGGCGGGACAGCGGCCGGCCGGATCGGCTGGCTCGCGGACAATTGCATCATCTATTCGCCGATTGCCATCGTGCTGGCCGTTCGGCGGCAGAGTTTGCAGACCATCTTTTTGTCCCTCACGCGTTTGCCCGAAAAGGTCTGTTTGGGCCTGGTCCTGGGCGTGATTGCCATCGTGGTCTACAGCGGGTTGCGGCGCGAGCTGGGGGAAGTGCCCGGCTATCTGGCGTCGGCCGTCGACGTGGAAAAGCTGGTCGATTTTTTCCCGGTGTTTCTCGAGGGCGTGGCGCTGGCGTTTGCGTTCGTGCGGCTGCGCTGGGCGGTGGGCATGACGGCCGCGATCGCCATTCCGTCGCTGTTGTTCGCCGCGGCACACGTTCCCGGCGCGATCGAGGCGGGCCGCGGGACGGCTCACATCGCGGTGTTCTTCGCCTTTAACACGGCGCTGCCGGCGGCCATTCTGTGGACCGTCGGGCGTTCGGGAGACGTCGTCTGGATCGGACTGGTCCACTACCTGATGGACATCGCCATTCGCGCGATCTAGCAGCGTGTTGAAAAACTGGGTCAGGCGCGCTCGAAACGGGCGGAATCGCCCCGCCGGCTCGGGCCGCATCGAGCGCCACCAGGGGGGTCGAACCGCTAGCAAGCACCATGGCCGTGCCGGCCGCCGCCACGACACATTTCCATGTCGCCTGATAGAATGTGCAAAGGCGCATCATTGGCTCTCTTGCAGTCCGAAGTGGTCAGCCGGAAGCCGAAAGCCTTGCGCGGCTGGTTGAAACGACTTGCCGCCGAGGTCGCGACGCCTCAGCCGGGGGCAAAAGTATTAGAAGAGCGTCTGAGTGTCAGCACGGATTTCTCAGAGTCTCTTCCAGCGCGTAAGATCATGCTCCCCAACACGTTCGTGTGTCGCAAATCGTTGCCGAGCGCCGCGTCGCTACCACTAGCAATCAGGCCGGCACTTCCAGTAAGCTACGCACACCTGCGACACAAGCCCAACGCCCGCGGGACCCACCGCGGCGATGTGATGGATCCTTTTTGCCGACAGCGCGCGTGGCGCTCGGGCCGCGCGCTGCCCGTGGGCCGACTCAGGGGCGAGTTTTCTTCTTCACACGCAACTAGCGCGACCACCCATGAAACTCGAACCCGAATTCCTCTCACTTCGCCAACGGCGCCGCCCGTTGCGCTCCTGTCATTGCGAACCGCTCGAATGCCGCATCGTGCTCAGCACCGTCACGGAAACCCCGCTTTCGATCGACGTCGAGGCCAACTACGAGACGCTGCTCGACGCAGATCACTTGCCGGATCAACACTATCCCGGCGGGGTCGTGGTGACGGATACACACATCCTTACCGAGACCGAAATCATCCCGCGCTTCGTGGCCCAGCCGACGATCATGTCCGTTCGCAGCGGCAACTGGAGCGATAGCGGCACCTGGTCGCTCGGGCGCGTGCCGACGGGCGGCGATGGGGTCGCCATCGCGGAAAACATGGCCGTGGTATACACGGCAGTGAACGACGCGCGGATTGACGGACTGGAGATCAGCGGGTCGCTCATCTTTTCGCCCGCGGTCGACACGCGGCTCGTCGTGGCGAACCTCACCGTGATGCCCACCGGCCGGCTTCAAATCGGCACGGCCGGCGCGCCGGTGGCTTCCAGCGTGAAGGCCGAGCTGGTCATCGCCGACCAGCCCCTCGATCTGCAACTGGATCCGCGCCAGTACGGCACGGGGTTGATCGCGCTCGGAAAGGTCACGATCCACGGCTGGGAGATTGATCAGACGTGGCTTCGGTTGGACGCCGAGCCAAGGGCGGGCGATCGTAGCCTGCTGTTGGCGCAGCACGTCGGGGGATGGCAGTCGGGAGACCACCTGGTGCTGCCCGACACCCGACAAGTGCGCACGACCGAGGAATTGCCGTTTCTCGTGGGACAAATTGCGCCTCACTGGGAGGAAGTGGTCATCGACCGCGTCGAGGGCAATCGGATCTTTCTGACGAATCCGCTGCAATACGATCACCTGGGAGCGCGCAGCACCAGCGGCGGCGGCGTCGAGCTGTTGCCGCACGTCGCGCTGTTGAATCGCAACGTGGTCATTCGCTCTGAAAACTCCGGCGGCACTCGCGGACACACGATTTTTTTGGCGCGCGCGGACGT
The DNA here is from genome assembly GCA_040877415.1 of Pirellulales bacterium. Lineage (GTDB taxonomy): Bacteria > Planctomycetota > Planctomycetia > Pirellulales > PALSA-1355 > JBBDNV01. The sequence goes on from JBBDNV010000042.1 coordinate 25,933, forward strand.
TGACATCCAGTTCGCCCGCTTTCTGGACTTGGGCCGCACCGACGCGCTGCGCCCCCTCGACAACACCCAGTTCGACGGCGACGGCAACGTGACGCACCTGGGCACCAACCAGATCGGCCGATACGCCGTCCATTTGCACCACATGATGGGGCCGGAGAATCCGGACAACGCCGGTTATCAGTTCCAATTCGTCGGCAACACGGTCGAGCGTTCGCGGAAGTGGGGCGTCGCGGTCCACGATACCAGCTTCGGCCTGATCGGCCGCAATGTCGTTTACGATGCTCAGGGCGCCGGCCTTGCGACGGAAGACGGCTCCGAAATCGGCAATCTGTTCCGCGACAACATCACGATCCGCATTCAGGGCACGCACTTCGACGGCAAATGGGGCACGCAGGAGGGGGACTATGGCCGGGGCGGCTCGGGCTTCTGGTTTCGACGCGGTGGCAACCTGGTTGTCGGCAATGTCGCGGCCGACAGCACCTACGCCGGCTTTGTCTTCGACGGATACTTCACCGGCACGGTCGTGCTGCCGCTGTTCCGCGGCGCCGACAAGCACGAACCCGGCCAAGGCGTGACCACCGAGTTGAACCCCACCACCCTGGTCGCCGACAACGAGGCCTACGGAATGACCCCCCACGGCCTGTGGGCCGCGTTCGTTGCCGGAAACAACCAGTTGCCGAACCAGCCGCTGACCCATATCACGAACCTGCGCTTATGGAACACTTCGACCGACGGCGTGAACGCCTATCACACCGCCCGCCTCACGTTCGATCAGCTATTGATTCTGGGCGACCTGGCCGCGCTGGACCGCAACGACGCGGGCACAGTCGGCATGGACTTGAGATTGTACGAGAACTTTGCCCTGGTCATCCGCAATTCGCGCATCGAGGGCGTTCGAACCGGCATCATAGCGCCTACGCGTGACGCCACCGAGCCCGGCATCGAGCGGCCGACGGTGATTGAAAACACAACGCTCAAGAACTATGTGAACATCGTGGTGCTTCCCACTCGCGACGGCGGTCCTCCCCACGGCAACGTGCTGGAAGTGCGCAACGTTTGGTTCGAGCTGGAGAGCGAAATACCGGATGCCCCGCTGGCGCCCGATCTGGTACCGCCGCCGGCGAATATTCGTATGGCCGCTGGGGGCGAAAACGTCCATTGGACGCAGCCGAGCATCGTTCGCGTCTACAACTATAACCGGGTTCCCGGCGACAATTTTCAGGTGTTCTACCGTGAACAGGCCCCCTCGTATGTGCTGCCGCAAACCGACCCGGCGCTGGTGGGCAACCGCGAGCCAGGAAACATCGGCTCGCCTCAGGCCGGCTTGACCAACGCCGAAAACTGGGCGGCCTACGGTATTTCGATGGGCGGCGCCGTGGCTCCGCAAGGCGCGTCCGAATCCCGCGAGGAAATCGCCGGGCTGGTGGCTCCCATCCAGGATCTGTCGCTCCTCGCGCCACGCGTGGTCCTGGTCACGCCGTGGAACGGCGCCATCGTGACCGGCAGTAATATGGTGCACGTCCGCCACAACCTGGTTGGCCTGCTGCCGCCGGGGGCGAACGTTTATTTCCAATTCGACGGCGGTAACCCGTTTATCTACCTGGACGACTGGACGCTCTTCGATGTGCCGTCCGGACCGCACTCGCTGCGCGCCTATGTCGGCGACTCCGACGGGAACTTGTTGAGCGGCACGTCGGTCGTGACGACCTGGTTCCTGATGGTAAGTAGTTAAGACCCGTGGCCGCAAAACCCGGCGCGGGCCCGAGGGAAGCATGGCTTCCATTCCCCGCGCGCGGCCTGGCGTCTCGATTCCGGTCTAGGCCCGCACGAGCCGCTCGGCCAGGTTATTTTGCCCGCCGACGTCGGTCAGCCGCCGCAAGCGGCCTTCGAACAGGTAAGTCAGCTTTTCATGGTCCAATCCCAACAGCGCCAGCATCGTGGCGTGCAGGTCGTGGACGTGGACCTTGTCCTCGACGGCGCGAAAGCCGAGCTCGTCGGTCGCTCCAATCGTTTTGCCGCCGGCAACGCCGCCGCCGGCCAGCCAGACGCTGAAACCGTACGGGTTGTGATCGCGTCCCTTGTTGCCCTGCATCACGGGCGTGCGTCCGAATTCGCCGGTCCACAGCAGCAACGTCGTGTCGAGCATCCCGCGCTGTTTCAGGTCCGCCAGCAGCGCCGCGATCGGCTTGTCGGTTTTGTCGGCGTTGCCGCGATGATTGCCCGGGCAGTCGCCGTGCCCGTCCCAATCGTTGGAATAGAGCTCGACGAATCGCACGCCGCGCTCGACCATTCGCCGGGCCAAAAGGCACATGCGGCCGAAGCGGGCGGAGGGTCCGCCGTCGACGCCGTACAGGTCGCGAATCGCCTGCGGCTCTTGCGATAAGTCGATCAGTTCCGGGGCCGCCGCCTGCATGCGAAACGCCAGCTCGTAGTTGGCGATCCGCGCCGCCAGGTTCGTGTCGTCGGCGCGCGGCGACAAATGCTCGTTGTTCCATTTCCCGATCTGGTCGAGCAGCAGTCGCTGCTGGGCGGGCGTGATTTGCGCGGGCGGGCTCAGGTTCTGAATCGCCGACCCTTCGGTGCGAATCAGGGTTCCCTGGTAAACGGCCGGCAGGAAGCCCGAGCTGTAGGCGCTCGAGCTGCCGCGAATCACGCCGTCGGTCATGACCATGAAGGCCGGCAGATTCTCGCTTTGGCAGCCCAATCCGGAGACGACCCAACTCCCCACGCTGGGATGCCCCAACAGCAGGCTGCCGGAGTGCATCAGGCTCAGCGCCGGGCCATGAATGAATGACTCGTGATAACACGAGCGGACGACCGCCAGGTCGTCGGCAAATCGGGCCGTTTCGGAAAACAAGTCGGAAATCTCGAGCCCCGACTGGCCGCGCTTTTGGAACGCAAACGGCGAGCCCATCAATTCGGCGCCGGCGGCCGACATGAATTGCAGCTTCAGATCGTCGGATTTGAAACTGGCCGGCAGGGGTTTGCCGCTCTGGCGCGCCAGCTCGGGCTTGGGATCGAACGTATCGACCTGGCTCGGCCCGCCCTGCATGAACAGCGAGATCACACTTTTCGCCTTGGCCGGAAAATGCGGCTGTCTGGGGGCCAGCGGGCTGGCGGCTGACGCGGCGCCGCCAAACGCGGCCTGGGCGGCGTCGCGGCCCACGAGATACGCAAGCGCGATCGCCCCCAAGCCGCTGCCCGACTTGACGAGCGCTTCGCGACGGCTCATGACCGCTTCGTGCCGATGGCAGCAGGTCGATTTCATAGTGCGTCGCCGCCTTGTCAGTCGACGAACACGAATTCGTTCAAGTTGAGAATTGCCAAACACAGTTTCGCCAGCGCAGCGCCCTCGTTCGGCGGCAGCCTGGCCAGATCCCCAGGCGCGTCTTCCAAAGGCGCGCTCGAACCGGCATCGCCTGCCAATGCTTCGACCAGCGCCAGCGCGCCCGTCTTTTCCGATTCGCTCGGACGCCGCACAAGCGCAACCAGCCATGCCCGCTCGACACAGGCGTCCAGATCCCCGCCCGCTTCGCGCACCACCCGCCCGGCGAACTGTTTGGCCTGCTCCCAGGCGCGGCGATTGTTGAGCGACCACAGCGTCTGCGGCGCCACCACGGTCACGTCGCGTCTGGGGCTGCTGACCGAATTGACCGGGCTGTCGAACACCTCGAACATCGGAAAGAGAAAATTCCGCCGCACGATAACGTACAGCCCGCGGCGGGTATGCTCGCGGGGATCGGCCGACACGGCCCACTGCCACGGTTCGCGCAAAGCCGATATTTCGTCTTCCGCCAGCGGCGGAATCACGGGCCGGCCGCCCAGTTTCAAATTGATCGTGCCGGCGGTCGCGTGCACGAAATCCCACAGCGCTTCGGCTTCCAGCCGGCGCCGATTCGCGCGCCACAAGTAGCGGTTGTCGGCGTCTTTGGCCAGGTTGGCAGGGTCCTGGTAAACGCTCGACCGGCGGTAAGCATCGGTGAGCATGATCAGGCGGTGCACCTGCTTGATGCTAAAGCCCTGCTCGACGAATTGCCGGGCCAGCCAATCGAGCAATTCGGGATGGCTCGGCGGCCGGCCCATTTTGCCGAAATCGTTGGCCGTCGAAACCAACCCCACGCCGAAATGCCACTGCCAAATGCGGTTGACCATGACGCGCGCCAAAAGCGGATGCTCAGGCGACGTGAGCCACAAGGCCAGTTGCTTGCGACTTTCCAGCGGCTGGCCGAGCGGACGGCGAAAATCGGTCGCTGCGCGCAAGATCGCCGGGATGTCGGGGCCCACGGGTTTTTTCGGCCGATCCAGGTCGCCGCGGCTCAGCACGTGAACTGGAAGCACCAAGGGCCCGTCGACGTGGCCCAGCACCGATGCGGTGGGAATCTCCATCAGCCCGTCGAATTTGTCGTTCGGCGAAGAGCCGGCCGCCTCGGGCAGCTCCAGCACGGCCGCGGCGATCCGATCGCGCAGCCGGCGCTTCTCGTCTTCTTCGTCGGGCGTGAGCGCTCGCCCCTTCACGCGCTCTTCGAACAGCCGATAGGCCCGCCGCGCCTCGTCCAGGGCGATGACGCGCGGATAAAACTGTTTGAAGTCGGCGATTTCCATGCCGTTCACGAGCGGCAATTCGACCTCCCGCGTGGCGGCGAAAACCGCTTGCAGCGCGTAATAGTCCCGCTGCGAGATCGGATCGAATTTGTGATCGTGGCAGCGGGCGCAGCCCAAAGTGAGCCCTAGAAAAACGCTGCCGGTCGTGTCGGCCCAATCGGTCAACCGCTCGTAGCTGAGCTTTTTGGCATCCATGTTCGACTCATGGATCTGCGGGCCCAGCGTGAAAAGGCCGGTGCCGATGCGCGCTTCGAGATGTTCCAGCTTTTCCTTGGGCATCACGTAGCTGCCGGCCAGCGCCAAATCGTCGGGCCAGATTTCGTCGCCGGCAATCTGTTCCTGCACGAAACGGTTGTACGGCTTGTCGTCGTTCAAGCTCTTGACGACCCAGTCGCGATAGCGCCAGGCATTGCGAAAGTAGATGTCCGTCTCGTAGCCGCCGCTGTCGGCGTAGCGGGCCACGTCGAGCCAGTGCCGGGCCCAGCGCTCTCCGTAGTGCGGCGACGCAAGCAGCTTGTCGACGAGCCGGGCAAACGCCTCGGGCGACTCGTCGGCGACAAACGTCTCGACTTCCTCGACCGGCGGCGGCAGGCCGAGCAAGTCGAAATACGCGCGCCGAATGAGCGTCCGCTTGTCGGCCGCGGGCGCGACGGACAGCCCCTCGTCTTCGATTTTCGCCAGGATAAAGCGGTCGATGTCCGAAACGGCTTCTCGCCCGGACGACACGTCCGGCGGGCGCGGATGGCCCATGGGCCGAAAAGCCCACAGCGGGTCGGGCTCTCCCGGGTCGGGCGGCCTCGCCAGCGCCGCCTTCCACTGCGCGTCGTCGGCCGATTCGGCTTCCTCGGGATAATTCGGCCAGCGGGCGCCGTCGTTGACCCAATTGGTCAGCACCGAAATCTCGGCGTCGCTCAGTTGGCCGTCCGGGGGCATCTTGGGGTCATCCGCGTATCGAATGGCCCGAATCATCCGGCTTTCATCGGGATCGCCGGGCACGACGACCGGGCCCGAATCGCCGCCGCCCGTGACGCCGGCCGCCGAATCGAGCCGCAGGCTGGACTCCTGTTTCTCCTCGCCGTGACATTTCCAGCAGCGGGCAGCCAACAGCGGCCGCACCCGCTGCTCAAACTGTTCCACGTCGGCGCGCGAAGGCTCGCCGCATCGCGCCTGCGCGCAGAGGAGCGTCAGGCAGGCTGCTCGCGCGAAGCCGACGGCAATGCGGCGGGCGATCATGGCTGGCAACCTGGCGGGCATTTCTTGGGAGGGGTTGCGTTGGACGGGCCAATCGCTGCTTGACAGCTTAATCCTTGGGTGGGCCAAAGTCCACGACCGGCGACCGTGCACGCGACATTCGGCCCGGATATATTAGGCCCGTTGGGCGGCCCGGCGCGCGGATCGTCGGCGGCACGTCGGGCGATTGCGTGCGGATGGCAACTCAAACGAGGAGACCCGTCGATGATTCGGCCCGGGCGAAGTGCCTCCGTACTGGCCGCGTTGTTTCTTTCGGCATCGCTAAGCGTGGGAAGCACGGCCCGTCTTTCGGCCCAGGAGCAAGCGGTCGAGCCGGCCCGGTTCCACCACGTGCTCTTGAACGTCACCCATCCCCAGGAGTCGATAAAGTTCTATGCGCGCGTGTTTGGCGCCACGCCGGTCAAGTTTCGCGGCGTCTCGGACGCGCTCTTCACGGAGCGGTCGTTCATCCTCTTGAACAAGGTGGACGAGGCGCCCGACAGCAAGCTCAACACGGGCATCTGGCACATCGGCTGGGGCGGCGTCGACGTGAAGAACGAATACGAGTGGTGGACACGGCACGACGTAACGATCCACACGCCCCTTTCTCCGCTGCGCGGCGCCGACAACTATTACATGTACATCAGCGGCCCGGACAAGGAGCTGATCGAGATCAACACGATGGGGCACCACCGGTTTGCCCACGTGCATTTCTTTTGCACCGACGTGAATGAATCGGTCGAGTGGTATGCGAAGCTGCTGGGCCTTAAGCCGCGGTTGCCGCGCCGCGAGAAGCCCCAAGATCTCGCGGCTTCGCGGGGGATTTGGGCCAACGTGATCCAATGCGACAACGTGACGATGATTTTCTTCGGCAAGCCGGACATGACTCCTTCGCCGCCGTGGTGGCCCGACGAGCCGCTGGTGGACATCCAGCCGACCAACGGCCGCCCGATCGACCGCGTCGGCTTTTCCTATCGCGACATTCAGCCGGTCTACGACCGCGTGCAAGCGGCCGGGGCCCGGATCATCGAGCCGATCACCGACAAGAAAGAATTCCGTATGAAGAGCTTCCTGGTCGAGGGCCCCGACAAGGTGACGATCGAAATCGTCGAAGCCAAGCCGATACCCGAAGGCGCGTGGGAATAAGAGCACGTTTTGATGCTCGTATCGCTCGGCCCGCCCCTCGGCCCGCCCCTCGGCCCGTTGCTTGACTTCGCGCCGCATCGCCATTAGCCTGAAAGCATCACGTTGCCCCCACACATCACTTGGAAATAGGCACGCCCGACGTGAGGAAGTCACTGTGGAATTGGCTTTATTCGCGGTTGTGCTGGCCGGAGTCGTTCTGGTCATCGGCCGCGAAATCGTCCAACCCTCAGGCCGCGTTTCCCGGGCGCAGGCGGCCGTCGCCGCCACAGTTCTCGCCGGCCTGTTCGTGGCCGCAACGTTTCTCAAGGCGGCCGAGGCCGATAAAGCTTCGGCCAAGAGCCGGGCTGAGGGCCAGCCGGCCGTCAAGAAACTCGTAAAGCCGAAGAACTGGCCCGCCGATCATCCGCTGCCGCTGGTGGGCTCGAACTGCGCCGCCTGTCACCTGACGGCGGGGCGCGAATTGACCGCGGCGGTCGTCAATTTGGTCCGCAGCGTCCATGACTTGCAGGAGATGACCTGCTACGACTGCCACGGCGGCAACACGGTCGACGACGTCAAGGCGCACGAGGAAGCGTTCGGCTTCATCGGCACCAAAAAGAGCGCACACATCCAGGGCTGCAGCGATTGCCACGCCGAAGCCGCCGAGGCGCTGGCCGCGGGTCCCCACCATTGGGATTTCAGCAAACGCATCAACACCGAATACCCCTTGTGCTTTGACTGTCACGGCAACCACGACATCGGGAATCCGCCCCCCGACTTCAAGCTCGAAGCGATGTGCGGCGACTGCCACGAGAAGATGGACCAGGAGTTTCCCAATCTCCTTTCGGTCGTCCGCCAGAACGACCGAATGTGGCAGGTGATGGGCAAGGTGCGCCGCAAACGGATCGCGGAAGAGGCGCCGATCCCCCGCGAGTTTCAGGACGACGTCGCCCAACTACGCAACGACACGATGCTAGTGGTCCACACGTCGAAGGAAATCCCGGCCGACAAGGCCAAGGACCTCAACAAACGCGCCCAAGCACTTCGCACGGGCATGGAGAAGTGGTTACAATCGAAACCGTAGCCCTCTCCCCTGGCGGAAGAGGGGAGCGGGCTTGTCGAAGTCGGCATTTACAATCCAAAGTCAGCCCCCGCTTCGTCGGGGGATTTTTCCGACTGATGCGAGGACCAATCATGTCACAGGCTCGAGTCTGTCACCATCGGCGGCATTTTCTGCGCGAGGCGGGGGGCGCGTCGTTGGCCGCGAGTTTCGCCGGCCACCTCATGCTGCCCGGGCTTGCTTTCGGTGAAGACCAACCGGCGGCTCCCGCAAGCGCCGACGTCGGAATCGCCCGCGGCTCCAACATGGAAGAGGCGGTTCGCAAGGCCGTCGAGCTGGCCGGCGGGATGGACTTCATCCGCGAAGGACAGACCGTGCTCGTCAAGCCGAACGTAACCGGCGCCGTGGTGAACCCGACGACGACCAGCCCCGAAGTGCTGTACGCGGTGATCAAGCTCGCCGCCGAGCGCGGGCCGAAGCGCATCATCGTGGCCGACCGCAGCTTTTCGCCGATCTTCGACACCTCGACGCCCAAGACCATCGACGTGATGAAAAAGGTCGGGCACGTCGACGCCGTGGAGCAGGCCAAGAGCGACTTGAAGGCCCCTGTCGTGGCCGTCGGTCTCGAGGATTGCCAAGACGAGCTGGAACGTTTGGGCCGCAAAGGCGCCGAGATGTGGCGCCGCGTCAAGCCGGAAAAAGCCGACAACTGGCCCAACGGCTTTGAGCTTGCCGAATTGCTATTCGCCGTCGATCACGTGATCAACGTGCCGGTGATCAAGACGCACTTCCAGGCGTGGTTCACGATGTCGATGAAGGCGTTCGTGGGCATGAGCCACCATCGGACGCGTCGCGAATTCCACACGGCCTTCAAAGGCTCCAACAGCCTTTTCGACCAGAAAGCCCCCGGCAGCCGTCGCCGGCTGGGACCCGAAGGGCGCCAGCAGGACATCGAGGAGGCCGAGCCGCTCGTGCACCGCGTCGCCGAATTGAACCTGGGCATTACGCCGGCCTTGAACATTCTGGACGGTACGAAGAGTTTCGTGTTCGGCGGCCCGTCGCACGGCGACTCGGTCGATCCGAAGCTCGTGGTCGCCAGCCGCGATCGCATCGCCGCCGACGCCACGGGCGTGGCGGTGCTCAAGCGCTACGGCACCGAACGCCGCTTGCAGCGATACTCGATCTGGGAGAACCCGTTCATCCGTCACGGCATCAAGATCGGCCTGGGCATCGACAGCCGCGACAAGTTGAAGTTGAAACATGCCGGCATCGACGACGAAGAGATGAAGCTCCTGGACGAGATGCTGGCTTAACGCCACGAGTCCGTGAGGTTGCACTGCTCGACAAGCCAGCAGTGGCACTCAGCAGCCCAAAACATTACTTGGTTGTACCTAGCAAGACCGGAGACGTGCCGTTGACAGACGTTGATGGACGGCGAAATCGAGGGGAACGGGCGGAGCATGTGGCGAGCTGGTACTTCCGACTGAACGGTTTTCTGTCGATCCCCGGCTTCATAGTCCACCCGGACGTTGTTCGTCGGAATCCGTTGACTGAGGCCGACCTTATTGCCGTGAGGTTTCCGCATAGCCGAGAGATCATTGGCGAAAAACCGATGAAGGACGACGACTGTCTCGTAAAGTTGGCGACCTATCGCCAAATCTTGTTTCTTCTTGTTGAAGTCAAACTCGATGTGTGCAACATCAATGGCCCCTGGAGCGATTCGCGCCAAGGAAACATGCAACGCGTCGTTCGACGGCTTGGATTTGCCGAAGAGGCACAGATTGAGCAAATCGCAATAGCGATGTATCGAGACCTTCGCTGGCAAGACGAACAGATCGTTCTCCAATACGTCTGCGTTGGGAGGCGGATGAATGACGAATTGGACAGACGTTACGCTGACCTTGTACAAGTGACGTGGCATCACATCGGCGATTTCCTCTTCGACCGGTTTCAACATTTTCCTGAGAAACTGTCTTTCGGGGGACTGATTCACCAGCAATGGCCTAACTTCGGAAGGGAATACGGCGAACGTTTCGGACGGATGGATGGACCGCAGCAATCGCAGGAGTTCGTGTTGAGGTATATCGAGCACGGTCCGACTGGTGTGGGATGACCTCACGAGATGAATAGTCTACCATGCCTGACCAAATAGGCGAGAAGTTGTTCCTCAATCTCGGCGCATCTGAAGCAGGGTCTTCAGCAGAATCTGTGCGTTCAAAAACGTTCATTCGCCGAAGGGAGTAGAGTCGAGAGGTGACGCGGTGGTTTAGGCGGGGCCTATCTGTTGCCGG
>JBBDNV010000043.1:0-6887 GCA_040877415.1 Pirellulales bacterium
GAGGGAGGGTAGTGTCGAGTTCCCGCAAACTCTACACCGTCGATGGAGCTCACAAATGGTTCCGTGAAACGTGTTCGGTTCATGCGGCGCAGCTCGGCTCGCGGGCCAGAAGTGCTTCGACGAGTCGTTCCATGGCCAGGGCCCGCGAGCCCTTGACCAGCACGACGTCGCCGGGCGCAAGCGCGCTTTCAACGTGCGCGAGCACTTCGTCCGGCCCGGCGACCGCGACGGCCCGCGACTGCGGCATACCAGCGTCCTGCGCGCCGGCCACGACTTCGCCGGCGTGCTGGCCGCAGGCGACCAACAAATCGGCGCCGCACAGCGAGACAACCTGGTCGCCCAGATGGCGGTGCAAATGGGCGGCGGCTTCACCGAGCTCGCGCATGTCGCCGCAAACGACGATCCGCCGCCCGGGGGCGTCGAAGTCGCGCAACAGTTCCAGCGCGGCGCGCATGGCCACCGGGCTGGCGTTGTAGGTGTCGTCGATGATGGTCGCGCCGCCGACCCGGGTGATCTGGCAGCGCATCGGGGCGGGCTCAAACTCGGCCAGTCCCTGGCGGATTTCGGCGTCCGAGAGGCCGAAGATCCGGCCCACGGCGACCGCCGCCAGGGCGCTCGTGAGATGGTGGCGTCCCCAGACCGCCACCGACATCCGCGTGCCGTCGACGTCGAAACTCAATTGGCCCTGGCGGCTCTCGACGTTGGTGGCCACCAGGTCGTTGTCGAGCGCGCGGCCGAACCACACGACGCTGGCCGCAAAGCGCGCGGCGAGTTTTCGCAAGTGCGAGTCGTCGCCGGCCAGCACGGCCCAGCCGCTTGCGGGCAGCGCGTCGATCAATTCGGCCTTGGCCTGCGCCACTCCGTCGGTCGAGCCGAACCCGCCCAGATGCGCGTCGCCAACGCGCGTGATGACGCCGACGTGCGGCTGGCACAAGCCGGCCAGCCGGGAAATCTCGCCCGGGGCGCTGGCGGCCACTTCCAGCACGACAAAATCGTGATGGGGAGCCATGGCCAGCATCGACAGCGGCAGGCCGACGTGGTTGTTGTAGTTTTTCGGGCTGGCCGTGCCGCAGAATTTGCGCTCGAGCACCGCGCGGATCATTTGCCGCGTCGTGGTCTTGCCGACGCTGCCGGTGACGGCCACGACGCGCCCGCGGAAACGATCGCGGTTCCAGCGTGCCAGCCCTGCGAGGGCCTGCTGCGCCTCGGCCACTTCGAGGCTCCAGCAACCGGGCCAGGGCTGCACGTATTTTTGGCCCACCACGGCGCCCTCGGCTCCGCGGGCATAGGCTTCGCCGGCGAAGTGCGATCCGTCGAAACGCGTGCCCGGCAGACCCCAAAAGACGTCGCCCTTGCGCACCTGCCGGCTGTCGGTCACCACGCTTCGCACGCGGGCCAATTCTCCGTGGCGCGGCGGCAGCGTTGCCAGCCGCAGCCGGCCGCCGACGATTTCGTGCAACTGTTTGACCGTCAAGTCGTGCATGTGCAATCGGGAAACTCTACGAATTGGCCACGCCCGCCAGCGCGCCGTAGCGCGACGCGGGTTCCAGGTTGTACAGATAGCGCCGCGCCACTTCGCGATCGTCGAGCGGGCGGCGCTCGCCACCGGCGATCTGATACGCTTCGTGACCGCGTCCGGCCACCAGCACCGAGTCGTCGGCCGTGGCCAGCGACAGCGCGTAATGAATCGCCTGCGCGCGGTCCGGCACGTAGCGGGCCTCGCCGGGGCGCTCGAAGCCGGCGATCACCTCGGCGGCGATCGCCCGGGGATCCTCGTAACGCGGATTGTCGGTCGTGACGATCGCCACGTCGGCGCGCCGTTCGACGGCGCTGGCCATCAGCGGGCGCTTGCTGGAGTCGCGATTTCCCCCGGCGCCGAAGACGCAAATCAGCCGCCCGGCGGTCACTTCGCGCACCGTGGCAAGCGCGACGGCCAAAGCGTCGCTCGTATGGGCATAGTCGACGTAAACGCCGAACGGTTGACCGCATTCGATGCGTTCCAGTCGTCCGGCGACGCGGGTGACGTTTTCCAGTCCGCGCGCGATAGAGGGCAGGTCGATTCCCTCGGCCAGCCCGACGGCCGCGGCCACGAGGCAGTTGGAAACGTGGTGATCGCCGATCATGGCGGTGCGCACCGCGGCGGTCGCTTCGCCGGCGGTGACGAGAAACGTTTGTTCGCTCTTGCAACGCTCGACCAGCGCGGCCGTCACGTTGGCTGGCCGGCGCATGCCGACCGAAAGCACGCCGCCGGGAATCAACGGCGCGTACTCGAGGCTGGCCGGGTCGTCGGCGTTGATCACGGCCACGCCCGCGGGGCCGAGGCGTTCGAAAATCCGGCTCTTGATGCCGTGGTAGTTGAGCAGCGTTTCGTGATAGTCGAGATGGTCGCGCGCCAGGTTGGTGAGACATGCCGCGGCCAGCTCCAGGCCGGCGATGCGGCGCTGGGCGATGGCGTGGCTCGAGATTTCCACGACCGCGTGCGAGCATCCGGCCGAGACCATGCGTGCCAGCCAATGCGCCAAAACGGGTGCCGCGGGAGTCGTCAAGTCGGCCGGCGCCGCTTCGATTCCGTCCGAGTACCCGAGCGTGCCCAGCACGCCGGCGCGATAGCCCCCGGCCGCCAGCACGCTGGCGATCAACTGCGAGGTCGTCGTCTTGCCGTTGGTGCCGGTGACGCCGATCACGCGCAGCCGGCGGCTCGGCCGTCCGGCCAATGCCTGACAGATTTGCCCCAAGGCCTCGCGCGAATCGGGAACCACGCACACCGGGACGCCGGCGGCCAGGGGACGCTCGGCAACGATGGCCGCCGCGCCCCGGGCCACGGCCTCGAGGGCGTAGTCGTGCCCATCGACGCGCGTGCCCGAGATGGCCACGAAAAGATCGCCCGGCCGGCAGGCGCGCGAGTCGCACGAGCAGCTTGCCACGCGAACGTCGGCGTTGCCGGCAAACGGGGCGCCGTCGACGAGCTCGCGCAATAGGTGCGGCCGAGTGGTTGAGAACGGTTGCGACATGAGCGCTTGGCCTCCGTGCCTTACGCACCGGCGTTGGGGTGTTGGGTCACGCGGAGCTTGTTGGGAAGTGCCGACCGGCTGCCCGCCAAAATCGTGGCGGGATTTTGGCGATTCTCGGACCCCTGTCAAGACCAGCCGAAGCGCAAGCGACGGAATTGCTATCGCTCTGGTATGTGCTTCGCTAGTATGTACGCTAAGGGAGCCCCACGGTGCTTACCTGGGTCGCTCCTCTTTGGCTGCCGACGGGAACGCTATCATGGTCGAAGACGATTTTGGGATCGAAAGCCTGGCGGCCTATCTGCACTTGGATCCGGCCCAGGTGCTAAAGCTGGCGGAGCGAGAAAAACTGCCCGGGCGCAAAGTCGCCGGCGGGTGGCGTTTTTCTCGGGCCGAGGTGCATCACTGGCTGGAGGAGCGGATCGGACTGTCGAGCGACGAAGAGCTGGCCCAGATGGAAGGCGTGCTGCGCCGCGCCGCGGCCGAGCCCGACGAGGCCGAGATTTCGCTGGTCGAAATGCTCCCGCTCGAGGCCATCGCCGTTCCCCTGCCCGCCCGCACGCGCGCGAGCGTGATCACCTCGATGGTCGAAGTGGCCGCCCGAACCGGCTGGCTATGGGACACGGCCAAGATGGCCGAAGCCGTGCGGGCCCGCGAAGACATGCTGCCCACGGCCTTGGAAAACGGCCTGGCGCTGTTGCATCCCCGACGCCCGATGGCCAGCATCCTGGGGCAGGCGTTTGTGGCCTTCGGCCGCACCGAGGGCGGGATTCCGTTTGGGGCGGCGCACGGCGTGCTGACCGACCTGTTCTTCCTGATTCTGTCGGTCAACGATCGAGGCCACTTGCGCGTTTTGGCCCGGCTGAGCCGGCTGGTGAGCGACCCGGCGCTGGTCGAGGCGCTGCGCGCGGCGCCGGACGCGAGGGCCGCCCAGCGAGTCCTCGTCGATCGCGACCGGGCGCTTTTGGCGGAAGGATGAGCGCGGAAGGCGGCACGATTTGGAGTGGGACGAACGGTACGTTTGGGATTGAGGATTTTGGAGCGGAGGCAGAGGATACTGTCGCCCCGTTGGGGCTTACCTGAATCCGATTTCGGTGGTAAACGACCCGTCCAGCGCCCCAGGGGCTTGCGCCCCTGGCTATTGACGAGTGCCCCGTTGGGGCAGCCGCGAAGCGGCGACAAGTAAATAGCCAGGGGCGCAAGCCCCTGGAATTCTGGTTAGGCGCCGTCCCACCCAAGCCCGGACGGGGCGGCAGGATTGTTGTGCCGGGGCGAATTGTAGCCGGCCTCAGTGAGGCCGGGGTCAGTGACCCCGGCTACAGGGGACGGACCCCGGCTACAGGGGACGGACCCTGGCTACAGGGGAATTCCTTTGACAACTGGGGTTGAAATGTAGATACTAAGTGACGCGCGGAAGCGGCTATTGCAGCGCGACGCAAAATGTGCTGGGTGCATTCGTTGCTTGTCAAGTGAGTGTCCAGGCAGCACGGGTGGACAAGCCACCCGTGGCACCCTTCAGAGTATTGACGCTGCACGAGTGCCCGCGGCAGTTTTATCGTGCCATCATTTCCCAGCCGGCCACGAGGTGTGGGTCGACTCAGTCGAGGACCATCTAAATCAAAGCGGAGGGGGCGTTATGATTCGCAAACGACGTGGCTTTACGCTGGTCGAATTGTTGGTGGTGATCGCCATTATTGGGGTGCTCGTGGCCCTGCTACTCCCGGCGATTCAGGCCGCGCGCGAGGCGGCCCGCCGCGCCAATTGCGTGAGCAACCTGAAGCAGTTCGGCGTGGCCATGCAGACCTACCACGATACGCACAAGACGTTTCCGCCCGGCGGTTGCATGCCTCCCCCTGAGTCGGGCGATGGCTGCATTAGCGACAACCACCTGTTCTCCAGCTTCCACGGCATGCTGTTGCCGTACTTCGAGGAAGAGGGGCTGAAGAGCTTGTACGACCCCAAGCAAGACTGGCAGCATCAGTGGGGCGGCAGCACCAACCCGCAATTTGCCATCGTCCCGGCGACCGTCATCCCGGTCTTTGCGTGCCCCTCGAACAACGGCGAAAACCCCTACGAGGACAAGATTCTCAACGAAATCTTCCTGATTGGCGTGACGGGAAGTTACAAGGTGGGCCAATTGTACGGCACCACGAACTATGGTATTTGCAAAGGCGCAACCGATACCTGGTGCAACCACCCCGAGAAGGTCGATAAGGCCGAGCGCGGGTTGTTCGACGTTAACTGGGCTGTGCCGATTCGCAAGATTACCGATGGCACCTCCAGCACCATCGCCATGGGTGAGATTGCTTATGGGCCTTCGTGGCCGCTTTGCTCCATGAATGACGGCCAGGACAATGTCAATCGATACAAGGCGCGGGCCTACGATTTCAAGGGTCGATTTTACACCGGCTGGACGCCATGGATCTGCGGCCAGGTGACTTTTTACGAGGTTGCCACGATCGCCAAGTTGTTCGAATCGAACATGTACTTTTGCACGCTGGAGCCGATCAACAAGAATCCCATCGCGGAAACGCAAATGCATTCCGCGGAGTGCGGGCTCTGCACTCGAAGCATGAATCTTGCCGTGGGACACAAAAACTACAGGTTGAACTGGCCGAAGAACTACAACCCGAGTAAACACATGACCGGCAACGTCCGCAGCGATCATCCGGGCGGGGCCAACTTCATGTTCTGCGACGGATCGGTGCACTTTTTGAGCGAAGACATCAACCTGTTGACGTATCAATGGATGTCGACAATGGCCGGCGAGGAAGTCGTCGAGGTGCCTCAAGACTAGTGCACGAAATGCCTGCCCTGGCGGAGATTTGCTCTTCCATCCGGCAGCAGTTGAATCTTAAAGTGCCCTGTGCCCAGACGCGCAGGGCACTTTTTTTGTCCGCGGTTTCCCGAGCAATCATGATTCGAGCGTTACTGATCGGCAGCCTGGAGCGGGATTCGGCGGTCGTGGCCGACGGCAGCGTGAACGTCGCTTGTGCGCCAGACGTGCCGGAAGCCATCCGCATGCTCGAGACCGGCGCAGCGCCTTCGCCCGAGCTCGTGGTGCTGGCCGAATCGCGCGGCGGGGAGTTTAGCGCTACGTCGCTCGCTCTGGTGCGAAAGCAGGTTCCGCTGGCCCGGGTGTGGCGCATGTTGGGCACGTGGTGCGAGGGCGAGTCGCGCAGCGGTCGCCCGCCGGCGGCCTGTCTGGCGACCTATTGGCACCAATGGGAAGCTCGTATGGCGCGCGAGCTGGAGAGGGTCCGGCAGGGCGTCAACCCGAGCTGGACACTGCCCGTTACGGCCACCCCCGACGAGCGGATGCTGGCCAGCGAGGGAACCTTCGATCGAAAACGTTCCGGCACGATCGCCATATGCGCCGCGAGCGCGGCGGCCGCGGAGGCGCTTGAGGACCTTTGCCGCGCGGGGGGGTTCGACACCTTAGTGGCCGCCGACGAGGGACGATTTCGCCTCGCCCGAAGGGGGGCCGTGCTGTGGGACACGACCATCGGTCGAATGACCGACGAGCGGCGCGTGGCCGAGCTGCGCAGCCGCGCGGGCGGCGCGCCGGTGCTGGCGATCGTCGGTTTTCCGCGCGCCGGCGACGTGGAGCTTGCGCGCCGCTTGGGCATCGCCGCGGTGATCTCGAAACCATTTCTGGCCGGCGATCTCATGTGGCATCTCGACCGGACCATCCCGCCAGCCGGCTAGCGGTCCGTCACGCGAGCATTGTCGCTGCGGGGTGCCGCCAAAGCAACTTGTAGCCGGCCTCAGTGAGGGCGGTGTTCTGAGTTGACCGGCCTGCGTTCCGCCCATCCGGGGTCGCTGACCTCGTTGTTCTACACATCTGCGACTGCTAGCGGCCGCGTAGCGGCCCAGGAT
>JBBDNV010000044.1:0-35810 GCA_040877415.1 Pirellulales bacterium
CGCCGACGATGTTCTTGCCGATGTCGTGCACGTCGCCCTTGACCGTGGCCAACAGGATCTTGCCGCGGGCCTGCCGCGACTCGATGCCGGCCGCCTGCTTTTCCTGTTCCATGTAGGGGAGCAGATAGGCGACCGCCTTTTTCATCACCCGGGCGCTTTTGACCACCTGCGGCAGAAACATTTTGCCGGCTCCGAACAGATCGCCGACGATCTGCATTCCGTTCATCAGCGGCCCTTCGATGATGGCCAGGCAGCGGTCGTACTTTTGCCGCGCCTCTTCAACGTCCTCGTCGATATAGTCGACGATCCCTTTCACCAGCGAATGGGCCAGCCGCTCTTCCAAGGGCTCGCTGCGCCAGGCCGCCGAGGCCGCCAGGCCGCCGGTCGATTCCTGTTTGACCGTTTCGGCAAACGCCACCAGTCGCTCGGTGGCGTCGGGTCGGCGGTTCAAGAGCACGTCTTCGACCAGCTCGAGCAGGTCCTTGGGGATTTCCTCGTACACGGCCAGTTGGCCGGCGTTGACGATGCCCATGTCCATTCCGGCGCGGATCGCGTGATAGAGAAATGCCGCGTGAATCGCCTCGCGCACGGCATTGTTGCCGCGGAACGAAAACGAGACGTTGCTCACGCCGCCGGAGACTTTTGCGCGGGGACAAAGCTCCTTGATCCGCCGCGTGGCCTCGAAAAAGTTGACCGCGAAATTGTTGTGCTCCTCGATCCCCGTGGCGACCGTCAGGATGTTGGGGTCGAAGATGATGTCCTCGGGCGGCATGCCCACCTTCTCGGTCAGCAGGCGGTATGCCCGCCGGCAGATTTCCACCTTCCGATCGGTTTCCGCGGCCTGACCCTGCTCGTCAAAAGCCATTACGACCACACAGGCGCCGTAGCGTCGCACCAGCCGCGCGTAGTGCAGGAACTGCTCCTCGCCCTCCTTGAGGCTGATGGAGTTGACGATCCCCTTGCCCTGCACGCACTTGAGCCCCGCTTCGATGACCGACCACTTGGAGCTGTCGACCATGATCGGCACGCGCGAGATTTCCGGCTCGGCGGCGATCAAACTGAGGAACCGCGTCATCGCCGCCTCGCCGTCGAGCATGCCTTCGTCCATGTTGACGTCGATGATGTTGGCCCCCGCCTCGACCTGTTCGCGGGCCACGGCCAGTCCCGCGTCGTATTGGTCCGCCAGAATCAGCCGCGCGAATTTCTTCGAGCCGGTGACGTTGGTGCGCTCGCCGATCGTGATGAAGTTGCTGTCCGGGCGAATGGTGAGCGGCTCCAGCCCGCTCAGCCGCGTCAGCGGCTCAATCTTAGGCCGGCGCCGCGGGGGCTTGTCGGCCACGGCCTCGGCGATCGCGCGAATATGCGCGGGCGTTGTCCCGCAGCACCCCCCCACGATATTCAGCCAGCCGTTGGCGGCGAATTCGCCCAACGTGCGGGCCATCATCTCGGGCGTTTCGTCGAACCCGCCGAAAGCATTCGGCAAGCCCGCGTTCGGATAGCAACTGAGATACACCGGCGCGATCCGCGCTAACTCCTCGACGTAGGGCCGCAGCATCTCGGGCCCCAGCGCGCAGTTGATGCCCACGGAGAGCAAGAGGGCGTGCGAAATCGAATTCCAGCAGGCCTCGACCGTTTGGGCCGAAAGGGTTCGGCCCCCCTCGAACACCGTGAACGAAGCCATCACCGGCAAGCGGACGCCGTGCTCCTCGAAGTACCCCTCGATGGCGAACAGGCAGGCCTTCATCACCAGCGTGTCGAAAGCCGTTTCGCACAACAGCAAATCGACCCCTCCCTCGACCAGCGCGTCGACCTGTTCGGTGTACGTAGCAACCATCTGGTCGAACGTGGCCGAGCGATGGCCCGCGTCGGCCAGATTGCCGGCAATCGAAAGCTGTTTGTTGGTCGGGCCGATCGAGCCGGCGACGAAGCGCGGCGCCTCGGGCGTCCGCAGGTTCATCTCGTCGACCGCCCGGCGCGCGAGCGCTACGGCCGCCAGGTTCAGCTCGCGAACCTGATCCGACAGACCGAAATCGGCCATCGCCACTCCCGTCGCGCCAAATGTGTTCGTCTCCACGATGTCGGCGCCGGCCTCGAGATACTGGCGATGGATGTTCTCGATCGCCTCGGGCTGGGTCAGGGCGAGGATGTCGATGAAGTTTTTTAAGTCGCGCGGATGGTCGGCAAACCGGCTGCCACGAAAATCGGCCTCCGTGAATTTCAGGGCGTGCACCATCGTGCCCATGGCGCCGTCCAGCACCAGGATTCGCTGCTCGAGCAGCTTTTCCAGGGTTTCGCGAGTCTGGACTTGTTGGATGACGGCCATCAACGCAATCGCTCAAGGAGCCGGATGGGAAGTGTTGTTCGAGCCGGAACTGGTCCTGCGGGCTGGCTTTGCGCGAGAAATGCGGGGGATGCCGGCGCTAGGGCGCGACGCCTGGGGGCCCATCTGGACAACTATCGCACAGAGCATGCCAACCTGCAACCAATCATGGCCCGTCTAAGTTTATCGGCCCAGGTCAAGCAAACGGTTTGCCTGCTTGGACTTGTTTCCATTCACGAGCCCCCGGCCGGCAGCCGGGTTCGCGCGCCCGCGGGTGCTTTCGCACCCCGAGGGGTGCGGCCTCCATGCAATGCCCCGGCGTGCCGCGTCGTGCCACGCGGTGGCTCGTCCAGCCTTGCTCGACACACGCTGCTTGATAAGCAAGCAGTAGCACGCGGCAAAACATCAAGTGGGCCCAAGGTTCCCAGCATCGCCATTCGCCGCATTTCGGATAGGGCTCAAGATCGCTACGACCCCAACCGATACGAGAATCAGCCACAACCATGCGCGCTCGCTTCGCCTTATCGCGATACTGGGCATACAGACAGGCATTTATATGGCTGCCACCACCTCGTCGCACGAGCCGATCGGGACACAAAGCCCGGACACCCAAAACCCGGCCGTTGTCAACGTTCGCCGGCCGCATACCTTGCGAGCAGAAATCGCACCGGCCGGGGGCCAGCCCCACGCGGACCTGCTCGCGATCAACGACGCCCCGCGGCCGCAGACGGCATTGCGGCTGCCCGATTTGGCGGCCATCGTCAGGAATCTGCCCAGCAAGCAGTTCAAGGTCGGCTCGGTCGCGCAGTGGGCCGGCATCGGCTTAGGCGGCCTCGTGGCCCTGTGGCTCATTTTCGGCGGCGGCCGGCCGCCTGCGCGCGACGTCAACGATGCCCCGGCTTGGAAGCCGCCGGCCCGCTGGGAATCGGCGCAGCCAGCCTGGAATGGCCCAGGCGACGCTTCCGTATCGCAACCGCCCGCGGGTCAACCATCGCGCGCCCGTTCCCCTTCCGCGCCGACATTTCCCGATCCGAATCCAAGCGGTCAACCGACGAATCAAAACGAGTCGGCCGCGCCCGAGCTGCCCGATTGGAACGACCCGAATTGGAACGACTCAGCCAACCGCGCCGCGCCGCCGGCCGCTGCGCCGCGGCCGGAAACGCGCACCGCCCGGCGCCCAGACGAGCACGCGAATCAGCCGCCGGACGGCTCCCAGCCGGGCAAAGCCCAACCACTTGGTATCACCGTTCCGGTGCCGCAATGACGACGCTCGACCGAGCATTCATCAAGGCGTTCGAACTTTCGACGGCGCCACAGACGGCGGCCACCCGGAAAGGGGCCGAGGCGCCGCGTCCGCCCAAAGCCGCTCCGGCGAAGCCGCCGGCCGGCGCGCCGTCGTTCCGCGCGACCGAGCATTCCGACCGTTCCGACCAGCCGCCCGTTGCCCACGACGCGCTTTGCCCGCCGCTTCCGCCGTCGAGCTTCGCGCCGCGGCCCAAGAATTACGAGTCGTTTCGCGCCTTGTTGGAAATCGATCGCGCGGCCTGGCCGGCGGCTTGCGGCGAGCTGTTGGTGCGCGCCGGCCGCGACTGGGATCGATTCACCGAACAACTGATCGAGCGGATGGGCCAGGGGCAAAAGTGCGTCGCGGTGGCCAGCATCGCGCGCGGCGACGGCAGCACGACCATTTCACTCGCGCTGGCGAAACACATGGCCGCTCGCGGGCTGCGTCCCGTGGTCGTCGATGTCAATCCCCAAAACCCGACGCTCGTAGGCTCGTGCGGCATTTCAGCCCACAGCGGCTGGGACGATCTGCTCTCCAGCGAGCTGCCGCTGGGCGAGGCGCTGATCACGGCCGTCGAGGACGGCGTGACGCTCTTGCCCTGGCGCGGCCCGGCGGTGGCCGTTTCGCAGTTGGCCGGCTCGATCCGCGCGCCCGGGATTTTTGGCACGCTGCGCGAGCACTACGACCTGGTGCTGTTGGACACGATGGCGCTGGTCGGCCAGACGACGATTGCCGACTTCGCGAGTTTCGCCGCCGCCGTTCGCCTGGATGCCTTGTACCTGATTCACAATGTTCGCACCACGTCGCCCGACGAGTTGATTGCCGCCAGCTCCAAACTCCGCCGGGCCGGTTTGCCGCTGGCCGCCGTGATTGAAAACTTCGTGCCGCCCGCCAGTTCGGGCGAGCCCGCCGGACCCAACGAATCCAAAGCCGCGCCAGCCCGCGAATTGGCGGCATCCGGCGATTGGCGCTCAGATTGACGAAGGCGCAAGCGACGGCGGGCGGGAGCCCGATTCCTACGCGGCCCCGGCTCACCCAAAGATCAACCTCAAAATCCATAACCGGCAAAGGTCACACGCGATGTACGAGGCATATTGGCAGTTGCACTCGCGGCCGTTCGAAAACTGCCCCGACGCGCGGTTTTACTATCCGAGCGAAGTGCACCAGGGCGCTCTGCTCAAATTGCGCTACGCGGTGGAAAACCACCGCGGGGCCGCCCTGTTGGCCGGGGCCGCCGGAGTCGGCAAGACGCTCTTGATCCATTCGCTCAGGCGGCAGCTAGGCGAGTCGTTTTCGCCGTTTGTCCATATCGTGTTTCCCAAAATGTCCCAGAGCGAATTGCTGGCCTATCTGGCCGCCGAGCTGGGGGCCGTCGAGGGCGGGGCGTCGGCGGTGCCGCTCGACGAAAGCTTGCGCCGGCTCGCGCGCTTTTTCCTGGAGAATTCGCGGCGCGAATGCCACGCGGTGATCGCCATCGACGAAGCCCAATTGCTGCTCGACACCGAGGCGCTTGAGATTTTGCACCTGCTGTTGAACATCGAGGCCCCCACGCGGCCGCCGCTGACGTTGATTCTGGCCGGCCAGCCGAAATTGCTGCCGGCGCTGGCGCGCCTGCCCGGTTTGGAGGCCCGCTTGGGCGTCAAGTGTTTGCTGCGGCCGTTCGGACTGGAAGAGACGGCCAGCTACGTGAACCACCGCATGACGGCCGCGGGCGCTGCGCGCGAAATCTTCACCGCCGAAGCGCTCACCAGCTTGCACCGGCTGACCGGCGGCAATCCACGCCGCGTCAACCGCCTGTGCGACCTGGCGCTGTTGATCGGCTACGCCGAAGAGCAGGTGCGGATCAACGCCCCGCAAATCGAAGCCGTTTCGAACGAGCTGGTGACCGTCGCCCCCGAATGATGACACTCGATCATCGCATCGGGACGAGTAGAACCGCGGAGGCCGAAGCGGATTCGCTATTCCTGCCTCCCTCCGCGTCCTCGGCGGTAAACGTCAACACTCCCCGTCCCTGGTTGTGAATTTCCCGTTGCTCTAGAATTCCCGGGGTGCATACCAACTCTCGCTCGCGCGACTTTCTCGCCGCCTGTGCGGTGGCGCTCTTTTGCGCCGGCCTGCTGCTCGCCACTAGCGGCCCGCTGCCCATCGTCTGGGACGAAGGCGATACGATCGCCCGGGCTGAGTCGATTGCCGGCCTCGCCAACCGCCCCGCAGCCGGCAGTCCGCGGCAATTCGTGGCACTGGTGCGAGACGAAGCGCATTGGCCATACACGACCCGGCGCGAAGGCCATCCACCGCTGGCCGGGATCGTGATTGCCTTCGGAAGTTCGCTCGCGCCGGCATGGCTCGACCCGCTGGCCCAATTCCGTCTGGGGCCGATCGTCTTGTTCTCGCTGGCCCTCGGCGCCCTGTTCTACCGGCTCGGGCGCGATTACCGCGCGTGGCCGGTGAGCGTGGTGGCCGTGACGGTTTTGTTGACCATGCCGCGGCTGTTTGCCCATGCTCATTTCGCCACGCTCGACGGTCCATTGACGGCCACGTGGTTGTTGGCGTGGTCGGCCTTTGTGCCCGCTTGCCGTAAATGGTGGTTCGCGCCTTTGTTCGGCCTGGCGCTGGGCTTGACGTTTTGCGCCAAATTCACCGGCTGGCTGGCCCCCCTGCCCTTCGTCGCTTGGGCCATCCTCTATCGCGATCGCGGGGCGCTGGTGGCCCTGGCCCTCGGCGTGCCGATTGCCGTGGGCGTCTTCGTGGCGCTCAATCCGCCCTTGTGGAGTCACCCGCTCGACGGCCTGCGCACCTTCTTCGACTTGAACCTGCACCGCGATCGAGCCGGGCTGAACATCTCGACGCAGTTTTTTGGGCGGATGTACAACCTCGACCATCCGCTGCCCTGGTACAACACGCTGGTGTGGACGGCGATCACCGTCTCGCCCCTGTGCTTGTTGTTCGGCTGCCTGGGCATCGTCGCCACATTGCGCCGCTGGCGCAGCGATCCGCTCTCGATGCTCCTGGTATTCCAATGGGCCACGCTGGTTATCGTGCGAGCCTTCCCTTTTGCCCCGCCGCACGACGCCGAGCGTCTCTTCCTGCCGAGCTTTGCCTTTTTCGCCGCCCTGGCCGGCGTGGGGGCCGGCCGCGCTTTGTACCGCAACTCCCTGTTGCAAGGCGACCGCATTATTGCCCAAGGCTGGGCCAAAGTGGCGATCGTCCTGGCTCTGGCCGCCGCCATGTTCGACGCCGTCAGCTATTTCCCGCACAACCTTTCCTACTACAGCCGCCTGATCGGCGGCCTGCGGGGCGCCGCCTACTTGCGCATGGAGCCCACCTATTACTGGGACTCCCTCGACCGCCAAACCCTGGCCTGGCTCGCCGACCATACGGCCGCCGACGAAAAGATCTTGTTCGCCTCCTACCCGCCCCGCAATCTCGAGCTGCTCGCGCGCTTTGGCCTTCTGGCTCACCTTCCCACCGATCGGGGCAGCTTCCGCTGGTACGTCCTCCAGCGCCGCCCAAGCGCCCACCACCCGGCCGACCTCTGGCTCATCGAAAACGCAAAGCCCGCCTTCCAAAACACCTTCGCCGGCGTGTCCCTCCTCGACGTCTATTCCTACGCCGACTACCAGCGCGCGAATTCCCTCTCTCAAGCACGGTAGAGGCCAGGGTGAGGGCGAAATGACGCCACCTCGCACACGTCACCGAATCCGAGGCCCTTCGACCGTGGTTGTGAGTTTCGCATGAAGATCGCAGTTTTCTGTGTGCAAAAGATTGACATTCACGGAAAACTTGCAAAAATGAGCGCCTACTATCGGGCTGTATGAAACCGCTCATTTCGGGCAGTTTGCTGAGAAATCGCCCGCTGATTCGAATCAAGTTCGCAGTCGGTATCTCCGCTTCACTGCTCCAACTACAGGAGGATGTTCGATGCTGAACTGTCAACCAAATCGGCGTCAGTTTATTTCGACCTTGTCCGCCGGCGCAGTCGTCGCCGGGTTGGGCCGATCTGCGACGGCGTACTTTCAGCCGCCCAAAGTCCGCACACGGAAGGATGTCTCGCGACTGAACACAAACAGTCCCGAAATCAAGGCCTATCGAATGGCCGTCGACAAGATGCGGCAGCTCCCCGATACGAACGCGCTGAGCTGGCGTAGGCAGGCGTTCATTCACGGCCGCAATGATCAGTTCACGAATTGCCAACACGGGAGCTGGTATTTCCATCCTTGGCATCGGGCCTACCTGCACTACTTCGAGGAAATCATCCGCGAGCTGAGCGAAGATGAAAGCTTCGCCCTGCCCTACTGGAACTGGTCCCAGACCCGGTCGATCCCCGCCTTCTTTTACGGTGCCGGTAACCCACTCAACGACGACACGCGCGTGGCCAGCCAGAAAGACCAGATCTCCGACGATGAAGTGCAGGAATTCGTAGGGGCGGACGTCGTGGGACGAATCATTCGCAACCGCGACTACGCAAGCTTTGGCGGCGAACCAAATTCGAGCGGCGACGATGAAAATACGCCACACAACTTTATTCATCGCTGGGTGGGGTTTCGCCCCGGCCGACCCCCCGGAAACATGGTGCGTGGTCAGTCGCCTCTGGATCCGATCTTCTGGCTGCACCACTCGAATATCGACCGTCACTTTTCCAACTGGTTGGCGCTGGGCCATGCTCCACCGAGCGACAAAAACTGGTTGGACCGGGGTTTCGCCCACTTTTTCGACCGCCAAGGCACGGCCACCGGAGGCAACCTGACGGTTCGCAAGATGCTGAAATCGGAGGACCTTGGCTACGACTACGAGGATTTCGACGTGACGCCGCCAACGCCCGTTCCACCGTCGCGGACTGGAACCGTGCTCGCGAAACTGGTGGCCGGCCGCGCCATGCTGACCAACCGCATCGCCCCGTTCGCGAGTGCTCCGCTTTCGGACGCAAGCGCGCTCAAAGCATGGCGCGCGGTTGCGGCAGATCAAGGAGCGAATCAATCGGTCCGCCTGCGGATCAAGAACCTGAACGCCCCCATGAGGCAAGAGGATCAGAACGTCTCCATCCGCGTGTTTGTCAATTGCCTCGATCCTTCGCCCGAGACGCCGATCACGGATCCGACTTATGCTGGCAGCTTTACGTTCTTCGACCTGCCGCACGAAAACGATGATCATCATCCGTCGGGCGTTGTCCTGGACGCCACGTCCGCTTTCCGGCGCGTGTATGGTGGCCGACCCGTGGATGCGAATGAAAGCGTACGGGTGGGCCTCGTGTCGGTTCCCCTGTTTGGCGAAGGCGAGGGGGGTGTCCTCAAGGAAGTCGATCCCCGACAAGTGGAGATTGAGGTGCTCAGCTACGTTTGAACAGGTTGCGACGGGGGGCCACCGGGGCGGGGGCGCCCTGCCGACGCGACACATGTTGCCGAAAGAAGCGCTGTGCGCATAGAATTCGCTTGACGGCGAATTGGGCAAACCCATTGCGATGCCGGTCCTCTCGAAGCACCACTTCCCTGCGGAGTTGGCTTATGCGATGCATGATGCACCTCCTCCTGGCCGGAGCCGTCCTCGCCTCGGCCGCAATGGCCTGCCACAAGAGCGATGCCGACGCCCCGATGAAGAAACCCGTGTCGATTACCGGCGAGCCAACCACGGTGCAAGTCGAGCTCGGGGAGGACAACGAATCGCGAATTCGCATTGCCCAGGCGGTCGATCACCAAGAGACGCCAACCGTGCGACTGCGGCTGCGCGGGATCGAGGTGCCGCAGGGCGTCGTCGACTTAAAAGGCCTGCGGATTTTTGTGGGAGATCGTTCGGTGAGTTTGAAAACTCCCATCAAGAATCCACACTACGCCGGCAGCCTCGTCCTCGATCCCTTGCAAAGGCGGCAAAACATCACGCTAAACATCGGGGAGACCATCGCTAATCTGACCCGTCGCGGTCAGCTCGACCTTCGCAAGCAAGCGTCGCTCGATATCACATTTGTGCCGGTACCGTACGACACCCGCTCCCCGACGCTGGAGCATTTCCGTCTGAACATCGAATCCGTGGAATTGAACGTTCCGGCGGGAATCGAAAATCACTGACTCCGAAAGCGGTCCCCTTCTCGTGCACGTCTATTCCTACGCCGACTATTAGCGCGCGAATTCCCTCGCCCAAGCGCGGTAGAGCGCAGGCCCTCGGGCACTACGTCGCACGGTCCCCCTCTTGATGCGCCCCAGAGGCATCGTTGCAGGGAGGGTATCTGGAAACGGAGGGGGCCGGGAAAAAAGGGGGGATTTTCGATTCGCAGCTAACTACACGCTCCAGGGGTTGATAAGATATCGAGACTTTGCGCCTGGATTGGTTTCAGGCGGACCACAACCGGGAAATGACTGATCAGGGAGAAGTTCTAATGAAAATGACTTGTCAACGGTTCGCCGTAATGCTGCTGGTTGCCGTGTTGGGAACTAGCACGGCACACGCGACGCTCTTCTCGGTCGCAGCCGGCGATCTCGGCGCCGCGTACAATCCAGGCCTAATCCCCATCGGCGCCCCTGCCATTTCCGTGAGCGGATTCGTCACGACGGGCTACTTCAACAATCCATCGGTTGACTACTCTTATACGCTGGATTCCACGAACCCGGCGTCCCCGTTCAATCCTGACTATTACTGGCTCGGCTCCGGGGGAACAACGCCTGCGACGGGCGCGATCTGGACGTTTGCCACTCGGTCGAGCGACTATTATCTCTACCCGGCGATCGACCATCTTCCCTTGCCGGCGGAGGCGCTGGAATCGTCACTTTGGGGCTCGCCCGACGGCGGTTCAACATGGCTGCTAGGCACCCTCGTGGAGCTCTATGAACAGGGCTGGAACCTGTCGGGGATCGCCGACGACGGCGCGAGCCGCTGGTCGTTTAGCGTGCCGGTTGACATGGTCGCCGGCGTGGTGGGACTCACCCAGGGAATATACACGTATGCCGATGGCGATTACGAAATTGACGCCGTCATGCAAGTACCCGAGCCGGGGATTGCGGTCCTGCTTTCAGGCGGCGTGGCGTCCGCCGTCGTTTGGTCTCGAGTCTGGCGCCGTAGGCGCCGTGTACAGCGTCCCCCTGCATAATCCAACACGGCACGACGGGCACCAAGGAAAGGATCTCATCCGGGCGCATTGCCTTTGATCAACGCAATCCTTTTCTTGGTGCTCGTCGTGTCGTCGTGGTCATTGGTTCTTTCCGTCTCGCGGTCGAGCCGGAACGGACTCAGGTCGATCTCGGGCTGGCGGCCTTCGATCAACTGGCTCATCACGACGGCCGTGCCGGTGGAGAGTTGCAGGCCGCCGCGGAAATGGCCCGCCGCCATAAACACGTTCGAAAGCCCCGGCATGCGGCCCAAGTAGGGCAGGCCGTCGCGCGTCGCCGGACGCAATCCGGCCCAGGATCGCTCGAGCCCTGCCGTTTCCAGTGCGGGCACCAGGCCCAGGGCGAACGCCAACAGATCGCTGGCCGCGCGGGCGGTTGTGCCGCGGTCAAAGCCGACGTCCTCTTCGGTCGAACCGACGAGCAGCCGGCCGTCCGGCCGCGGCACCAGATAACGCTTTCCCTCGTTGACGATCCGCGACAAGATCGGCCGGGCCAGCGACAACAGCACGATTTGACCGCGGATTGGCTTGATCGCCGGCGTGAACCCCAGTTTGCTCGCCACCCTTGCACTCCACGCTCCGGCCGCGATGCAAATGTGCCCGACCGAAATGCTGCCCACGTTTGTGCGGACCGCCCGAACGCGGTCGCCGCGGACGTCAAAGTCATCCACCACCACGCCCGGCGTTATCTCCACGCCCCGATTGGCGCACCCGGCCAACAACGCCTTGAGATGCCGCGGATTTCGGATCTGGCATTCCTGGGGCACGAAGTACGCCGAGTCCAGCCCAGGGCGTGGTTGCAAGGCGGGCTCAATCTCCCCGAGCGCCTTTGGTGAAAGACGCTCGGCCACGATATTTCGGGCGCCGGCCCAGGCGGCCAGTTGTTCGAGCTGTCGAGCCGCGGCCGGGCCGCGCGCCACATAAATGGCTCCCGAGCGGCGGAAGCCGTTGTCGATCTGGGTGCTGGCACGCAATTCGTCCGACCACGCGGCGTGCAAACGGTTTGAGAGCGCGGCGAGCTGTTCGAGCGGTTCTTCGGACCCCGAACCGGCCGGCGGCAGAATTCCGGCGCCTGCCCACGAGGCTTCGCGACCGGGCTGGCCGGAATCGATCACGCGCACGCGGCGACCGTGGCCGGCCAACTCATAGGCAATCGACAGCCCGATGACGCCGCCACCGACCACTAAACAATCGGACATCACACCTCCCACGCGCCGCCAAATTCCGCGGTTATGCAACCCGCCGCTCATTGTATCGCTCGCGCCGGTTGGCAACGAGCGACGTGGCGCGCCGCGTCCGTCGCCGTTGGCTCCGGGCTAATCAGCAAACGCCGGGTCGAATCAGGGCAGCAGCCGCCCGAGCAGCAATTCGTCCACCCGCCCTCGAAACCGCTCTTGGCCGTCGATCACCACGACCGGCACGCAGTCGTTGTAGCGCTTTTGCAATTCGGGATCGGCGTCGACGTCCACCACGGCGAACTCGAAGCCGTGCCGCGCCAGGGCCGATCGAGCCTCGTCGCACAAATGGCACCCGTCTCGGGAATAAAGGACAATTTCGGGCATTCCTCCTCCGCGCGGTTTTCTCCTGATTCGGCCGCCGTGGACGCCTGCTGGCACCGTCGGTTCGGCGCGGGCTGGCCGCGGAGCCGGCCCTTTTCCACCGGTCCCAGCGTGGTTATCCTCAAAAATGCGTTCCTTTTCCTAGTTCGCCAGTGGTCCCTAGCGGCGCGGCCACCTGCGGCGGCACGGCATGGTTCGGTTTCCGGCGCCGTTGAGTTCGTTGATCTAACGCCATTGTAGTCGTCGCGCGCCGCTTGTGGCTGCGTTTTTTTTGACGCGACGGCTCCCATGGAACGGAGGGCCGCGGCGGGGTTGCGCGCGGCTGCGGAATGAGCAAGCTCACTGTTGACGAATTCCTGGCGCTCGTGGAACGCAGCCGGCTGGTTGAGCCCGAGCGGCTTGCGCACATCGTCGCCCAATGGAAAAGCCAGCGAGCGCCAGGCCAGCCCGGCGACGCCCAACCCTTCGCCGAGCACCTGATCCGATCGGGCCTGCTCACCCGGTGGCAGAGCCAAAAACTGTTCGAAGGGCGGCATCGCGGCTTCCTGCTGGGCGGCTATAAGCTGCTCGATCATTTGGGCAGCGGCGGGATGAGCAACGTTTATCTGGCGGAGCATCTTCTGATGCAACGCCGGGTGGCCATTAAGGTGCTGCCGCAAAACCGGGTTGCCGATTCCTCGTTTCTGGCCCGCTTCCATTTCGAGGGCCAGGCCGTCGCCGCGCTCGACCATCACAACATCGTGCGCGCCTACGACCTGGGTTGTGAAGGGCGGATCCACTATCTCGTGATGGAGTACGTCGAGGGCAGCAACCTCGAAGACCTCGTCGAGCGCCAGGGTCCGGTGAACTTTCACACGGCGGCCGGTTTCATCGCTCAAGCGGCCGCCGGCTTGGAACACGCGCACGGCTCGGGACTGGTGCACCGCGACATCAAGCCGGCCAACTTGCTGGTTGATCGCCACGGAACCGTCAAAATCCTCGACATGGGCCTGGCCAAGTTCAAGGCGGAAGTGCGGCCCACCCCGGCATTTGCGCAAGACAATGAGGTGCTGGGAACGGCCGAATACCTGGCCCCCGAGCAGGCGGTCGACAGCCTCTCCGTCGACCACCGTGCCGACCTTTACAGCCTCGGCTGCACGCTGTATTTCCTGCTCACCGGCCATCCGCCGTTCCAGGGGCACTCGAGCGGCGAGCTGATGGCGGCCCATCAACAGCAGTTGCCGCCCAGCTTGCTTGTGGAACGCCCCGACGCGCCTCCGTCCCTTGTGGCAATCTGCCGCAAGTTGATGGCGAAAGCCCCGGCAAACCGTTACCAAAGGGCACGCGATGTAGCCGACGCGCTTGTTGGCTGGCTCGAATCGGAGCGTGCCGCCGGGCGATTCGCCGCCGCGGTCGACGTCGATCCTCAAATTTTCTCGGCGACACGAGACACCACTGCCAATTTGCAGGAGACGGCGAAAATCGATCCGTCCGTCGCCGATTCGCAAAGCGCCGGTGGTTCGGACGTGATCCCTACTCCGCCTCCACCGCCCACGCCGCCCCTCGTGCCCCCCCCGCGCGACACACAATTCGCGCAAATTCCAACCGTCGCGCCTCTCGCTACAGCTATCAGCGCGGCGCCCCATCTGGGACGTCCTTCGCTCGATAGGCCGCGCTCGCTCAGGTCGTCCTGGGTTTCTCTCGGGCGCACCGTCAAATCCAACAGCGCGCCAACGTGGCTCTGGACGGCATTGCTCAGTGCTCTGGTCGTTGGCGCGGTATTGTTGGCACTCTTTGCATTTGTCGACTAGCCGGCCTGTGGCGGCTCGCAATACGCAAAAAGGCCCGCTTCCGAAAGTTGGAAAACGCCCGCCGTCAAGACCCCCATTTGGCGAAAAAATCGGTCCAACCGGAAATCCATAAGTTGCTTTCAGATAGCAACTTATGCAACTCAGTTGAAAATGGTCCGGAGTCGCACGTAGGATAGAAATAGCCGGCCGACCAACCGGCTTCCCATCCCAGCTTCACGGGTCTTTAGGAAGCGACCGCGGCAGGGCCATATCGCCCGGCGATTGGCCTCTCAAGGGAGTGTCTCGTGCCGCGGCCAACAACGCCTCTGAAACGAGCCGGCCCTGCCATGCAACGACGCGAACACAACTCTGGCGGACGCTTCCTGAAGCCACCCCAGCACAACACGGTCGCGCTCGCCAAAACACGCCGCAGAGACGTGCGTGCCAACAAGCGTGCGCGCGGTGTCGAGCGCGATTTGCAACTCCCGTCCGTACCCCCCGAAGATTGGCACGAACCTTGTGAACAGCACGACGGCTACCGCATTGTCGTGCAGCAAAGCGGCCCAGGATTCCGCCACATTCTCACCCCGGCCGATGTTCGTTGGCGGCTCAGCCAGTTGCCCGCTTGGATGCTCGACGACCTCGAGGTCGTGCAATTCAGCCGCATGACGCGCAAGAAGCAGACTTTCCCCTGTTACGGGATGCAATGGGGCGCGAGCGTTTATCTCTACCCAATCGAAGTGACCCTGATCGAGTGCTACACCTGCCCGCCCACGCCCAACCAGGTGAACGAAGCCCGCATGTACGGCGGCCGCTGGTCGCAGACGTCGCCGGGCGTTTGGGCCCTCAGGTGGACCGAGGAGTCGGTCCGCGACTTCTATCTCAATAATATCCTGATCCACGAGTTGGGACATCTGGTCGACGCCCGCAACACCGGCTACGTCGCGCGTGAGCAGTATGCCGAATGGTTCGCGCTGGAATACGGCTTCAAGCGCAGCCGGTCGGCCCGAAGTCCCAAAAAGATCGTGCGCCGCCACGACGTCCACTCGTCCCGCCGCCTGAAGCGGGCCTGAGCGCCGCGCTCGACGCGGACCCGTCCTCAATGCCGGCGAGATGACGCCGATTAGCCGCGCGGATTCCTCAGGCTCTGGATATCCACCAGCGCGTTCAGGCTGCCGGAACGGAAGCCTTCCAGGTCGAGCGTCACGTACTTGAAGCCCAGCTCTTTGAGCCGCCGGACCACCGCTTCTCGCATTTCGGGAGCGCACAGGCGGGCAATCTCATCGGGCGGCACTTCCAGTCGGGCCACGTCGCCCTTGTGGTAACGCACCCTGAGCGGCCCCAGGCCGCCTTCGCGCAAAAACCGCTCCGCCTGGTCGATCATCGCCAGTCGCTCGGGGGTGACTTCCTCGCCGTACGCGATGCGGCTGCTCAAGCAGGGCGAAGCCGGCTTGTCCCAGGTCGGCAGTTGCCACGCGCGCGCCAGCGCTCGCACGTCGAGTTTGTCGATTCCGCACTCGGCCAGGGGGCTGGCCACGCGATGTTCGCCGGCCGCCCTCATGCCCGGCCGGTAATCGCCCAGGTCGTCGGTATTGGCGCCGTTGAGAATCACGTCGACGCCCAGCCGCTCGGCAAGGTCGTCGATCTGGGTATACAGTTCGGTCTTGCAGTGATAGCACCGGTCCGGATCATTGCGCACGTAGTCGGGGTTGGCGAATTCGTCCGTCTGGACGATCTCGTGGCGAATGCCGATCAGCCGCGCCACCCGCCGCGCTTCGTCCAATTCGCCCCGCGCGAGGCTGGCGCTTGTGCCGGTGACGGCCACGGCCCGTTCGCCAAGTGCCACCTGCGCCGCCTTGGCGACCACGGCGCTGTCGACGCCGCCGGAGAACGCCACCGCGCAGGTCCCGTAGCCCCGGATCATCCCCAACAGCTTGTCACGTTTGGCGGCGAGATCCGACATGATGGCAAAGGCCGGCGGGGCCGCAAAAATGACAAAAACGTTCGCTTCGAACAATCGTAGCACGCTCCTTGGCACGCAACAAGAACGCGTCGGGCGCGCGCCGCCAGAACCCGCGTGCGACCACCCGCGCTTGCACCCCGTCGCGACGGCTACTTGAAAGCTTAAAATATCTGTGGGATATTTGCCGAATTGTTCCCGTTCGAGGGCGCCCACCCGAGGCTTGGCATGCAGATCTGGCCGGCGATCGACATTCGCGGCGGAAAATGCGTACGGCTTCGGCAGGGAGACTACGGCCGCGAAACCGTCTTCGGCGACGATCCCGCGGCCATGGCCGGGCATTGGGTTGACGAAGGGGCCGCCTTCCTGCACCTGGTGGATCTGGACGGGGCCCGCGGCGGCAGCGTGGAGAACTGGGCCGGCATCGAGGCCATTCTGCGGGCCGTGACGGTCCCCTGCGAGCTGGGCGGCGGGGTTCGCGATGAACCGACCATCGCGCGTTTGCTCGATCTGGGCCTCGCGCGCGTCGTCGTGGGAACGAGGGCGATCAACGAGCCCGCCTGGTTTCGCCAGATGTGCGCAAAGTTTCCCGGCCGGCTGGCCCTGGGCATTGACGCTCGGGGCGGACGGGTGGCCAGCCACGGCTGGGTGGAGACGACACACGTGAAAGCGGTTGAGCTGGCGCGCAGCTTCGCCCGAGAGCCGCTGGCCGCGATTATTTACACCGACATTGAAACCGACGGCATGCTGGAGGGTCCGAACGTCGCGGCCATGGAGGAAATGGCCCGCTCGGTCGAACTGCCGCTGGTCGCTTCCGGAGGAATCGCCACGCCCCGGGACGTCGCCCGGTTGGCCGCGCTCGGTTTGGCCGGGTGTATTATCGGGCGGGCACTTTACGAGGGAACTTTGAAACTAGCCGACGCGCTGGCCGCGGCGCGCCCGCGGGACTCTTAGCCAAAATAGGGAATTCAACCATGGCGCAGACCAAGGTCCAAGACATTCGCAACATTGTTTTTTGCGGCCACGGATCGGCCGGAAAAACAACGCTGGCCGACGCGATCCTGAACGCCACCGGCAGCGTCAAACGTCCGGCCAACGTCAACGACGGCACGAGCATCTGCGACTTCGACGACGAAGAGAAAGTCCACCACCACTCGATCGAATCGACGCTCGTGCACTTCGACCACGCCGGCAAGCACTTCAACCTGATCGATACACCCGGCTATCCCGACTTCATCGCCCAGGTAATCGGCGCCCTGCACGCGGTGGAAACGGCGGCCATCGTGATCGACGCCCACTCCGGCCTGGGCGTCAACACGCGGCGCGTGTTCAAAGAGGCGGGCGATCGCGGGCTGGGACGGATCATCATCATCAACAAGATGGACGCCGACAACGTCGACTACCCGGCCCTGCTGGCCACCGTGCAGGAATTGTTCGGCAAGGTCTGCGTTCCGCTCAACGTGCCGATCGGGCATGGACCCGATTTCAAGGGCGTGGCCAGCACGCTCAAGCCGCCCGAAAAGGCCGCGGGCGCGGTCATCGATCCGGCTTCGATCCACGAATCCCTCATCGAGTCGATCATCGAGGTCGACGAGGGGGTGACCGAACGGTACTTCGAGGGCCAGTTGCCCACCGACCTCGAGCTGTCGCGATTGATCGGCGAGTCGATCGCCGCCGGCAGCCTGATTCCCGTGCTGTGCGTGTCGGCCAAAACCGGCCTGGGCCTGGTCGAATTGCTCGATGCCCTGGCCGAGTGTGCCCTGCCGGCCGACAAGATCGAGCGAACCGGCAAGAACGAAGCGGGCGACCTTGTGAAGGTAAAAGCCGACCCGGCCGGCCCCCTGGTCGCGCAGGTCTTCAAGACGCGGATCGATCCCTTCGTGCACAAATTGAATTTCATTCGCGTCTTTTCGGGCACCGTCAAGAAAGACGACAGCGTGCACGTCTCGGGCGCCCGCAAGGCGGTCAAGCTGCACCAGATGCTTTCGGTGCAGGCAGGCGAGACGCAGCCCACCGACGAGGCCGGCGCCGGCGACATCGTGGCCATCGCCAAGGTGGAAGAACTGCGTACCGGATTGTCGCTGGGTGACGTCGTGCTGCCGCCGATCACGTTTCCCACGCCGATGGTGGGGCTGGCCGTCACGCCCAAAAGCCGCGGCGACGAGAGCAAGCTGTCCGGCGCCCTGCAAAAGATCGTCGAGGAAGACGGCACGGTGCGGCTCAATCGCGACTCGCAAACGCACGAATTGGTGATGAACGGCATGAGCGAGCTGCACTTGCTGATCATTCGAGAACGGCTCAAACGCCGCGACAAGGTGGAAGTCGACACCAAGGAGCCCAAAATCCCCTACCGCGAGACCATCCAGGCTACGGCCGAAGGCAGCTACCGTCACAAGAAGCAAACCGGCGGGCGCGGCCAGTTCGGCGAAGTGCACATTCGCATGTTCCCCGTTCCGGCCGACACCGATCCGGAAACGTTCTGCACCAAGGCGCGCTTCCCGAGCATGCGCGAGTTCCACCACGATCCGGAGCACAACTTCCTGTGGGTCGATTCGATCGTCGGCGGCACGATTCCCAACAACTTCCTGCCGGCCGTGGAAAAGGGGTTTAAGGAACGCCTGGGACGCGGCGTCATCGCCGGCTGCATGGTGCAAAACGTCGGCGTCGAGGTCTTCTTCGGCAAGCACCATCCGGTCGATAGCTCCGAAGCCGCCTTCAAGACGGCCGGATCGATGGCTTTTCGAAACGTCTTCCAGCAGGCCAGGCCCGGCATTCTCGAACCGCTCGTGATCGTGCACGTCACCGTGCCGGGGAACAAGCTGGGAGACATCAACAGCGACATGTCGGGCCGTCGCGGACGCGTGCTGGGCATGGACTCCGCCGGCGGCGACCTGCAAACCGTCATCGCCGAAGTGCCCCTGGCTGAAGTGACCACCTACGCCCGGAGTCTTTCGAGCCTCACCGGCGGCCAGGGCAGCTACACCATGGAATTCAGCCACTACGACCTCGTGCCGGGCAACATCCAGAAGGAGATCATCGACAAGGCGGTGCTCAAGGAAGAGGAAGACGAGTAAAGCGATGTGGGCCAAAGGCCCACCACAACGCCACATCGGGGGCGCACAACGCCGTTAAAGCCCGTGCTAGCCACCTCCGGTCGAGTGGTGCTTTGCCTAAACCCGGCGGCGTGCCCGATCCGAAGAGTATTCCAGGAAGCTTGATTTTGCCGTATTTGACGCCTAGGATTAGCGTCAACGGGCCTCCCACCGGCTTGACTCAATAGCGACGGCCCAAAAGTGGCCGCGCTTGGTGCAACGGACCTCCATGACCACGACCAGAAACCGAATGGCTCGCGGTTGTCGCTGCTCCTGTACGGTGTAGCCGTTTGCGGCTACCTCTCCCGTCCGTACTCGTCGGTTCTTCCCGAACGTCGCCCCTTGTGGGCTTTTTGCCGCGCACCACGGCATGGTGCAGGAGCACAAGCCATGGCCTCCGATCTTCGCCGCAAGGAACAACTGCCCGAATTGACCAACCGCATCGTCGAAACCTATGCGAAACTCAAATCCATCAGCCACCTGGGCCACTGCCCGCTGCCCAACTACAAGGTCATCGTAAGCGCCATCGAGGACCTGAAGGAAATCATCTACCCGGGCTATCGCCGGCGCGAGGGGCTGCACAGCGGCAACGTCACCTATCACGTGGGCGACCTGATCGACGGCTTGCACGACAAGCTGACCACGCAGATCGGCCGGGCCCTGCGGCACGACGCGGGGCCTTCGGGCGATTGCAGGCCCGATGACGATTTCGAGGCTCTTGGACAGGCCAAGGCCATTCAATTTCTGGAGAAATTGCCCGAGCTGCGCGAGGTTCTGGAACTTGACGTGCGGGCAGCGCATGCCGGCGATCCGGCGGTCAAAACGCTCGACGAAATCATCTTCTGCTACCCGGGTCTCGAAGCGGTGACCGTTTATCGCCTGGCCCACGCGCTCGACCAGTTGGAAGTGCCGCTCATTCCGCGCATGATGACCGAGTGGGCCCATTCGAAGACGGGCATCGACATCCACCCCGGGGCCAAAATCGGGCGTCACTTCTTCATCGACCACGGCACGGGCGTGGTGATCGGCGAGACGTGCCAGATCGGCGACCACGTCAAGCTTTACCAGGGCGTAACGCTCGGGGCCCTGTCGTTTGCCACGGATGGCGACGGCAACCTGGTGCGCGGGCAAAAGCGCCATCCGACCCTCGAAGACAACGTCGTGATCTATGCCAACGCCACGGTGCTCGGCGGCAACACCGTGATCGGCCACGACTCGGTGATCGGATCGAGCGTGTGGCTCACGCGCAGCGTGGAGCCGCGCACGACCGTGGTGCTCGAAAAGCCGAAGCTGCGGATTCGTGCCGACATCGACCTGATGCACCCCGACGCCAACTTCCAGATCTAGACGCCACGAGAGCGCACGCCCAGATAGATCGCCGCGGCCGCCAACAGCATGGCCGAAAGCCCGCTGATCGCCGCTCCGTAAATCACGCTTCTTGGGCGATAGCGATACACCAGGTGGTGCCTGCCCGCCGGCAGCATCGCTCCGCGCATCACGCGGTTGGTGCGTAGAATCGTCACCCCGCGCGCGAGGCCGTCTGATCGGACGGTCAAATCCCAGCCGGGATAATAAAGATCCGCCAGCACGACCAGGCCGTCGGCCGCCAGAATCGCTTCGATCTCGACGCCGAGCGGATCGGCATGTACGATCGTGCAACTTTCGTCCGCCGACAGGTCGCGGGCCGGCGGCTCAAGGGCGACTGGTTCATCCGTCTCCACGACGGCCGTTCTGCGCCAGTCCCGCGGCTTGCCGTCCGGAAACAGCACCTGCTCGGTGAGTTTCCGCAGGCGAGAAGGAGATCGGCTGTCGAACTTCGGCCGCACCTCGACCTGGTGCACGATCCAGGCCCGCTCGAGCGCTTGCGGACGAACGCCGACGAACATCCCCTCGGCAAAACTTTCGGCACTCGGAATCTGGGCCCGCGCGTCGCGGCCGACGATCGCCACGCGCGCAGCGAGCAAATCCAGGATCGAAGGATCAGGCAGCGGAGTCTTGTGGGCCCGCGCGTTGCGCCCGCGGGCAACGTCGAGCAGCACGAGGTAGTCGTCCGGGGCGATCGTTTCCGACGCTTCCACGAGAGAAACGCGGTACGGCAGCGGATATTTGGGCCAGAGCGTCTCGCGGTCCCAGCGCACGCATTCGGCAAATCGGTCTTGAGAAAACGACCGTTCCCAAGACGGCGCCAGGAGTCCGAGTTGACGAAAGACACGGTAGCCGGCCGACCCCTTGGGCAGCCTGTCGAGAACTTTTGGCGCGGTCCGCCAGGACTCCGACGGCGCGTACAGCACCAGGTATTCTTGCGCCACCGCCAGATCGAGCACCGTGACGGCAAATGCTGCCAAACGCGTGCATTCGGCCCACTGCGGCCTGGCGCTGGCAATCGCCAGCGCAGCCAGAAACACCACCGACAGTGCGGCCGTCTGCACCAGAGCGCTCACGAGATCGCGGTGGGCCCCGGCCCAATTGAATGGGCCGAGTATCGGCGCCGGCGGAGCGTCTTTCGCATAGTGCTCGATGTAGCTCCAACCGAGAGCGGCTGCGACGAGACCCAGCAGACTCAGGACAAACAGGACAACGAACCAGCGCCGTACGCGCAGGCTGTTCGTTTGCCACGCCTCGTCCCAACCGCGCCCCGCGAGCATGCTCAAGCCCAAGCTGGCCACGACAAACAGTTTGGCCGGGTAACGGAAATAAATGTACTTAGGCAACAGGATCGTCAGCCACCAATAGAGGCCCCCGACTTCGCCGCCGATGCCGCCAAGGTCCGCGCCTGGGAAAACCTGCCCGGCCGCCCATGCGATTCCATAGACGCCCAGGCTGGCTGCCCCGCCGAACACAACCATCCACGACAGAAAGCGAACGTCGACGGGTGTACCGGAGCGCACGTTCCAGGCGGCGGCGGCCAGCACCAAGGGGAGCAGGCCCATGTAGAGGGTCGGTGCCCACAAGTCCCAAGCGTCTCTCTCGACGCCGAGCGGAGCCAGCCAGCGACGATTGGTTGGGAATGCCTGGCCACTGACGTTGGGCCAGACGAGCTCCACGACGCGCCAAGGGGCGACGCTGAACTGATAGACTTGCCGCTGATAAGCGTCGGGCACGCGGCCCAACAGGCCGTCATACCATGCGGGTTGCTCATCGCCCGGCAAAGGAGCGTCGGCAGCCCACGCCAGCTCATAGATGTTCCTGGGGGCGTCGTACTTCGCCCGTTTGCTGTGCGGCGCGGCTTCGAGCGTCGGCAGAATCTGCACCGCGGCCAGCAGGCCCGCCACGATGAGCGAAATGCCCAAGAGGGCCGCTCGCGGCCTGGGCAGGCGCTTCATCGCCCTATCCTCGGCCGGCGGCGCGCTTTGTTTCTCGTCCCGCCACAACAGCAGCGCCAAAAGCACCGCCAGCAGCACGGCGTTGTACGCCATTTGCGGATCGCCGCCGAGAATCATCATCGCGAGCACCGCGCCAAAGCCCGCCGCCGAGCTCGCCGACCGCCGGCGAAGCATCCGATTGGCCAGCCAGACGGCCAGCGGGAGCCACGCCGCGCCAACGAGAAACACGACGTTCGAGTACTGAGACAGGACCGGGCCGGAGAACGCGTACGAGACGGCCGCCAGCGCGGCAGCCCCTCGACTGGCTCTCAGATCGCGCGCCAATCCATAACTGGTGGCCGCCGCCAGCGCGACGTGCAGCACGATGTACAGGTTGTAAAGCAGCGTGTCATCGAGCGGCAATGCAAACAGCAGCTTGCCCGGATAGAAGAGGCTCGATGTGTTCTCGGCCACCAGCGGCGCGCCGATGTTTTCGTAAGGATTCCACAACGGCGGGCGCCCGGCGAGCCACTCCCCCCGGACGTACTCGAACAGCGGGTGATAGTAGTGGGCCGCGTCGCGAAACGTGAAACTCGACGTGCCGCTCACCGCGGGCGCAAAAAACCACGCCAAAAGCACGCCGGTGCCAACAAAGACGGTCAGGCGCCGTTTCAATAACCCGGGCTCGTCATGCGAACAGGAGATCGTCCAAGTTCGCCTATCCTAGCAGGCCGTCCGCCGGCCCGTTAACGGACGCCCGACTGCCCGGACGGCACCCTCGGCCGGCTCCCGCACTTATCGGGCATTCGCCCCTTCGACGGCGATCGTGCGGCGCAACTGAACCGCGGCCCATTCCAGTTGGGCGCCCAGGCCGCGACAATCGGCGGCCACCAGCGGCGGCCGGTCGCGGCCAAACAGGCGTGAGGCACTCCGCCGCACGCTCGAACGTGAAATGGCGCCTGCCACGTTGGCCCCCAGTCGACCCGCTGCCCTTTCGACTTCGCCCCCCTCGACGCGATTTCCGCGAGCCAGCCAGGCGAGGATCTGGCCCAGCGTGGCGTCATGGTTCGCGACGTCAAGGGCGGGCAGGTCGTCGGGCGTGCCCGACGATTCAATCACGATCAGGCCCACCAGGCCGCTGGTGCTTTTAGAGACCATGGAGTTTGCCTGCCCGCGGGTTTGACGCCTTAAAAACTGGCCCGTTTTTGAGACGGCCGACACGTTCCACGATCAAGGCGCATCTGGTGTGACACGCGGTCGTCGGTCTGGTGCTCGTCGTCGCCGACGAACAAGCTGAGCCGCGGGGCGCCCGAGAACTGTTCGACGTCTCGCAGCAGCCGTTCGGTTGCCCGGTCGTCATCGATCGGCAGCGGCAATGTTTCTCTCACCACGCCGCCCGGGTGCCCGGCATCCGGGTGGCCCTTCGGCCATTCGATCCGGACCTGGAATTCGTAGGGTCCAAGCTGCAACCGGTCGAGGTTCGAAAGCGCGGCCCATGAAACGGGCCGCCCGCCGACGCACAACCGAGGCCCCTGCCCCAATTGCCGGATCGTCACGCGGCTTGGGCTCGCGAACACGTAGCTGTGTACCGGATCGAAGCGCGGGTCGCCGAGCACCAGATCGCAGTCAGGTGCCGTGCCGATCAGAAAGGCGGCAGAACGAACCTCCCGGGTTTTGTGATTCGCCCGGCCGCGCGTGATTTCCAGGGTGATTTTCGGAAGATCGAATTCGCGTGTGGTCCGGTCGCTCCCCCCTCGTCTGTCGTTCCCTTGCATCCTGCAACTCGGCCGCTGTGCGAAAAGTTTGCCAGCCACCGGCGCCGGCGTATCCGCGTGCCCACGGTTCGACCCCTGCAAGAGTTTTCGGCAAGAGAGCGCTAAACGTTTGAACCGGAGTGGCCGTAGATGCGGCGATTTAACCCGTATCGGTACGGTAGGTGGGCGTGGCGAAGATAGTCCGCTTCGCGGCCCGATCAAGAAACCGCTCCGGACGCCGAAAACGACTCGCTGTCCGCCCAACGCGCGTCCGGCGATCCTACGCGCCCTGCCGGCCGGCCAGGCGGATTTGAGCTCGGGCCTGTCGCTCGAGCCGATCGCGAATGGCCAGCAATTCCTCGCTGTTGGCCTGGCGGGCCCGGGCCGCGGTCAATTGTTCGCGAGCGGCCTGGCCATCGATGGCCGAAGCCGGCATCGCCCGATTCGTCAGCACCGAGACGATATTGCCGGCCACCTGAACGAAGCCCCCGTCGACGTAATAGCGGCTGGCCTGGCCGCCGCTCGTAAACCGCAGCTCGCCGTATCCCAAGCGGCCGATCATCGGGCTGCGACCGGGCAGGATCCCGATTTCGCCGTCATAAAGCGGCAGCGCCGCAAAGTCGACGGCCGTTTCCAGCACCGTCGCTTCCGGAGTCACGACGACCAACTGTAAGGGGCTGTCGGCAAGCGTGCGGGCTTGGGCGTGATCAGCCATGTTCAACGACATCCTGGGTTACAAGGTCTTTCACT
The DNA here is from genome assembly GCA_040877415.1 of Pirellulales bacterium. Classification (GTDB taxonomy): domain Bacteria; phylum Planctomycetota; class Planctomycetia; order Pirellulales; family PALSA-1355; genus JBBDNV01. Next base: position 24,885 of record JBBDNV010000044.1, read on the forward strand.
ACGCCTTGACGGCCATCTTTTTGGCCTGCTCGTCGGCCTGCTCGATCGGCCCGACGTACATGAAGGCCTGCTCGGGCAGGTGGTCCCATTTGCCGTCGGCGATTTCCTCGAAGCTGCGGATCGTATCGGAAAGCGAAGTGATCTCGCCCGGCTTGCCGGTGAACACTTCGGCCACCAAAAACGGCTGCGAGAGGAACCGTTCCATGCGGCGAGCCCGATGAACGACCAGCTTGTCCTGTTCGCTCAATTCCTCGACGCCGAGAATCGCGATGATGTCCTGCAGCTCGCGATAGCGCTGCAGCGTCGTCTGCACGCGCCGGGCCACGGCGTAATGCCGTGCGCCGACGTACTGCGGATCGAGAATGCGGCTGGACGACGCCAGCGGATCGACCGCCGGGTAGATGCCTTTTTCGGTAATCGAGCGTTCCAGGTATAGAAACGCGTCGAGTTGGCTGAACGCGGCGGCCGGGGCCGGATCGGTCGGATCATCGGCCGGCACGTACACGGCCTGCACCGACGTAATGGCCCCCTTGGTGGTCGAGGCAATCCGCTCCTGCAAGGCGCCCATCTCGGTGGCCAACGTCGGCTGGTAACCGACGGCACTCGGCATGCGCCCCAACAGGGCCGAGACTTCGCTGCCGGCCTGCGAGAACCGGAATATGTTGTCGATAAACAACAGCGTGTCGGTTCCCGTGGTATCGCGAAAGTATTCGGCCATCGTCAGGGCCGACAGGGCCACCCGCAAGCGGGCCCCGGGCGGCTCGTTCATCTGGCCGAAGACCATGCACGTCTGCTCGATCACGTGGCGGCCGGTGTCGCCGATCTTGGCTTCCTGCATTTCCAGCCACAGGTCGGTCCCCTCGCGGGTTCGCTCCCCCACCCCGGCAAACACCGAATAGCCGCCGTGGGCACTGGCGATGCGGGCGATCAATTCCGTGAGAATGACGGTCTTTCCCAGGCCGGCGCCGCCGAACAACCCCGCCTTGCCGCCGCGCACAAACGGAGTCAAAAGGTCGATCACCTTGATGCCGGTTTCGAACAGCTCGGTCTTGGTCGACAGGTCGATCAGTTCGGGCGCTTCGCGGTGGATCGAGCGGTATTCCTGGGCGCTCACCGGGCCGCGCCCGTCGATCGGTTCGCCGACCAAATTGAACACCCGGCCCAGCGTGGCGGGGCCCACCGGCACTTTGACCGGCGAGGCGGTATCGAGGCATTCCTGGCCGCGGACCATGCCATCCGTGCTGCCCAAAGCCACGCAGCGTACGCGGCCGCCGCCCAGATGTTGCTGCACTTCGCCGGTCAGGTTGACTTCGATGCCCTTGTGCTGCGAGACGATCTTGACGGCGTTGTAGATGGCTGGCAGGTGGTCTTCGGCGAATTCGACGTCGAAGGTCGAGCCGATCACCTGCGTCACGTGGCCGATGTTGTGCGCGCTCCGTTGGTGGTTCGTGGACGGTGCCATGATTTCTCGCGTGGTTGACGTAGGTCAGGCCTTGGCCTGACATGCAGCGGGGTGGATTTTCATGTCAGGCCTTGGCCTGACCTACCAAGTTGGGGGCTAGTTCTTCAGCGCCTCGACGCCGCCGATGATTTCCATGATTTCGCCGGTGATCTGCGACTGCCGGGCCCGATTGTATTTCATCGACAATTGCTTGATGCGGTCGCCGGCGGCCTTGGTGGCCGCTTTCATCGCCACCATGCGGGCCACCTGCTCGCTGACGGCCGCGTCGAGAAAGCATTTGAATAGTTTGACCCTGAAGCTCGTCGGGACGACCTCTTCCAGAATGCTCTCGGCCGAGGGCAGAAACTCGTACTGCGATTGCGTCTTGTCGGGCCCCCGTTCGGCGCCTGCCAGCGCTCCCAGCGGCAACAGGGTTTCGACGCTGACGAACTGCCGGCTGACGTTCTCGAACCGCATGTAGGCCACGTCGAGCCGGTCCATGGCGCCGGCCACGTAGGCTTCCAGGTACCGGTTGGCCAGCACTTCGACCTCTTCGAATGAGGGTTTGTTGTCAAAGTGCGTGAACGTGTGGTCCGCCCGGAATCCGCGGAATTTGGCGGCCGAGATGCCGCGCTTGCCGGAAAGCTCCAGGGAAACTTCGCCCACCGCGTTCTTCAATTCCTGGTAGCGGGCGAATCCGGCCCGCTGCACGCCCGAATTGTACCCCCCGCACAGACCGCGATTGGCCGTGAGAATCACCAGCACGGCCCGATTCGTCTTTTCGCGCCCTTCCAAAAGCGGATGCTTCACTTCCAGGCCGCTGGTGGCCAGGTCGGCCACGAGCTGGGTCATGCGGCGCGTGTAAGCCGTGGCCGCGTGCGCGCGGTCCATCGCCTTTTTGAATCGGGCGGTCGCGATCAACTCCATCGTCCGCGTGATCTTGCGGATGTTGCGGATGCTCTTGCGGCGTTTATCGAGCGCTCGGGCTTTGGCCATTTTTGTTTCTGCTCGCCGTACAAAGCGAGAATCAAGGTTCTCAATGAATCAGACGCAGTGTCATCGGATAGCGGTAAACCACGCCCCCGTTTGACTTAACCGCCGCGATCACCACGAAGACGATATTCACGACAACCAGGAGAATTGCGATCGGGATGCCGATCACGATGCAGCACAGCAGCACCACATAAATCAACATCGAAATCTGAAAGTTGAGCGCCTCCTTTCCTTGGTCATCGATAAAAGGATGATCGTTGCGTTTCAGCAGCCAGACCACCAACGGTCCGATGAACATCGCGACGCCCGGCGCGATCAGGCCTGCCAGCGCCGACAAATGGCAAAGCATGGCCCAGTTCCTGGCATCGCTCGTCAATTCGGGAAGCTGCTCTTCGCTCTGGTAAAGCGGCTGGTGGGGATTGTCGCTCACTGCCGGTGCCCTCCATCAAAAGGCCGTCGTGGGAGCGCGGCTTTCGCTAGACTCGCGCCGTGGCCCCTGCTCCCTTCTGGCCGGCAAACTGATTGTGAAATTCTCCAATGGCCTCGGTAACGGCCTTCATGGTGGCTTCGTCCAGGTCCATGGTTTCTTGGATTCTCTGGCGGATTTCGGACTTCTGGTCGCGCATGAACGTGAGGAATTGCTTCTCCCACCGCGAGACTTGGACGACCGGGATCTTGTCCAAATGGCCGCGCGTGCCGGCGAAGATGATCAACACCTGGTCGACGACGTTCAAGGGCTCGTACTGCCCCTGCTTGAGGATTTCCACCATGCGGTATCCGCGGTCCAGCCGCGACTGCGTGGCGGCGTCCAGGTCGGTGCCCAACTGGGCGAACGCCTCCAGCTCGCGGAACGCCGCCAGGTCCAATCGCAATCCGCCGGCCACCCTTTTCATCGCCTTGACCTGCGCGGCCCCGCCCACGCGGGACACCGAAATGCCCACGTTCATCGCCGGCCGGATGCCGGCAAAGAACAAGTCGGGCTGCAGATAAATCTGCCCGTCGGTAATCGAAATCACGTTCGTGGGAATGTACGCCGACACCTCGCCTTCGAGCGTCTCGATGATCGGCAGCGACGTGAGCGAGCCGCCCCCCCGCGCGTCGCTCAGCTTGGCCGATCGCTCCAGCAGCCGGCTGTGGGCATAAAACACGTCGCCCGGATAGGCTTCGCGCCCCGGCGGGCGGCGCATCAACAGCGAAAGCTGGCGGTAGGCCGCGGCCTGCTTGGACAGGTCGTCGTAAATGATCAGCGCGTGCTGGCCGCGATACATGAAATATTCGGCCATCGACGTGCCGGCATATGGGGCAACGTATTGCAGCGGGGCCGGATCGCTCGCGCCGGCGACCACGACCGTCGTATAGTCCATCGCCCCTTTGGCGCGCAGCACTTCGATCACGCCGGCCACGGTCGACTCCTTCTGGCCCACCGCGACGTAGAAGCATTTGACCCCCGAGTCGTGCTGATTGATGATCGCGTCGATGCAGATCGCCGTTTTGCCCGTCTTGCGGTCGCCGATGATCAACTCGCGCTGGCCGCGGCCGATCGGCGTCATCGAGTCGATGGCCTTGATGCCGGTTTGCATCGGTTCCTTGACCGGCTGGCGCTCGGCCACGCCGGGGGCCACGGTCTCGACGTCGCGCCTTTCGGTCGTGATGACCGGGCCCTTGCCGTCTAGCGGATTGCCCAAGGGGCCGACGACGCGACCGACCACGGCGTCGCCCACCGGCACGCTCAACAACTTGCCGGTGCTTTTCACCTCGTCCCCCTCGGTGATCTCGAGGTAGTCGCCCAGAATGATGACGCCCACCGAGTTTTCTTCGAGGTTGAACGCCAGGCCGTTCGTGCCGTTGGGGAATTCGACCATTTCGCCGGACATCACGCCCGAAAGTCCGTAGACGCGCGCGATGCCGTCGCCGACTTCCAGCACGCGACCGACCTCGCGCACGTCGATTTGAGACTGGTAGTGTTCAATTTCCGCCTGAATGACGGACGCGATCTCGTCGGCTCTGAATTTCATGGATGCTCCTCGCAATCATCTGCTCGCGGACCTGGTGAAGTTGCCGGGCCACCGAGCCATCGTAAACCGTGTCGCCCACGCGCAGCACTATTCCGCCGATCAGCCCCGGGTCGACGGCCGGATCGACCTCGGGCTCTCCGCCCAGGATGGCGCGGAGCGAAGTCTCCAGGCTTCGCGATAGGCCGACTTCCAGCACAGTCGCGGTGCGCAGCTCGACGCGCACGCGACCGCGCAGTTCGTCGTACAGTTTTTGCACCTCCCGCTCGACGGCCCGCGCGATATCGAGCCGACCGTGGCGGGAAAGAACCTTGAGAAAATCGAGCGCCAGTCCCGAAAGCCGGGAGCCGAAGGTGCGGTCGAGGATCTTGGTCTTTTCCTCGTGCGAAATCAGGGCCGAACCGAGCACCGCTTCCAGCTTGGGGAACCCCTCGAGCACGGCGCTGACCGACTCGAGCTCTTCGACCAGGGCGTGGGTCGTGCCGGCCTTTTCGGCCGCGCCGACGAAGGCCTTGGCATAAATGGCCGCGACCCGCTGGGCGCCGACGTTGACGGCTTTCGAGTTGGCACGTTTGGCCGAATCGATCATCCGCTGACCTTACTGTGCTAAGGGCTTAATTCGAGCTGGCCGTGGCGGCCGGAAACTTGGCCATCGCCTCCTGGATCAGCCGCGCATGATCGTCCCGCGAAAGCTGCGCTTGCAGGATCCTTCCCGCCAGGTCGACCGCCAGATCGGCGCTCCGCTGGGCCAGCGACTCCATCGCCGCGTCGGCGGCCGACTCGATGTCGCGCAAAGCCCGGGCTTTCTCAGCCTCGGCTCCCGCCTTGGCCTCGGCCAGGATATCTTGCTTGGTGTGCTCGGCGTCGCGGCGGGCCTCATCCAGTAGCTCGCGCACTTCATGGGCGGCGCTGGCCAGCTTTTGCTCGTACTCGGCCAGCAGCAGCCGGGCCTGCTCGTGGCTGCGCTCGGCCTGGGCGATATGCTCGGCGACATTCTGCTCGCGCCGGTCGAGTGCCTCGACGATCGGGCCCCAGGCAAACTTCGTCAGCACCAAAAGCAGGATGACAAAAACCACCAGCGTCCAAATCGCCAAGTCGGGATCGACCGACAGCGGATCGGGAGAGCCCGCCTGGTGACTGGGATCCGTGTGCGCGGCCTTTTCCAGCTCCGCCCGAGCGTGCCCGAGCGGGCCATTTGCGTCGCCGGCCCGCGCCCTAACGACCGCCAGCGAGCCGCCGCCGCACACGATCGCCAAACAGAGAATCCAACGCGCCCAGTTCATAGCGCCCTCCGCTCGTGAGACAAAAGCCACGGTGTCAGGGGGTGTTGAAAAGCATGCACACGATCAACGCGAAAAACGTGGCGCCTTCGATCAGGGCCGCCGAGATGATCATGGCCGTCTGCACGTTGCCGGCCACTTCGGGTTGGCGGGCCATGCTCTCGACCGCGCTCGAGCCGATCTTGCCAATGCCGAATCCCGCCCCGAGGATCACCAGTCCGGCGCCCAACGCGGCGCCGACGTTCGACCCGTGATTCACACCGGCCGCAGGCTGGGCGTCCTGGGCAAAGACCGGAGCAGCGATCAACAACACGGCACAGCACAGCACGGCGATTTTGACAAAGCGATTCACTGATCTGGTCTCCCCTATAGTTGATGGAGTGGATGTTGTTTCGGCCGGCAATACGCGCCGTCGCGCTAGTGCGGGTGAACGGCCATGCCGATAAACAGGGCCGACAAGAACGTAAAAATGTAAGCCTGTATGAAAGCCACCAGAAGCTCGAGCAAGCTAAGCGCAACCACTCCCAGCACGCTGGCCGGGGTCACGGCATACCACGCCATGCTGGACGCGCTGGCGGCAATGAACGCCAGGATCACGGCCAGCACCATGTGGCCGGCCATCATGTTGGCCAACAGACGCATGGCCAGGATGAAATGCTTGATGCACAGCCCCAGCACTTCGATCAGGAAAATCATCGGCTTGAGCACCACGCCGATCAACACCGGCAAATCCATGTGCGGCACCTGCGCCAACCAGAACTTGATCGGGCCCAGCCTGGTCATCCCCGAAAAAACGACGGCTCCAAACGTCAATAGCGCCAGCGCCCCGGTCGTCGCCAGCGCGCCGGTGGCCGAACCGGCCCAAGGCACCAGGCCGAACAGGTTGCAGGCCAGGATGAAAAAGAACATGGTCAAAAGGAAGGGCAGGAAGCGGTCCGCGTCGTGACGGCCGATCGCGGGCCGCGCGACTTCGTCGCGAATGAACACGATCATCGATTCCAAAAGATTTACGAACTTGCCCTTCGGCGCGCCCCCACGCTTGATCCGCGCCGCCGCCACGGTGAACAGCACGACGAGAATCACGGCCACGATGCCTTCGAGCACCATGAACTTGGTGACTTTCAGCTCCAGCGGTTCGATGCGATCGTCGATCGGCTTGAACCCGATCTTGAGCATCCCAATCGGCTCGTCGCTCGTGCGAAACTGCGGAATGGCAACTTTTCCGCCCAGAAAGCGCGGCAGCTCAAAGTACTGCGAATCCTTGATGTGACCGATCAGGTGGTTCTTCTCGAACGGATCGTGGGCCGCCGTGTGCCCTGCTTGCTGCGCCTGATCGTGGTTCGTGTGCGCTTCGTCGGCCATGATCGCTCTAGACCGCCCTTCCGGTTGAAGCGGCCGAGGGCGGAACCTTGGCGAGCATCAATACCGTTTCCGTTGCCAGCGCAGTCATGTAAAAGAAGAGCAGGTAAAAGACCATTCCCGCGCCGGCCAACACTGGCACCGTGAGGTGCACCACGACGCCCGAGGCCAGCGGAATGAGCGTTCGGGCCAGCATCCCGACCGCGAGGGAATACATCGCGGCGGATGGTCGGCTGAAAGGCAGTGTCGCGATCAAGGCGAATTCGGCGCCGACCAGGCACAATGCGGCGGCCACGGCCGAGGCGATCGTGCCGGCGTTTCCCGAGATGGCGTATGCCACCGAAGCAACCGGCAGCCAAACGATAAACAGGACGCCCGCGACCAGTCCGGCTTGAGCCAGAATGCCGAGGCGAGAGAGGTGATCGCGAAGCGCACTTTTTTGACTGCCCGACATGAGTTTGTCCGCTGCTACACGCCGGTTCGCTTCTTGGCGATGCGCACAAGCGCCAGTGTCGCCAGCGTGCCCCCGACCGCAAATCCAACGAGCAGAAACAAGACGCGTGTCCCAAGCCGCTGATCAAGCCAATAGCCGAGCAAGCCTGGCACGACCATTTCGGCGGAAATGGTCATGATGGTGGCCGACCATTCCAAGGCGATGGCCATCGGCGACCGGTCGTCTGAGGGCTCTGCCACGTTCGCGACTCTCGCCGATTGAAGCGACCCGGGTGAAAGCTCGCCCTCCGAACCGTTGAGCCCGCAAGAGCCCGGTGAACCCGAAATTCTTACGGTTCCGTAAGGCTGGCCAATCTAATCGAAGGCTCTTTAGGGGTCAACGGCCCTCGGGGCAAATTCGTGTTTTTTTTCACAAAGTCATTATCCAGCCATAAGCCCCCGTTGTCAAACGCGTTACCAAACGCACTCGGCGCCCGGCGACCGGTCGTTTTCAAATCGTGCAAGCGCTACACGGTCGGTCATCTCGCTCGCTCCGCGGCTGGTTCGTCCGGCTCGGGCCCATCGAGGGGACAAATCGCATTTTTGGAATTCCACGTAAACCCAATAGCCGTATAGGTTCCGCGATGATTCATCCAAACGGGGGGGCGTTGCGTTTTCGCAGCGTTTTGAGTAAACTTACCAATCGGAGGTTGATGTGCTCTGTTCGGCCTTTATGGCCTACGACAAGTGCCCCACCTGGCGGAGTGGGCTGAGTGCAATTTTGGCCGCGCGGCCGGCCCCCAAGGCCCCGGCTCATTGCAGGGAAAGTTCAGCACGCTCTCGCCGCAACCGCTGATGGTTTCCTCAATTTGACACGCTCGCCTGTAGCCCAAGTGGCTGCAGGCAGTTGTGTCACCTCATGCGGCTATGGACTGCCCGAGAGGGTTCGAGCGTTTATTCCAGTCACGGACGACGCTCAAACCACGACTTCCTGCCTGCCTTGCGTTTACGAGAAACGCGGGCGCGGGCGAACGCGGAGGTAAGTCCATTGATGACCTCAGCTTCTCTCAAGTCTTACTCCCATAAAGACTTGGCCCAGATGGCAAAACGCGGAGGCGTTCGCGGCTGGCACAGCATGCGGAAGGACCAGTTGGTCAAAGCCCTGCTCTTGGCCGCCAAGCCCAAGTTGCCGCCCACCGGCTCGAAAAAGTCGGCCACGCCGCCCCACCCCTTGTCGCAATCCAAATCCGTCAGCCGACCAGAATCGGGAAAATCCAACGGCCGCGTCCAGCGCCACATCAGCCAGGTCCGAGCCAAGCTCGAACGCTTCAAAAACCTCTCCTCCGAAGCCGGCAATTCCAAGAGCCGCATCAAGGAGCGGATCGTGGTCATGGTGCGCGACCCCTACTGGCTGCACGCCTATTGGGAAATCAAGCGTCACAGCGTGGAACGCATCGAGGCGGCGATGAGCCAGGACTGGCACACGGCGCGCCCGTATCTGCGATTGCTCGAGGTCCAGGGCGGCGCAACCACCAGCGCCAGCGAGCGCGTGGTGCGCGACATCGAAGTTCACGGCGGCGTGAGCAACTGGTACGTCCACGTCGACAAATCGCCGGCCAGCTACCGGCTGGAACTGGGCTACGTCGGAAGCGCGGGCCGGTTCTATCCGCTGGTGCGCAGCAACGTCGTCACGACCCCCGAACCGGGCGCAAGCGACGCGATCGACGAAAACTGGACCGACGTGGCCGAAAATTTCGACAAGATCTACGCCATGAGCGGCGGCTATTCGCCCGACAATAACAGCCTCGAATTGCAAGAGCTGTTCGAAGAGCGCCTGCGCCGTCCGATGGGCTCTCCAATGGTGACGCGCTATGGGGCGGGCACCGCGGGGCTGATGGCGACGCACCAGAAATTCAGGTTCGAGGTCGACGCGGAAATCATCGTATACGGCGTGACCAACCCCGATTCGCACGTGAGCCTTCGCGGCGAGCCGGTCAGAATCCGGCCCGACGGCACGTTCACCGTGCGCATGAGCCTGCCCAACCAGCGCCAGGTCATTCCCGTCGTCGCCAGCGCCGCCAACGGCGCCGAGCAGCGGACGATCGTGCTGGCAGTCGAGCGCAACACGAAAATGATGGAACCCGTGTTGCGCGAGGCGAGCGAGTAGCCGACTGTGGCGTTTCCGCCGCCGTCCATTCCTCTGGGCCGCCGTGAAGCTTGCTCGCAGCGCGGGCCGAGGTCGCCTGCGCAGTCTGCACTCCCTCAATGGCCGGGTGTTGGATAAACTGAACGGGCACGTTGGCGACCGCAAGACCCCTTGGCCGGTTTGGGACGACGCGTGTCCAAAGACATCTCGAAAACACTCGAAGGTTGGGACTACGACCCCGAGCGCATCTCGGTCCGCATCGTCAAGGGAGACGACGGCCGCGATCGGATCCAGTTGCGTCTCGACTTGGGCCTGTTGCAGATGGAGTTCGACGGCCGCCCCGACGGAAAGCGGGCCGGGGGAAGCGCCTCGTGGCTCGAATTCTACGAGCGCCAGCAGCAAAAGCACGGGCCCGACAATTCCGACGGGAACCCCTTTTTGCTGGAGACCGAAGATTGTCAGCGGCTGCTGCGCGAAGGCGTGCAGTACTACCACCGCTATATCAGCTTCTGGCACCTGGAACGCTATGAGCTTTGTGCCCGGGATACGAATCGCAATCTGCGGCTGTTCGCCTTCGTGCGCAAGTATGCCCGGCACACGAAGGACAAGCTGCAGTTCGATCAGTGGCGGCCGTACGTCACCATGATGCACGCGCGCGCGGTCGCCACGCCGCTGGTGGGCTTGCGCGACTATCGTGCCGCGCTGGGCGCCGTCGACGCCGCGATCGAGGGCATCCGCGGTTTCCTGCGCGAGTACGACCAGTTGCAAAATGCGGAGAATTGCAGCGAGTTGGAGTACTTGCTGCGCTGGCGCGAGGAAATCACGGCCAAAACGTCGGGCCACCTGCGCGAGGAACCGTACCATCCCCTGGCCCGCCTCCAGTCCGAACTCGAACTGGCCGTCAGCGAGGAACGCTTCGAGGACGCCGCCCGATTGCGCGACACAATTCGCCAGCATTCCAAGGACCCGGGCGACGACGAGCCGAACCCTCTGTAGCCGGTGCGGCCGGGGAATTCCGCCCGGTTTGACACTCAAAAAGTGGCTATTTAGAATGGGGTTATGACGTTTCGCCGTCGCGGCCTTTCAAGTCTGTAACCGGGGCCCGACGCGCTTCGTCGCGCTTGTGGAACAGAGACTATAGACCTCACCGGCGCGCCTGCCAGCCGGCCAGTGCGCGCTGGCGCCATTTTCCCGTGGAGCAACCCCCGATGGCCGCTCGCGAAAACCAGGGCCTGCAAATCGCGCTGATCATCTTCGTGATGC
>JBBDNV010000045.1:0-35318 GCA_040877415.1 Pirellulales bacterium
CAGGCAACGTGTCCGCCCACGACGCTCGGCAGCGCGCCTTCCATGCCGGCGATCACCACCACCGCGTCTGCGTGCTCCAACTTGTTCAAGTTTTCGGTCAGGCGTTGCGGCCCGGCCACGCCGACGTCGAAGATCATGGTCACGTCGACGCCCATCCAGGCGAGTGTCTCGCGGGCTTCCTCGGCCACCGGCACGTCGCCGGTGCCGGCCGTCACCACCGCCACGCGTCCCTTGCGGCCAGGGGCGTCGCCGTCCGCACCTTCCAGCGGAATCCGCAGGGTCCTGGCCACGGGGTTGTAGCGGGCGGCGGGAAATCTGGCCGCCAGCTCGGCGGCCTTGTCGGCCGAAATGCGAGTCGCCAGCACGTCGACCCGCGCGGCGATCAGGCGCGCGAAGATCTTTTCCAGCGTGGCGACCGTCTTGCCCTCGCCAAAGACGACCTCCGGAAAGCCGCAGCGCCGCGCGCGATCCAGGTCGATTTGCGCTTCGTCCAGATCGGCCGTGGCCGGCTGTGAAGCCGCTAGCATGAACTCGTCCAGCACCAAGGTGCCGTCGAGTAGCTGCCGGGCCAGTTGTTCAAGCCGCCGGGAGTTCATCCTTTTAATACTACCGCCGCCCCAACGGGCATGCGACCGGGGCGTTCCGCCCGGCCCTCTCGGATTCGCTCGCCGCCGGGGTTTCCGACTTGCCAGAAATCCCGGCCAATGTTAGCAAAGGGTCTGGGAAACGCCGCGAGAGAGCCCAGAAAGCCCACGTCTTCATGAGCCAATACGCCGCACGCCGGGACAAGCTGCGCCGCCAGTTTCGCAAGCTCGGGCTCGATGCGCTGCTGGTGACCAACTTTACGAACGTCGCCTATCTGACGGGCTTTTCCGGCGACGACAGTTATCTGCTCGTGCTCGGCAAAGGCGAGGTGGTCGTCAGCGATCCGCGCTACACGACCCAGATCGACGAGGAATGCCCCGGGCTGGAGGCCTCGATTCGCCCGCCCGGCGTGGGCATGGTCGAACGGCTGGCTGAGATCGCCAGGCAGGCGCGCATCGCAAAGCTGGGCATCGAGGGGACGTCGATGACCGTGGCCGTGCGCGACGAGATCGCCGGGGCCCTGCCCAAGACTGAGCTTGCCAGCACCACGGAGCTAGTCGAGAGTCTGCGGCTCGTCAAAGACAAGGACGAAGTGGCCGAGATTCGCCGCGCCATTTGGTTTGCCGAACGGGCGTTCGGCATTTTGAGGGCGTCGCTGCGGCCGGAGCGCACCGAAAAGGAGGTGGCCGATGAGCTGGAGAACAACATCCGCCTGTTTGGCGGCAAGGGCTGCAGTTTTCCGTCGATCGTGGCCGTCGGCGCCCGCGCGGCGTTGCCGCATGCCCGGCCGACCGGCCAGAGAATCGGCGCCGACGACTTCGTGCTGGTCGACTGGGGCGCAAACGGTGGGCGGTACATGAGCGACTTGACGCGGGTCTTAGTGACCGGTAAAATCTCGCCCAAACTCGAACGGATATATAGAGTTGTGTTGTCGGCGCAAGAGCAGGCCATCGCCGCGATTCGCCCCGGGCTCACCGGTCACGAAGTGGACCAGGTGGCCCGAGAATCGATCGCCAAAGCCGGCTTTGGGCGAAACTTCGGGCACGGCCTCGGACACGGCATCGGCCTGGAGATTCACGAAGGCCCGCGACTTGCCGCCAACCAGCATCGCAAGCTCGAACCGGGCATGGTCGTGACGGTCGAGCCGGGAATCTACCTGCCCGGTTGGGGCGGCGTCCGCATCGAGGACGACGTGCTGGTGACCAAAACCGGTTGCGAGATTCTCACCACGGTGGGCAAGCAGTGGGAAGACGCCATCATTGGATAACGCCGTGCAATCGGTCCCTTGGCCAGTCCCGGGCACGGGCGGCTCGCGAGTAGCAGAATTCTGGAGACGCACATGATGGCGGGCTCTTCCTCGAATCAGGGTGATATCTTTGACGTGAAGCGAATTCGCCGGCTCGTGGAGCTGATGAACGAGCACGAGCTGTCGGAAATCGACTTGCGGCAGTCCGATCAGCGCATTCGCTTGCGCAAAGGCTTCGAGCCGGTTGTCACCAACTCACCGCAGCGCGCGGCGGCCGGCAATCCGGCCCCGTCGGGCGGCTCTGCCGAGGCGCTGGCCGCCAATGCCCAGGCGGAGGCGAACCTGGTCCTGATCAAAAGCCCGATGATCGGAACGCACTACACCTCGCCGAGCCCCGATGCGCCGCCATTCGTGAAAGTGGGCGATCACGTCGACCCGACCACGACGGTCTGCGTCATCGAGGCCATGAAGGTCTTCAACGAGATTCCGGCTGAAACCTCGGGCCAGATCGTGGCCGTGCTGGTCGACAACGGCGAGCCGGTGGAATTCGGCCAGCCGCTGTTCAAGGTCGATCCCCACAAGTAGGAGAAATAAAGGGGACTGGCTCCGAGCACACGGCTCGTTCAAGTGGGACAAGCGCTCGCTCGTGCCTGTCCCCTTTATTTCAGCGCACGCGTGCGGAGCCGACCTTAGCCCGAACCGATCGACCTCTCTCCCGGGAGCTTTGAACCAAAAGTCGAGTATTTCGATGTACAAGAGAATCCTGGTCGCCAATCGCGGCGAAATTGCGCTGCGCATTATTCGTGCCTGCCGGGAGTTGGGCGTCGAGACGGTGGCGATCTTCAGCGAGGCCGACCGCGGCGCGGCGTATCTGGAATTGGCCGACGAGGCCTATTGCGTGGGGCCGGCCCGCGGCGCCGACAGCTACCGCAAGATCGACCGCGTGATCAGCGCCGCCGAAATCGGCAACGTGCAGGCGATCCACCCCGGCTACGGTTTCCTGTCCGAAAACGCCCACTTCGCGGAAATCTGCCGCAGTTGCAAAATCGACTTCATCGGTCCCGCGCCCGAGGCCATGGGCCGCCTTGGCGATAAGAACACCGCCCGTAAGCTGGCCCGCGACGCCGACGTGCCCGTCGTGCCGGGCAGCGCCGGACTGGTCGGCGACGACGGCGAGGCGGTGCACGTCGCCCACGAGATCGGCTTTCCGGTGCTGGTCAAGGCGTCGGCCGGAGGGGGCGGGCGCGGCATGCGGGTGGCGCTGAACGATCTGGCGCTGAAGGTCGCGCTGCAACAAGCCCGCGCCGAGGCCGAAAGCGCCTTTGGCGACGGCAGCATCTATCTGGAAAAACTCATCGAGCGTCCGCGCCACGTCGAAGTGCAGGTGCTGGCCGATCATCACGGCAACGTCGTACACCTTTGGGAGCGCGACTGCTCCACCCAGCGGCGGCACCAGAAACTGATCGAAGAAAGCCCCTCGCCGCGGCTCGCGCAGGAAACGCGCGTGGCGATGTGCGAGGCGGCGGTGCGGCTCGTGAAGTCGGCCGAATACACCAACGCCGGAACCGTCGAGTTTATCGTCGACTCGGACGGGCATTTCTACTTCATCGAAGTCAACGCCCGCATCCAGGTCGAGCACCCGGTCACCGAGATGGTCACCGGCATCGATTTGATCAAGGCGCAGATTCGCATTGCCTCGGGCGAGCGTTTGCCGTTTGGCCAGTCGGACATCGTGGCCCGCGGCGCCGCGATCGAGTGCCGGATCAATGCCGAGGATCCCAAGCGGAACTTCCAGCCTTGCCCCGGCAAGATCGAGCGGATGATGGTGCCCGGCGGATTCGGCGTGCGCTTCGATTCGCACGCTCACACGGGCTACGTGGTTTCGCCGCACTACGATTCGCTGATCGGCAAATTGATTGTCCACCAGCCGACGCGTCGCGAGGCGATCGACGCCATGCTGCGGGCCTTGGACGAGCTGCGGATCGAAGGCATCCCAACCACGGTTTCGCTGCACCGCGAGATTCTCGGCCATGCGGCCTTCGCCGAAGGTCGCGTCGACACCACTTTCGTCGAACGCAGCGGATTAGCACAATAGAAGAGAAGGATGAAGGCAGAAGGATGAAGGATGAAGTCAGAAGGAAGGAAAGATAAAGGATGAAGGCGGAAGGACGATCGCTGACGCGGTGGTCGGTTGAAGTGTGAGGTGGCGGGATGGATCGTCGTTTTTCCTTCTGCCTTCATCCTTCATCCTTCATCCTTCATCCTTTCAAACATTGCCATGACACTATCCCGACCCCCTAAAGTCGAAACGCCGATCCGTCGGGCGGCGATCTTGTTTGCCGGCGGACCGGCGCCGGCGGCCAACGCCGTGATCTCGACGGCCGCCAATTCGTTCTTGCGCAACGACATGCAAGTGGTCGGCATCATGAACGGCTACTCGCGGCTCGTCGAATTCGGCCAAAGCCGGCCCCTGGAGCGGGGACGCGACTACATCGAATTGAATCAAAGCGTGCTGCGCCGCACGCGCAATTCGCAAGGCATCCTGATCGGCACCGCCCGCGCCAATCCCGGCCGCGAGGTCTCGCACCCGTCGCATTTCGGCGATCCGGCGCGCGTGGCCCCCTTGCGGACCGTGTATGACGCCCTGCGAAGCCTGGAAGTCGACGCGCTGATTTCGATCGGCGGCGACGATACGCTCAAGACGGCCAACAAGTTCAAGATGTTTCAGGACCGCCTCGCGCCGGGACCGCGCATTCCGGTCGTGCACCTGCCCAAGACGATCGACAACGACTACCTGGGCATCGACTTTACGTTCGGCTACTTCACGGCCGTCGACACGCTGGCCGCCGAAGTTCGCAGCCTGCTGGCCGACGCCGAAGCCAGCCGCGCTTATTTTCTCACCGAAACCATGGGCCGCAGCGCCGGCTGGCTGGCTTACGGCGCGGCCATCGCCGGCGAAGCGAGTCTCGTGATCAGCGTCGAGGACGTCACCGCCAAATACCGCGGCACCGAGGAAGCGGTCGACCCCGACTCCGGCGAGCGCCGTACGCGGCAGATCATGAACGTCGAGGAAGTCGTCAAGCGGATCGTCAAAACCATGCGGGCCCGCGAGGCCGAGGGCAAGGAGTTCGGCGTCATTGTCATGGCCGAAGGGCTGGCTGAATACTTGCCGATGAGTTACCTGGAGGGCGTGTCGCGCGACGAACACGGCCACATCGCCGTCTCGCAGCTCAATCTCAGCCGCATGTTCTCCAGCCTGGTGGCCGAGGAATACCAAGCCCAAACCGGCCGCCAGCGCCGCGTCAAGGGGCTGCAGCTCGGATACGAGGCCCGCTGCGCCAAGCCGCACGCGTTCGACGTGATGTTGGGCAGCCAACTCGGCGTCGGCGGCTATCGGGCTTTGGTCGAAGAGCGGCTCGACGGCGTCATGGTTTCGGTCTCGGGCCAGCTCGACTTGAACTACGTGCCGTTCGAAAAGCTGATCGACCCCGACACGCTCGTCACGGTGGTCCGCTACGTCGACCCAAACTCCGATTTTCACCGGCTGGCGCGGTTTCTCGAAACGTACGTCAACGAGTGATTCTCGTTCGCGCGCCGCTAACCATTTTCGGCGTGAGCGGACTTCAATTTGTCAGCGTGCCCTTCGTGCTCGGCACGCCGCTTGAGCGGGGATCGTGCTCGACGGCCATCCGCAGGGCGCGGGCGGTCGCCTTGAAAATCGCTTCGCTGATGTGGTGGCTGTTGCGGCCGTGGTGCACGATCACGTGCAGGTTTACAAGCGCGTTGGCGGCGACCGCGTGCCAAAAGTCCTCCACCAACTGGCTGTCGAACTGTCCGATCGTCGCCGTCGGAAAGTTGGCCTGAAACACCAGGTAAAACCGCCCGCTCAGGTCGATCGCGGCGGTGGCCAGCGTCTCTTCCATCGGCAGCGTAAAGTGGCCGTAGCGGCGAATGCCCGACTTGTCGCCCAAGGCTTGCTTGAGCGCCTGTCCGAAGCAGATGCCCACGTCCTCGACCGTGTGATGCTGGTCGACGTGCAAATCGCCGACCGCCTTGACGTTCAAGTCCAGCGCGCCGTGCCTGGCCACGAGCGCCAGCATGTGATCCAAAAAACCGACGCCCGTGTCGACGATCGACTGGCCCGACCCGTCGAGGTTCAATTCGAGATCAACGTCGGTCTCGGAAGTTTTGCGCTGGATGTGAGCGGTGCGGGACATAGGGATAAGGCAGAAGGCAGAAGGATGAAGGCAGAAGGACGAAGGCACCAAAAGCTTTTCATCCTTCTGCCTTTGTTAAATGATCGACTTGAGCGTGGTCAGGCAGGCGTCGATTTGGTCGTCGGTGCCGACCGAAATCCTCAGCCCGTCCCCCCAGCCCGAATAATCCATGTATCGCACCAGGATCTGGCGCGCCTTCAATTTCTCGAAAAGCGGTTTTAGCGGAATTTCCGGGTGCGGGTTCCACACGAAATTGGCCTCGGAATCGACGGTGGCGAACCCCAGCTCGCGCATGCCCGCGGCCAGCCGCCCGCGCGTGCCGATGATTTTGGCGCCGTTCTCCGCCAGCCATGACTGGTCGTCGATGGCGGCCGTGGCTCCGGCAATCGCCAGCGAGTCGACGTTGTACGAATCCTTGACCTTGACCAATTGCTCGATCAAGTGCGGCTGGGCAACGAGGAATCCGAACCGCAATCCCGCCAGCGCATACGACTTGGAGAGCGACCGCGAGACCATGATCTTTTCGTTTCCCGCCACCAGCGCCAGGCAGTTCGTCCGGGAAAAATCGACGTAGGCCTCGTCGACCAAAATGGGGCACTCCAGCCGTTCGGCCAATTCCAGCACGCGCTGGGGCGGAACCAGCGTGCCCGACGGACTGTTGGGATTGGGCAGGTAGACGAGCTTCAAATCGTCAATGGGCGCGCCGAACTTATCCGGCAGCGACCAGTCGGGCTCAAAAAAAACTTCCTCGGCTCCGGCTCCCTGCAAGTGCGCGAGCGTCTTGTAGAGAATGTAGCTCGGGTAAGGCATGCGCAGCCACTTGCGCTCTCCCACCAGGGCCCGCGTCACGATCGTCAAAATGTCGTCGCTGCCGTTGCCGCACAAAATCCAATCGGGGTCCACGCCCAGCACGTCGCCGGCCCGGCGGCGAAACGCGCTCGCCATCGGATCGGGATAGCGCGCCAGTCCCCGCTCGAGCACCGCGCCGATCGCGCGGCTCACCACGGGCGAAGGCGGATAGGGGTTTTCGTTCGTGTTGAGCTTGATGAACTTGCCGCCTGGCGGCTGTTCGCCGGGCACGTAGCCGGCCATCTGCTCAATTTCGGGACGAAAGTAGGACATGCGTTGCTGAAGTTTCTTTGTCAACATCCTGGTGCCACGGGTGGCTTGTCCACCCGTGCCTGTCGGCACTGCCTGGCAAGGCAACGGCGACGGCGACACCCGCCGCGGTAAAAATTCCCGGCAACGCCGGGGTCTCAATGATCCTAGTGCTTACGACCCTCTTTGCCGCCGCGTGGTTCACTTGCAAATCGCACATCGACGCTGGCCCGATGCGCCGACAGCCCTTCCTTGTCGGCCATCACGCGCACGTCGTCGGCCAAAGCCGCCAATTCTTCGCGCGAGCAGCAAATGACGCTGTGGCTGCGCACAAAGTCGCGGGCCGATAGTCCGCTGGCGAATCGGGCCGTGCCGCCGGTAGGCAGCACGTGCGACGGGCCGGCCGCATAATCCCCCACGGCCACCGGGCTGTAAGCGCCCAGAAACACGGCGCCGGCGTGACGAATGTCGGCCAACAATTCCTCGGGCCGCACGGTCGCGATGTGCAAGTGCTCAGGCGCGATTTCATCGGCCAGCGCCGCGGCTTCCTTGGCGTCGGCCACCAACACCAAGGCCCCAAATTGTTCCAGGCTTTGCCGGGCCAGATCGCCCCGTTCGAGATGCGCCGTTTGCGTTTCCAGTTGGGCGGCCGTCGCTGCGAGCACCTTTTCGCTCCAGGTGATCAGGATGCTTGCGCCCGGCGCGTGCTCGGCCTGCGCGATCAAATCGGCGGCGGCGAAATCGGGGCGCGTCGATTCGTCGGCGATCACGACCACTTCGCTGGGGCCCGCGATCGAATCGATGTCCACCTCGCCGAATACGTTTTTCTTGGCCAGCGCCACGAACAAGTTGCCCGGCCCCACGATCTTGTCGACCTTGCGAATCCCCTCGACGCCGTAAGCCAGCGCCGCCACGCCCTGCGCCCCGCCGACGCGATACACTTCGCCGATGCCCAGCTCGTGGCAAGTCGCCAGCAGGTCGTCGTTGTACGCGCCAAATTGCGTGGGCGGCGCGACGACCGCCAATTCCTCGACTCCGGCCGCGCGCGCGGGCACGGCCGTCATCAGCACCGTCGAAGGATACGCCGCCGCGCCGCCGGGCACGCAAATGCCCACGCGGTCAAGCGGCAAATAGCGCTGAGCCAGGTAGCCGCCGTGCGGCCATTCGATCCGCACGTCCTGGGGCACGAGTGCTTGCTGGAATTCGAGAATGTTGTCGCGAACGCGGCGGATCGTCTCCAGAAACGCCGGCTCGGCCTGCCAGTGCGCTCTCTCCAATTCGGACGCCGGGACGCGGATCGTTTCGGCCGTCAGATCCGCCTTGTCGATCCGCGCCGAGTAGTCGAGCACGGCCGAAATTCCCTTCTCGCGCACGTCGCGGCAAATCCGCTCGACGACTTCCTGCGGCGTGAGCTCCTCGCCAAAAACGTCTTTCGTGCGGCGCCGCCCGGCCGGGCTGACAATGCTGCCGCGCGGACCGAGCGCCTCGCGCAATGCGGCCAACGCCGTTCGTGCATCGCTCGAACGGCTGTCGATTTGGCGAATGGTAAGCGATTTGGAGTTCATGACTCGCCAGCCGGACACTAAGCGCACGCAAGGGTTATGCCCACACACTCGGCTTCGTCGAAGACGCTCGCCTGCGCTTCGGGCCGGCATTTCGACCACTGGTCAGGCGCTATGGGGACGGTTACGATTTATTCATCGGCGGATCGTTCGCGCCGAAATATCCATTCTGGCTGATAGCCCAGGCGGGGAAAAGCCCCGCCACGAAGCAAGGAGCCGCCCGCGATGCTCGACAAAGTGCTCGATTTGCGCAGCGACACTCTGACTAAACCCACCAAGGGCATGCGGGCTGCCATGGCCAATGCCGAAGTGGGCGACGACGTGTTCGACGAGGATCCTTCGGTTCATGCCCTGCAAGACCGCGTCGCCGAAATGCTGGGCAAAGAAGCCGCCCTTTATGTCCCGTCGGGCTCCATGTCGAATCAGCTAGGCGTGCGCGTCCACTGCGTTCCCGGCGACGAGTTCATCTGCGAGGCCGGCTGCCACATCTACAACTACGAGCAGGGGGCGTATGCCCAGCTCAGCGGCATCGCCGCCCGCACCGTCGAAGGGCAAACCGGAGTCATGCGGCTGGAACAACTCACCGGATTGATCCGCGGCGACAACGAGCACCTGCTGCGCACGCGGCTGGTGTGCCTGGAAAACACCCACAACCGCGGCGCGGGCCGCATCCAGCCGTACGAAATCGTCGAATCGATTTGCAACTGGGCGCATACCAGCGGACTGGTCACGCATCTCGACGGCGCGCGGCTGTTCAACGCCGTGGTGGCCACCGGCATCGAGGCCAAGCGCTGGTCGCAAAACTTCGATACGGTCAGCGTCTGCTTCAGCAAGGGGCTCGGCGCTCCGGTCGGCTCGGCATTGGCCGGTCCCAAGGATTTGATCCGGAAGGCGCGCCGGGCCCGCAAACTTTTCGGCGGCGGCATGCGGCAGGCCGGCGTCATCGCCGCCGCCGCGCTCTATGCCCTGGAACATCACATCGACCGTCTGGCCGACGATCACGCCAACGCCAGGCGTTTGGGCGACGCGGCCCGCGGCATTCGCGGATTGGAGCTACTGGGCGACTCGGTCGACACGAACATCGTCATTTTCCGCGTCGACCCGGCGCTGGGCACCGCCGCCGAATTCTGCGAAAAGCTCAAAGCCCGCGGGTTGTTTATGCTGGCCATCGGAGCGCAGCAAGTCCGCGCCGTCGCGCATCTCGACGTGGACGAAGCCGACACGCGGCGGGCCTGTGAAATCCTGGCCGAAGTGGCGAGCCAGGCCCCGCGCACCAAGGTGCCGGCCGGCAAAGGGATCACGTACGCGTGACGTCGCCGCTTAGCAGCGTGTTGAAAAATTGGGACAGGCACCTCGCGATCACCTTTTATTCTGGGGACATACCGTAAACGGCTCGGAGCCAGTCCCATTTTTCAACGGCCGCTTAGGTAATGCCGCCCAACATCGTGGCCCGGCCGACGCGGCCGATCCCCAGAATGTAGGCGGCGGTCCGCAGGCTGACTTTGCGCTCGTTGGCCAGCGTCCACACGCGCTCAAAGCTGTCGGCCAACACGCGGTCCAGCTCCTGCCGCACGCGGTTGAGTCCCCAGGAATAGTGCTGGCGGTTTTGCACCCATTCGAAGTAACTGACCGTCACGCCGCCGGCATTGGCCAGAATGTCGGGCAGCACGACCGTTCCCCGCTCGTCGAAGATCTGATCGGCGTCGGGCCACACCGGCTGGTTGGCGGCCTCGATGATCAGGGGCGCCTTCACGCGCGGCGCGTTTTCGGCGGTGATCACGCCCCCCAGCGCCGCGGGGATCAGCAGCTCGACATCCAGCTCCAGCAGCTCTTCGTTGGAAATCCGTTCGGCCTCCTTGAAGCCTCGCAGCGAACCGTGATCGTGATGCTCGCGGGCGTGCTGCAGCAGTTTGGGAACATCGAGGCCCTCGGGCCGATAATATCCGCCGCTCATGTCGCTTACGGCTACGATCTTGAGCTCCGCTTCATGCACGAACTTGGCGGCATGCGAGCCGACGTTGCCAAAACCCTGCAGCGCCACGCGCGTTTGCGCCGGCTTGCGTCCCAGCCGGCTGAGCATCTTATAGGCCAGAATCCCGACGCCGCGCCCGGTGGCTTCCTCGCGGCCGGGGATTCCGTGAAGTTCCACCGGCTTGCCGGTCACGCAGCCGGGATTGAAGCCGTGATACTTCTGGTACTGATTCATGATCCAGGCCATGACTTCGGCGTTGGTGCCCATGTCGGGGGCCGGAATGTCGACGTCGGGCCCAATGACGTCGTGAATGCCGTCGATGAACTTGCGCGTGACGCGCTGCAATTCCGGCCGCGTCAACTTCGAGGGATCGATGGCCACGCCTCCCTTGGCTCCGCCGAACGGCAGGTCCACCACCGCCGTCTTCCAGGTCATCAGCGCGGCCAGCGAGCGGACTTCGCCGAGGTCGATCTCGGGATGATAGCGCAGCCCGCCTTTCATCGGGCCCCGGGCGTCGTCGTGCTGGACCCGATACCCGATGTAGGTGGCGATTTCTCCGTTGTCCAGCTCGATGGCGATCTGCACCGAGACTTCGCGCTTGGCCGTCAGCATCAATTGCCGCATGTTTTCGCCCAGATCCATGTGATCGGCCGCGCGGTCGAAGTACAAACGTGTGGCGTCAATGGCTCGCATTGATATCTACTGGACTAAAGTTGCCAACTAAGTCAGTCGTCGGTTTCCCGTTCTCGCCATTTTTCCACGGAGCGTGCTGTGTGCATGACACCGAGAAAGATAACCTCATCATCCGCGACTTCAAAAAGGACGATGTAAGGAAAACGGGGGATACGAACGTATCGACAACCCGTTGGCGTTCGGGCAAAGCGGTTCGGATCGCCGATCACGTCAGCGATACGCGATTCAACCTGGTTCGTGAAGATTTCGCCGAGTCCCGATGAGCGACGATCGTACCAAGCGGCGGCTTCGCGAACGTCGCAGTCGAACAACGGATGATACCGCAGCCGTCTATCCATTGCGGCGTTTGA
Source organism: Pirellulales bacterium (assembly GCA_040877415.1). Classification (GTDB taxonomy): domain Bacteria; phylum Planctomycetota; class Planctomycetia; order Pirellulales; family PALSA-1355; genus JBBDNV01. Next base: position 11,724 of record JBBDNV010000045.1, read on the forward strand.
TCCGTTGCCACGCTTCGTCGTGGCTCAAACCCAACTTCGGATCTTGCAGCATCTCGTCACGGCGGCGGGCGGCCTCTTTGTCAACCCAGTCGGGAAGGGGGATCTCCACGTCGGCCGCCCCCAGTTCATCCCAGAGCAACTCCACAAGCCGGAGCTTTTCCGCCACCGGCAGAGAGCGAAGTTCGTCAATGTTCAACGCCATTACTATCTTCCTCGAAGCAGTCAGGAAACCGGTGCCGGAACCCTTTGTATTGTACCCACTGACGCACTCTCCATCGAGGGATGAGCAGCAGGTTCAGCATGCCGCAGTTTGCCACCGCTATCGATTCCCGCGCCAGCAGTCGACCGACACCCGGCCGCCGGCAATCGACACGCGCACCGCGCCGCAATCGGCCGTGTGCAGCACGCGGCTGCCGCGCGCCTGATACGCGGCTTGCACCGCCGGCAAGCGATCGGACGCTCCGCCGCTGACGATGGTCCACTCGGGCTTGCTCCAATCGGCAAAACCCGGCGGGTCGCTCGAGGCGCTGCCGTGATGCGGCGCCATGACCACGTCGCAGTCGTACGGCAATTCGGCCACGACGTCGTCCAATCCGGGCGACTCCAAGTCGCCGGTCAACAGCAGCCGGCGACCGTCGTATTCGATCGCCAGCACGATGCTGTTGGCGTTGTCGCTGCCCAACACGCCGCGCCGCGGAGGGTGCAGCACTTCGAGCCGCGCCTCGCCCGTGCCGCTTAGCCGGTCGCCGCTCCACACCGCGCGCAGCGGAACTCCCGAATCGGCGATCGCCGCGCCGAGCGCCGCCAGCGCGCGGCTGCGCTCCTCGAACATCACCGGCGAAACGTACACGGCGCCGACGGAGAATTGTTCCAACAGGGCCGGCACGGCGTTGTAGTGATCGGCATCGGCGTGCGAGATGACGATCGCGTCCAGATGCGTGATGCCGCGCGACCACAAAAAGCCGGAAACAATGCGGGCCCCCGTCACCGGCGAGCCGAGCCGTCCGGCGTCGTACAATAGCGTCTGGCCGCCGGGCAGCTCGACCACCACGGCCGTCCCATGCCCGACCGCGAGGAACGTGCACTCCAGCCGATCCGCACGCGGCGACCGGGCCAGCGAAATCAACAGGCCCAACGCCACCCAACCGGCCAAAAGCGCCAGGCACCAGCGGCGCGACGGCCGGAAGCGCGGCGCCAGCGCCCAGCACCCAAGCGCGCCGTAAAACCCGAGCAACCACCAATTCCCAGGCCCGCTGACCCAGAAATGACTGCCCGGGCAATGGCGCGCCGTTTCGACGCACGATTGCAGCAGCGCCAGGTTGCCGTCGCACGCCGCGCCGAGAACGGTTCCCACCGGCGGCGCGAGCCAGCCGAACAGAAAAATGCCGAAACCCAGCGCCATGGCCAACGTGACCGGCACCGCCAAAACCGGCGCCAACACGAAAGCTGCCGGCGAGACCAGGTGAAACCGGGCCATCACCAGCGGGCAGATCACCAGCCAGATCATCGCCGTGGCCAGCATCATCCGCCACAACCGGCGGACAAACCAGCGCGCGACGCGCGTCGGCCGCGGCCGCGTACGCGCGATCAGCCGATCGAGCGGGTCGCGATTTGGCACTCCGTTCGGTCGCGCGGCCATGAATGCCAGCACGCCCACCGAGAGGAACGAGAGCTGCGTGCCGGCCTGAAAAAGTTCCGCCGGACTGATCGCCAGCACCACGAGTCCCGCGGCGGACAGCGAATTAAATCCCAACGGCTGCCGCGAGAGCACCATACCCAGGCAAACGACGAGCACCATCACCGTGGCCCGCACCACCGGCGGCTGCGCGTCGGTTGTGGCGGCGTACAACACGCACGCCAGCGCGACGATTCCCAAGGACCAAGAGCGCCTCACCAATCCCACCCGCATGATGGCAAACAGAAAGCTCGCCAGAATCGCGACGTTCAGTCCTGAAACGACCAAGAGATGAATCGTGCCGGTTTCGATGAACGCCTGGCGCAAGTCGGGATCCAACTCCTGGCGCGAACCCAGAAACATGGCCGAGGCCAGCCCATAGCGGGCCGGCCCGAGATTGCGCCACAACAGCGCGTCGCCCCGCGTGCGCAGTTGATCGACCAAACCGGCCGGATTCCACCGCGGGCGGCGTCCGCGCGCGGTCATGCACTCGGGGAATTCACATTGCAGCGAACAAAGCCGCCCCTCGGCGCGGGCTTGCGCGGCAAAGTCAAACTCACCCGGATTTGCCGGACCCGGCCAGGCGCCGAGCTGCGCAAAGACGCGCAGCCGGTCGCCCCAGCGCACGTCGGTCACATACCCGCCCACGAGCAGGCTGGCCCGGCCCGAGGCCCGACGCCACGTCCCGCGATCGCGAATCGCGAGCACTTCGATTTCCAGGCGCGTCCGCTCGGTGACGGGAATTACGCGCAGCGCATCGGCCGGCGGCGTCGGAACGTGGCGCGGTCCGCCGAGGGCGCGAACCTCGATCGCCGCGGGGCCCGGCACCTCGGGCGCGACCAGTCCGACGTTGTCATTTTCGAACAGCGACCAGCGACAATGGTGCCAGGCCGCGCCCGTGGCCGCCACGCTCACAACGAGCGGCACGGCAGCCAACCGCAACCGGCCGGTTTGCCAGATCGCCCACCAGGCGATCCAGGCCGCCAGCGCCGCCGGGCACCAACACCAAACGGGCCACGCGAGCCATCGATCGAGCACCACGCCCGCGCAGGCCGCGGCCAACACCACGACCAGCGGCTGGTACGCCGTGCGAGTTCCGGTGATGATCGGCAGTTCTTGCATGTTCGACGGTTGCCGCCTGATGCCACTGGCGTCTCGCCAGTCGAGTTTCCTCGTGCACTGGATGAGCGCTGACAGGTTCCCAGTGGCACCCGGCACGCCCATTTCACCTTGCTAGCGGACAAAAGTCACGCCCCCCGGCAACGAATCCGACGCACGGGACGGCCGTCAGCCGCCCCCGGGCCGCTTGGCGATTGATGCCCCGACCGATAAGCTGAACACGTCGCACGGCGAATTGGCGATTTTGCGCACCGCCCCTCCAAGGACGAAAGGACAAACCCATGACCATCCCAAGAATTTGCGGCCTGGCGGCCCTGTTGGGCGCACTCGGCGTGGTCGGATGCGAGTCGAAGAGTTCGCAGCCGGCGCCGGAAGAAGTGAGTCCTGCGCGCGAGCAGGCCGGCGAAGTCGCGCCGGCCAAAGACGCCGCCGACGAGGCGGCCGCCGAGCCCGACAATAAGTCAGGACCCGAGCTGCCGCTCGATCCGCCGAAGGCCGAGCCGGCCCCCTCCGAGGCGAAGCCCGCCGAGCAGCCCCAAGCCGGGACGGCGCCCGCGGCCGGCACCGGGCTGATCGCGCGGCAGGTCTTGTTCGGAAATCCCGACAAAGCCGCGGCCCGGCTGAGCCACGACGGCAGCAAGCTGAGCTACCTGGCCCCGCGCGCTGGCGTGCTCAACGTGTTCGTCGGGCCGGTGGACGACCCCAGCGCGGCCAAGCCCGTGACCGACGACAAGCAGCGGGGCATCCGCGTCTATTTTTGGGCCTACGACAACCGGCACGTGCTGTACCTGCAGGACACGAAGGGGGACGAGGACTGGCACGTGTACAGCGTCGATCTGGAAAGCCTCGAGACAAAAGACCTGACGCCGCTCAACAAGGTCGCCGCGCAAATCGAAGGCGTGAGCGAAAGGTTTCCAACCGAAATCATCGTCGGCCTCAACGACCGCGATCCGCAGTACCACGACTTGTACCGCGTGAACGTCGCGACCGGCGAGCGCAAGCTGCTCCAGAAGAACACCGAGTTCGCCGGCTTTGTAATCGACGACGACTATCAGGTGCGCTTCGCCTCGAAAATGCTGCCCGACGGAAGCATTCAGTACTTCGAGCCCGACGGCGAGTCGGGCTGGAAGGAGTTTTTGAAAGTCGGCCCCGACGACACGCTCACGACGTCGGTATCCCGCTTCGACAAGAGCGGCAAGAAACTCTTTCTGACCGACAGCCGCGGACGCAACACCAGCGCGCTTGCGGAAATCGACCTCGAAAGCGGCAAGGAAACCGTGTTGGCCGCCAACGACAAGGCCGACATCGGCGCCCTGATCGTGCACCCCACCGAAAAAAACATCCAGGCCGTGAGCTTCGACTACGAACGCCCCGAGTGGCAGATTCTCGATCCGGCCATCGAGGCTGATCTGAAGTATCTGGATACCGTCGCCGAGGGTGAATTGCAGGTGGCCAGCCGCACGCTCGACGACAGGCTGTGGATCGTGGCATTCGCGCCGGACGACGGGCCAATCCGCTATTACGTCTACGACCGAGAGAACAAGAAAGCCGAGTTCCTGTTCACCAATCGCAAGGCGCTCGAAGACCAGCCGCTGGCGAAAATGCACCCCGTGGTGATCAAGTCGCACGACGGTTTGGATCTGGTCAGCTACTTGACGCTTCCCAAGGCGGCCGACCCGCGCGACACCGGCCGGCCCGCGGAACCGCTGCCGATGGTGCTTCTGGTTCACGGCGGACCGTGGGGCCGCGACGGCTGGGGATACGACGCCCTGCACCAGTTGCTGGCCAACCGCCTTTACGCCGTGCTGTCGGTCAACTATCGCGGCTCCACCGGCTTCGGCAAGGAGTTTACCAACGCCGGCAACAAACAGTGGGCCGCCGCGATGCACGACGATCTGGTGGATGCCGTCGATTGGGCCATCGCCGAAAAAATCGCCGATCCGGCGCGCGTGGCCATCATGGGCGGAAGCTACGGCGGTTATGCCACGCTCGTGGGGCTTACGTTCACGCCCGAAAAGTTCGCCTGCGGGGTCGACATCGTCGGGCCGTCGAACCTGTTCACGCTCTTGAGCACGATTCCGCCCTACTGGGCCCCCATGATCCAAATGTTCAAGGACCGCGTGGGCGACCCGACCACCGACGAGGGCAAGAAACTGCTGAACGAACGATCGCCCTTGAATTTCGCCGACCGGATTCAACGGCCGCTCTTGATCGGCCAGGGGGCCAACGACCCGCGGGTCAAACAGGCGGAATCGGACCAGATCGTGGCGGCGATGAAGAAGAAAAATATTCCGCTGACCTACGTGCTTTTTCCCGACGAAGGACACGGCTTTGCCCGGCCCGAAAACAACCTGGCTTTCTTCGCCGTGGCCGAAGCGTTTCTGGCCCGGCAATTGGGCGGCCGCTACGAGCCGATCGGCGACGATTTCCAAAACTCGTCGATCACGGTTCCCGACGGCGGCGATCAGATTCCCGGCGTCGCCGATGCGCTAGAAAAGCACGCAGCGTCCGCCCAACGCGCCAGCACCGCCGAGTGAGCGGCATTTGACTCCTGTGGGACTTGCATGCTCACGCACTGCATGCTCACGCACGCGTGAGCATGGCACCGTCGATTTGACGCTAGCACCGTTGTCAAACTTTGACGATCGCGGGGAGTATTCAAGATGTTCAGCTACTTCGTCGATAAAAAAGATTGTGCACATCACCGGATTTTTCCGGGCGTCGACATTTACACCACCTGCTGCCAGCAGATGATGCTTTCGCTGGTCGAGATGCAGCCGCGCGCGGTCGTCGAGGAACATAGCCATCCGCACGAGCAGATGGGTTTGATGCTCGAAGGCGAAGCCGATTTCACGATCGGAGGCCGCCAGATGCGCGTCACTGCCGGGACCATGTGGCGCATCCCCGGCGGCGTCGTGCACAAAGTGGTGGCGCTGGACCAGCCGGTCCGAGCGCTCGACGTCTTTCATCCGCCGCGGGAAGAGTACCAATGAAGGCAGAAGGCAGAAGGCAGAAGGCAGAAGGAAGGAGCAGCGGCGCTGCGCCTGGCTCGATCCGGCTTCATTGCTTTTTCATCCTTCCTGCTTCGTCCCTCATCCTGGCCTTTTTCTGCCTTCTGCCTTCTGCCTTTTGCCTTTGCTCCTGTGCGTCGCTGCCCCAGTTGCCCTGGGCGCCCCTTGCGCGCGATGCGTCCGCGGGTTTCTACGATACGGCGCGCATCGAATATCGCCTGGACGCCGGCAAGCTGGGGCAGCCGCTCGACGTGATTCGCATCGACGGCCGGCGCGTCGCCTATGAGCAAGTCGCCAGCAGCCCGTTGGCCGATCAGTCGATCGGCACCCTGGTGATCCAATACCCGCATCCGGGCGGGCTGCCGGATATGGCCCGGGTCACGTTTTCGCTCGATAGCGGCCGGGTCGATCCGGCCGAGGCCGCCGGTTGGAATCCCCTGAAGACCGGCCAGCCGGCGATTAAGGTGGGCCACGAGGAAATCCATGAAGTGTGGGCCATGAACATTCCCCGTGCCGAGTCCGACCAGTACTTCCGGCTGCTTTCGACGCAGAATTTTTATCACGCCGAGTCGATCGAATCCGGCGCCGCCGAGTTGGCCGTCACGATCAACGGCCGCGACCTTCGCAAGAACTGGGAGCAGGTACCCGAGCTCAACCAGCTCGTGCAGCGCGTGCGGCGCGACGGGCAGTTGGTCGGCTATCTGCGACCCGCTGCGCTAGCGGGCACGGGCAACAGCGCGATCGCCAGCACGCATGCCTACCGTGAACTTTTGGCCGAAGCGGGCGGCGCGATGGGGGGCACGCCCGGGCGGCCGCAAAACGACGTCCTGCCGCAGTCGCCGGGCGCGGCGGGCCCCCGGACGGCGGCCCGCATGCCCTATGCGGCCCGGTAGTCGGTCTGTAACGATTGTTCGAGCGCCCCGGTGTGAGAATTTTGCGATTGGGCCGGCGCGGCACACTTGCAATCAAAACTTCCGCGAGCCACAATAACGGCATGAGCGACCTCTTCGGCGTGTACTTTTGGCACTTCTTTAGCCCGCCGGGTCGCGGGGCCGGAGGAGGAATTTAGAATTCCATCCTGAGGAAGCGACAAACCAAAGAAGCCCCGAGACTCGCGAAAAGTCTCGGGGCTTCTTTTATTTTTGTCGCCAGGCGGGGCGATCTCCGGCAAACCGGGGGCGACCGACAAAACACCAACGCCAACCACCACCGTTTTTGCACTGGAGTTTCCCGTGATCGTCGTCATGAAAAAAGAGGCCCAAAAGAGCGACGTCGAGCACATGGTCCGGCGCATTGAGTCGCTGGGTCTGAAGGCTCACGTGATCGTCGGCACGGAACGCACCGTCATTGCCGCCGTTGGCGATGACCGCCAAACCCACAAGGAATCCCTGGAAAGCGGACCCGGAGTTGCTGCCGTGATGCCCATCCTTGCCCCCTACAAAGTCGCCAGTCTGGAAGTCAAACGCGAGCCGACCATCATCCGAGCCGGCAGCCTCACCTTGGGCAACGGCACGGTCGGCATCATCGCCGGTCCCTGTTCGGTCGAGAGCGAGGAGCAGATTCTGACCACGGCCCGCGCGGTCAAGGCCGCCGGAGCCACCGCGCTTCGCGGCGGCGCGTTCAAGCCGCGCACCAGCCCCTACAGTTTCCAGGGACTGAAAGAGCAAGGGCTCGAGCTATTGGCCGCCGCCCGCCAAGCCACGGGACTGGCCGTCGTCACCGAAGTGGTGGCCACCGAGGACCTGCCGCTGGTGGCCCGCTATGCCGACGTGCTGCAAATCGGGGCCCGCAACATGCAGAACTATCGCTTGCTGGAAGCCGTGGGCGAAACGGATCGGGCGGTGCTGTTGAAACGCGGACCCAGCGCCACGATCGACGAATTGCTGCTGGCCGCCGAGTACATCCTCAACGCGGGCAACCCCAACGTCATGCTCTGCGAGCGGGGCATCCGCACGTTCGAAACGCACACGCGCTTCACGCTCCCCTTGGCGACCGTCGTCTATCTGCACACGAAGACGCACTTGCCGGTGGTGGTCGATCCCAGCCACGGGACGGGCCACACCTATCTCGTGCCGCAGATGGCCGCCGCCGCCGTGGCGGCCGGCGCCGACGGGCTGATCATGGAAGTGCACCCCGACCCCGAGAACGCACTGTCGGACGGCTACCAGTCGCTCAACTTCGAGCAGTTCGCGGCAACGATGGCCACGTGTCGCAAAGTGGCCCAGGCCCTGGGGCGTAAGATCTAATTCACACCCGACCGGTCGTCCGTTCGCCGTCAGCTTAACATCGTCCGACAATCGAAGGGAGTCGGGAGTCAAGCAACCTCCGGCCCCTGGGCGTTGTCTTTGATATTGTCTTGATTCTGTGCGGGGGCTTCCGGGGCGTTCATCTCAACCTTGCCATCGCGAATTTCCACCAGCTCGCGCCGCACGCGTTCGCGTTCGCGATCGATCTGCTCGGCAGTGGCACCCAGCTCGCCCAACACCGCGACCGTAAGTGCCAGCGCCACTTCGCCCTCGCCGGAAAATACGAGGTCAGCGCCTGCCTTCTTCAGTGGCCTTAGTTCCGCCACGTACGTGCCGCGCGCCAGCACCCGAATCCTGGGGTTCAGCTCCTTCGCCATGCGGATCACTTCGGCGCTACCCGTCAAGTTCGAGGCGCTTAGAATCAGCGTGCCGGATTCGGCCACGCCCGCCGCCTTGAGCGATTCGCGCTGCGTTACGTCGCCGTACACCGCCTCGATGCCCTGCCGCCGCGCCGCCTGCACCGCCTCGAAGTTCAAGTCGATCACGGTCGGCTCGACGTCGTTCTCTTTGAGCAGCCGCACAAGCGTACGGCCGACCGGCCCGAAGCCGACCACCGCCGCGCGGTACCGCGAGGGCGTCGCCTCCTCTTCCTGCGCACGGGGCTCGTCCGTCTTGCGTTGGCGGCGGAGCCGCTTGAGCCACTGCTTGACGTGCACGTTGTTCAGCAGCCACGCGGCCAGCGGGTCGGCCGCCCGATAGAGCAGGGGATTCACCGAGATCGAAATAATTGCCGCGGCCACCAGCGTGTTAGTCACCTCCGGCGTGAGCAGACCCAATTCGCGTCCCACGGTTGCCAAAATGAAAGAGAATTCGCCGATCTGCGCCAGCGCCATGGCCACGCCAAAGGCCGTTTTCAGCGGATAACCCATCGCGACGACAATCGCTAGTGCCGCCAGCGGCTTGCCGATGAGGATGATGGCCAGGGTGGCCGCAATCAATCCCGGCGCCAACAACAGGAACTCGGGATCGAGCAACAGGCCCACCGAAACGAAGAACAGCACGGCGAATGCGTCGCGCATCGGCAAGGCTTCGGATGCGGCCCGCAGGCTGAAGTCGCTGCGCCCCACCACCATGCCGGCCAGAAAGGCCCCCAGTGCCATCGAAACGCCGAAAATCTTGGCCGAGCTGACGGCGATTCCCAGCGCGACCACGAGCACGGTCAGCCTAAACAGCTCCCGCGAGTGCGTGGCCGCCACGCGATGCAACAGCCAGGGAATGGCCCGACCTCCGATCACAAAGATGAAAGCCACCAGGACGGTGACTTTCAGCGCTGCCGCGGCGAGCGTCAACAGAATCGAGCCTTGCGCGTCCCCGCCGCCGAACAGGGCCGGCAACAGCACCAGCACCGCCACAGTGAACAGGTCTTCCACGACCAACCAGCCCACGGCGATGTGACCCGCCGGCGTGTGCAGATCGCGGTTGTCGGCCAACACGCGCATCAGCACCACCGTGCTGGCCACCGAGACGGCCAGACCGAAGATGATTCCCCCTGACCAGTCCCAGCCGAAGCCGCGGGCCACGACCGTTCCCAGCATGGTCGCCACCAGGCTTTGCGTGATGGCGCCGGGAATGGCGATTCGCCGCACGGCCAGCAATTCCCTTAGATGAAACTGCAGTCCAACGCCGAACATCAGAAGAATCACGCCGACCTCGGCCAGTTGTTCGGCGATCGACTGGTCGGCCACGAAGCCCGGGGTGTGTGGCCCCACGGCGATACCCGCTAACAGATATCCGACGATCGGCGACAACCCCAGCCGCTGCGTGATGTAGCCGAACACCAGCGCAATCGCCAAGCCGACGGTCAGTGTCAGTATCAGGTCGAGACTATGCAACGCTTGTCCTCAAAATTTCGCTACGGCTTGGCGTCGTTTGCCAGCGCTCACAACGAGGGATTGACGGGGCGGATCGCGTTCACGCTTGGCACGGCGCGTCGATGCCTTCCCCGGTTCACCGGGCCTTGCCGCGCCTCGGGTGAATTGCCCGGGCCGTGATCAAACGGCCCACTGCGGACGGCGCTCGGCCGCCGGTCGGCTGCCAGCAGCTACTTTGCCCGGCGCTACTGCTTGGCGGCCGTGATGACAATTTGCCCATCCCCCAGCGTAACCGACAAGCCAATTCGCTCGACCGCCGTGCGCAGCGCCGCGCCGGGCGTGGTATCCGAGAGCTTTACGGTGATGGGCGTTCGGCCTCCCTTGCCGCCCTTGGCCAGCGCCGCTTCGTCGAGCCTGACCGGCACGCTCGCAACGTCGGCGATGAACGCGGCGAACTGCGCAAGCGGCACGTCGGTGAACTCGACCCGTGCCAGCGAAATCGACAGCCGTTCGTCGATCTCCTCGCGCTTAAGCCGACTCGGTTGGGCGGCGGCGTCGCGAATCCCGGCGGCGTCGGCAGGTTCGCCATCCAGTGGCACGGGCTCCTGCGGCGCGACGTTGCCGGGGGACGACGCCGATTGGGGCGTCAAACGCGCGTCGCTGTCGGCCTCGGCGCCGCCCGCCAGCTTGAGCGGGGAACGAATCGACTCCAGCTTAAGCGACGGGCCGGGCTTTCGCGGCTGGGCATCCGGCGCTTGTTGGGCGGCTGCCGGCGCGGGCGAATGTGGATCGGCAGCCTCGGGCGCGGCGCGGGTTGCCGTCGCGGCGGCCGAATCCGTGGACGCTTGCGTCGCGGCTGTCGCGGTTATAGCTGTCTGCCGCGGCGTCTCGGCCGGCGGCCCGACCGATTGGGAACTTTTTGCTGCGGGCGCTGCGGCCGCAGCGGTCGGCTCTGGCGCTTGCTCGACGGACGATGCGTCTCCCAATGGAGCATCGGCCACGATCGGCGCGGGCGATTGCGCGGCCACCACGAGCCAGACAGCGGTGCCCAGCACAACCCCTCCCAACAGACCGCTGCTCAACAGGATCCAGTCTCGTTGAGCACGGGCAACGGCCATTGCAAATAACGTGGGCGCCCGGGCGGCGAAAACGGGCGGCGATCGCGGCGGAAGTGCCGGCGGAATCGCGGCGGCCGCGACCTTCCGAATCGCGGGCTTGACGGGGCGCGGTTCACTGGGCGGGGCTGCCGGCTCGGACGCCGCGGACACGGTGGCCGGTAGCTCACCCGGCGAACTGTCGCCGCTCCCCGGGCCCTTCCAGCCGACAGGCGGCACGACGTGCACCATGCTTTTGCACTTGGGACAGGACAGAATGTGCCCCATCACCGACTCGTCCTTGACGACCAGTCGGGCCTTGCACGTCGTGCATTGAATGGTGAACAGTTCCACGGCCAGAAAAGGTTCCGGTGTCGCGAAGCGGGCCGGTCGCAGTTCCTTCAGTATAGTGTCTCGCCGGTGGCGTAAAGGGTGTTTCGGCACCAGTATTCGGTCTTTTTCGCGGACTTGACGGGGCCCTAGAAACCGGCCGGCAGCTTGTCGCCCCGCTTTCCGGCTGCCTGGCGAGTCGTGATGAAAACGGCCTCGCTTCCGCTGTCGTCGGGCTTGATGACATACACCAGTTTGCCGTCGGGATTTGCCAGCCTGAGCAGTTTGCGCAGGATCGCGTCGGCCGGCTGATCGCGCTCGTCGACGTTATTAAGCGCCTTGTTCTTGGTGATTCCCTCTAACTGCAAATCGGAGCCGAGGATCACGATCTCGATCTCCAACTCCCGTGACAAGATGTCGATCGCCCGATCGAGCGACTCGCGCGGGAAGCTGAGCGAAATTCTTTTCTGGAGCATCTCGGCGACCGAGTGGGACGGGGCCGGGGCTGGCGTAGTTGCCGCCGCCCCTGGGGCAACTCCCGACGATTCCAAAAGCGTCAATTCGGCTCCCATCACCAGGTTGTGCGCGGCGCTTTGCGGCAGGTAGGCTCGCAACACGACCTGATCGCCCTCGACCCCGCCGCGCGTGAATTCCCGCGCCAGCTCGAGCATGCGCGGAAAGCGGTTAATCACCAGCCGCCCGTACGGATCGAGCTCGAGCGACGCGACGTGTGTTTCCACGCGGCCGGGGATTTTCTGATAGCGCGACTGCAAGATCTCCAACAGCTCGAGCGGCCGGCGGTCGACGGGCGCCACGGCGCGGAACTCGACGAACAGCTCCTCGCCCACGTGCGCGCTGACGAGCACGGCTTCGATGCTCTCGTCGAGAAACTCGCGGATCGGACCTAGCAATGGCGCCAGGTGGCCGGCCAGCAGGCTCTTGCCGTCGGTGAGCAGATAGCTGGGGGTAAACAGCAGGGTCACGTGCCGCTGGTCGTCGGAGCTGGCCAACAGCCGTTCGACGCCCCTTTGCAACAGGGGCGAACCAGCGGACTCGATGATCTGCTTCATCATCGCGTCCGGGGCAATCGCCACGACGCGTCCTGCTCCCGATGCGGGAAAATAGTAAGCCTGCTCGCGGCCCGCGAAATACTTTTTTCCCCGCTGCTCCGCGGAAGCCGGCTGGCCCCAGGCCGCCAGCAGCGTGGCGGCGGGTATGTCACGAGCCAGCCGCATCACCAGCGCGGCTTGCGGCACGAGCAATTCGCCGGGAACAAAGGCCACGGTCAACTGTTCGACGTCTCCCGGCTCGACTCCCAACGTCGAGCGGAGCTCGGTCTCGACCCACTTGCCGCCGGGCCCCAGCGCGTCCAGGAGTTTTGACCCCTCGGGCGTGTCGAGCAGCTCCGCCAGCCGCAGGACCAAGACAACCTGCGTCCCGCTGGGCAGGTACGCCACGTCCAGCGGCCGGCCGGCCGTGGGCGATACCCACAGGGTTTGACCGTCGTCATCGACCACGTTGACGGCCGGCGCCGACGTCGCCGCGCCGGGCTCCGAATCGGCGGGCGCCCTCAAGCCCGCTTCGCCCTCCGAGTGGTCCTTCGACTCCTCCGGCGACACCTCGCTGGCCGGGGCGGTTGGCGCGTTGTCGCTTTTGCTCGACGTCGTGTTCGCCATCCTTTCGCTGCGGTTGGCCAGGACCGCGCCGGCGACCACCAGCGCCACAACCACCAGGCCGGCGCCGATGCTGATCCATGCGCTCTTTGACAATCGCCGCTCGGGCAGCGTGCCGAGGGACGCCGCGGGATCGGTGGTCACCACGAGCGGCATATCAATCGCGGCCTGGCGGCTCGACGATTTGTCTCGTCTGGCGGTGCCGACAAAGATGGCGGGTTCGATTTCCACGGCCCCCGTCTGCGGCCCGACCACGCTGGGCGTATCGCGACCGCCGCTCTCGACAGCGGGCGGCAGGCTTTGCGAAGCCAGGGGCGCTTGGCCGGCCTGGCGCGGAGGCGATTGCCATTCGGGGGCTTGCCAGGCGCCATAGCCCGGCGCGAGCCCGCTTGGGTCCCGCTTCGGGGGATGGCCCCCCCGCTGCTTGTGCCCGGCTGTAAACGGCGCCAACAGGTGGGCCACCTGGCTTGCCGTTTGACAGCGCAGCAGGGGATCCTTGGCCAGCATTTCGGCCACCAGGTCGGCCAGCTCCTCGGGGATTTCGGGATGGAGCTTGTCGAGCCGTTGCGGAAATTCCGCGCGTTGTCGCGCGCTTTTCTGCTGGGGAGTTCCGCCGGCGAACACAGGCCGGCCGGCGACGAGCTCAAAGAGCGTGCAGCCCAGGCCGTAAATGTCCGTAAGCGGCGTGGCCGGCTCGCCGGCATCGGCCAGCTCCGGCGCCAGGTAATCGACCAGCGGCAATTCCCGGCGATTCAACTGGCCTTCGGTCGGCACCAGGGGAAACTGCAACAGTTTTGCGGTTCCGCTGGTATCGATCCAGATGTTCCGCGGGCAGACGCTGCCGTGCACAAGGTGTTCACTGTGCATGGCCACCAGACCCAGCGCCAGTTGAAACCCGAGCTGGCAGGCCGCCGGCCGCGCGATCCTTTGCCGCGCGCGCAGCTCCTCGAGGGATTCTCCTTCGAGGCCTTCGACGACGATAAACGTCTGCGATCGATGCCGCACGGCCCGGTACGTGCGGCTGACGTGCGGGTTTTTGACCGCGGCCGCGGCTTGAGCCAGCTCGGCCAGTTGCTCGTGCTGGTTCGCGTCGTCCGTCAGTTGGGCCAGAAACACCAAAAGCGCCTGCTGGCTGCCGTTATACGTGGCTCGATAGAACCGCGCCAGGCGGCCGTTTTCGACGCGGTCGGTAATGACAAACGGGCCAAAGACGAACGGGCCCGGCCGACCCGCCGACAATAGCGCAGCCTGGTACCGGGTCAGCTTGCCGGTGGCCACCAACCACTCGGCAAGACTCCGCGCGTTGGCCTGCCGGGCAGCTCCCCTCAATCCGGCAAACGCCGCGTGCAGCTCCTCGCACTCGCTCGGGGAGATCAACTCGCTGGCGGCGACCAGCTTCCAGAAGTCATCGATCGAGACGTGCATGAACGAGCACTATGCGGCGCGCATGACAACCAAAGGGCAAGATCCCGTTTGGAGACGCCTGTGGCGTTCCCCGTTCCGTGCTATCAATGTACCACGGCTGCCCGCGGCGACGCAAAGCACGCGCCTCCCGGCCGCCGCGGAGGGCGGGTATTCACCGGGCGCGGCCGTGTTGTTCTCGGCCCGCCTGGCCGTCGTGAAATTCGTCGCGATTTGGCCTATGCTGTAAGTTTGGCGCGACAAGCATCCGCGGAACCTCAATTCGGCCGAGCAAACCGATGGCGACCTCGTTTGATGCCTTTTTGACGGCTTGGGACCATCATCAGGCGGGCCGTCTAGGCGAGGCCGAGGCCCTTTATCGGAAAGTCCTCGATTCCTTTCCCAACCACGCCGAATCGTTGCACCTGCTCGGCCTGATCGTGTACCAGCGCGGGCAGCACGACGTGGCCGAGGAGCTGATTAGCCGGGCGATCGCGCGAAAGAAAAATCAGCCCGCGTTCCATTCCAACCTCGGGGAAGTGTATCGGGCACAGGGAAAACTGTGCCAGGCCGAGCAGTCGCTGCGACGGGCCCTAGCGCTCGACTCCAATTCGGCCGATGCCCACAACAACCTGGGTATCGTGCTCCGCGCGCTGGGAAAGCCGGCCGAAGCGGTCGAGGCGTTCGAGCAGGCGATCCGGCTGCGCGAAGGCTTCGCCGAGCCGCACAACAATCTCGGTACGGTGCTGCAAGCGCTGGGCAAACTGGACGAGGCGATTGCGCACTACCGGCGGGCCGTCGAGGCGAATCCGCGCTACGCGGCGGCTTACAACAACCTCGGCACGGCGCTTAAGACGCGGGCCATCGAGCAATACGCGGCTGATCCGTCCCGCGGGGCTCGACCCTTGCGCGAGACGCTGGCACGGGACTCCGCGTCGGGCGAGGCGTTTCTGAAAATGGGCTCGGTCGGGATCGACCCGGATTTCTCCGCTGCCACCGAAGCGTTCCGCGAAGCGCTCCGCTGCGATCCCAAACACACAGGCGCGCTATTGAATCTCGGCAAGCTCCTGGAAGACGCAGGCCACCTCGACCTAGCGCTCGAGCACTACGACCGTGCGGTCGCGGCTGATCCCCAGTTCGCAATGGCCTATTTCTACCGAGCCAACGTCTACAAGGCGCTGCGACGCCACCGCGACGCGCTCGCCGGCTACCACGACGCGCTCGGCGTGCAGCCTCACAATCCCGAGGCTTACAGCAACCTGGCGGTGCTGTGCAACCATTTGGCGCAGCCCGACCAGGCGGTCGAATACTGTCGTAAGGGTCTCGAACAAGATCCGAAGTCGGGTGCGTTATACGGCAACATGGCCACGGCCCTGGGCCACCAGGGGCGGATGAGCGAGGCCCTCGCCGCCTCGCGCAAAGCGGTGGCACTGCGGCCCGAAAGCGCGAGCGAATTCTCCAATTTGCTCTACGGATTGAATCGCGTGCCCGACTATGACCCGGCAACTCTGTTTGAGGAGCACCTGGAATGGGCCCGCCGGCATGCCGAGCCATTGACGGCGCTGGCCGCCGCGCACACGAACGACCCCACGCCCAATCGCACCTTGCGGGTCGGGTACGCCTCCCCTTATTTTCGCGAGCACGCGGTGAATTTTTTCACCGAGCCCTTGATTACCGCGCACAATCACGGCGAATTTGAAATCTTCTGTTACAGCGACGCGCGCGACAGCGACAATGCCACCCGCCGTTTGCAGGCCGCGGCCGACCACTGGCGCGACGTGCGATCGAAGAGCGACAAACAACTGGCCGAGCTGGTGCGGGCCGACGCCATCGATATTCTGGTCGACTTGACGGGCCACATCAACGGAAGCCGGCTGGCGGTCTTTGCCCGCAAGCCGGCCCCGGTGCAAGTCACCTATATCGGCTATCAAAATACGACCGGCATGTCGGCCATGGATTACCGTTTGACCGACGAGCTGGCGGACCCGCCGGGAGAGACCGACAAATACTACACCGAAAAGCTGGTTCGCCTGAGCGGCGCGTTTTTCTGCTACCGGCCCGCGGACGAGGTGCCCGACGTCACGCCGCTTCCGGCGCGGCAGTCGGGACGGGTGACGTTCGGATCGTTCAACAACTTCAACAAGGTCACGCCCCCCACGCTTCGCGCCTGGCTGGAGATTCTGGCCCGCGTGCCGGATTCGCGGCTCCTGGTGCTGGCCAGTCTCGGCGGCCACGTGGAGCGGCACATCGACGAGTTGGCCCGCAAGCGGGGTCTCGATCCCGCTCGCATCGAACTGTTTCAGAAGCGGCCCCGCGACGAGTATTACCAACTGGTGCAACAGGCCGATATCGCGCTCGATCCGTTTCCGTTCAACGGACATACGACGACTTGCGACGCGGTCTGGCTCGGCGTGCCGGTTGTCATGCTCCTGGGCCGAATGTATGCACAGCGATTTGGCGCCAGCGTGCTGGCCAACGTCGGACTCGGCGACCTCGTCGCCCGCTCGGTCGACGAATACGTCGAATTGGCCGTCGGTCTGGCCGGCGACTTGGATCGCCTGGCCGAACTTCGCTCGCAATTGCGGCCGCGGATGGCCGGATCGGTGCTCATGGACTTTCAGGGCTTTGCCCGCAAAGTCGAGGCTGCCTATCGTCAAATGTGGGTCGCGTGGTGCGAACAAGCCAACGACGGGGGGCGCTAAAGCGACCGATCAACCATGGCCGACATTCTCGAAACGCTGCAAGCCGGCTTGGATCATCATCGGGCAGGGCGGCTGACGGAAGCCGAAAAGTTCTACCGCCGCGTGCTCGAAATCCACCCCAGGCACGCCGGCGCGGCGCATCTGCTGGGGCTGATCGCCTTTCAGGTCGGACGCCACGACCTGGCTCTCCAATGCGTCGAGAAGGCCGTCGAGTTTGACGCGTTTCATGCCCCTTATCGCGTCGACCTGGGGGAAATCTATCGCGCCTTGCACCAGCTTCCCGAGGCGATTGCCTCGTATCGCAAAGCGATCGAACTGAACCCCAAGATCGCAAGCGCCCACACGCGTTTGGGCACGCTGCTGGAGTCAACCGGCCACCGGGCGGAAGCCCTCGAGTCCTACCGCAATGCGGTGGCGCTCGATCCGGCGTCGGCCGAGGCGCATGCCGCGCTGGGCTTCGCCCTGCTGGCCGAGGGACAGTTACCCCAATCGCAGGCGTCGCTGGAAAAGGCGGCGCAGCTAGCGCCCGACAACGCGGAGGTCTATTTCCGGCTCGGCCGTTGCCTGCACGTCCAGAACAAGCTGCTGGACGCGATTGCCTGCTACCAGAAGGTGGCCAGGCTGCAAGCGGATTCTCACGCGGCGCACTACCAGTTGGGCTGCGCGTATCAGGCGCGCGGACAACTGGATCATGCGGCGACGCACTACACCAAGGCGCTTGAGCTGGCGCCGCGCCTGGCCGAAGCGCACTACAACCTGGCCATCGTGCGGCGCGACCAGGGGCGCCCGCAGGAAGCTCTCATCGGCTTCAAAAACGCCTTGGAGTGCGACAGCGACATGGTCGACGCGCACCTGAGCCTGGCCAATCTCTACATGACGAATGAGCAGCCCGATGAAGCGGCGACCGCCGCGCGCCGCGCCAGCGAGCTGCGCCCCGAGTCGGCTTCGGCCGCGGCCCACCTGGCCCGGGCGCTGCAGCTTCAAGGCGATATGCAAGGGTCCATTGCCGCGTTTCGCCGCATCGTCGAATTGGACCCCGGCGACGCGGCCGCGCACAGCAATTGGATCTACGCCCTCAACGCCGATCCCGCCGTCGACGCGCAGGCGCTCGCGGCCGAACATCGCGCCTGGGCTGAGCGCCACGCCGAACCCCTGACGGCGGCGGCCCGCCCCCATAGCCGCGATCGCACGCCCGAAAAGCGGCTGCGGATCGGCTACCTGTCGCCCCATTTTCGCGAGCACGCCGTGAGCTTCTTCAGCCTGCCGCTGTTGGCCGCGCACGATCACGGGGCCTTCGAGGTTTTCTGCTATGCCGACTCCAACCTATCGGACCAGATCACCGAGCGGTTCCGGCAGTCGGCCGATCATTGGCGCCCGATCGCGGGGTTGACGGACTCGGCCGCGGCAGACCTGGTGCGCGAGGACGCCGTCGACATCCTCGTGGACTTGGCGGGTCACATCGGCGAAAACCGCCTGCTCATCTTCGCCCGCAAACCCGCGCCGATTCAGGTCACTTACCTGGGCTATCAGAACACGACCGGAATGTCGGCCATGGACTACCGGCTTTCCGACGCGCACGCCGATCCGCCGGGGACCGACGCCTTCTACAGCGAAAAGCTGGTGCGGCTGCCGCGCAGCTTCTTCTGTTACGCCCCGCCCGAGCCGTCGCCCGAGGTCAATCCCCTTCCCGCGCTCGAAGCGGGAGGCGTCACGTTCGGATGGCTCAACAGCATGATGAAAATGACGCCCGAGGCGATTCGTACCTGGGCCAAAATCCTCACGGCCGTCCCTGGGTCGCGATTGATCGTCCTGGCATATCGCCCCGGAGTGTTCGAACAGCGGGTGCGCGAGGCGATGACCCGCTTCGAAGTCGACCCGGCGCGGGTGGAAATCGTCAGGTGGTGTGGCCAGGATGAATACCTGCGGCTGCACCACAGGATCGACCTGGCCTTGGATTCATTCCCCTTGAACGGACACACGACGGTCTCGAACGCCCTGTGGATGGGCGTGCCGTCGGTGGTTCGCGAGGGAACGACGTACGCCTCGCGATTCGGCGGCACGGCCTTGATCAACCTGGGGCTCGACGATCTCATCGCACGCTCGAGCGACGACTACGTGCGCATCGCCAGCGGTCTGGCCGGCGACTTGCCGCGCCTGGCCGAGATGCGCTGCGGACTACGCGCGCGCATGAGCGCGTCGCCGCTCATGGATGCCGCGGGCTTTGCGCGCTATGTCGAACACGGCTATCGACAGATGTGGCGCGCGTGGTGCCGGCGCGCGTGAGTGCCGGGAAAACGAATGGTTTGATGCGCGCGGTCCGGGCCTGTTTTTTTTACGGCGGCGCTTGACGGCCTCCGACAGTTTCGCATGACGACGATCGCCGAAACAATGCAACTTGCGTTGATGCACCATCGCGCCGGCCAGCTCGCGCAGGCCGAAGAGATATATCGTCAAATACTGGCCGGCGAGCCGGCGCACGCGCCCACGCTGCACTTGATCGGAGTGTTGGCCTTTCAGACCGGCCGCGGCGATGCCGCGATTGACTTCTTGCAAAAAGCCATCGCCTCGGATCCGTGTCAGGCGGTCTATCACCACGGCTTGGGTGAGGCGTACCGCGAGCTGGGGCAGCTCGATTTGGCCAAGAATTGTTTCGAGCAGGCTCTGCGATTGGATCGTAACTCGGCCGTGGCCCACTATAGCCTGGGACTCGTCGAACAGCACGAGCGCGACCTCAGGGGCGCCGCGGCTGCCTTTCGCGAAGCCGTGCGGCTCAACCCAAACATGGCCGAAGCGCACCACGAGTTGGGCAGCCTGTATCGCAAGCTGGGCCGCCAAGAGGAAGCCTTGGAGCACTTGCGGCGCGTGCTGGCGTGCCGAGGCGATTCGGCCGAGGCGCACATCAACCTGGGGAGTTTGCTGGAGGAGCTGGGCCGGCTCGATGAGGCGATTGCACTTCTGCAAACCGCCGCGCGGTTGCGCCCCGATTTGATGCCGGCGCATTACAACCTCGGCAACGCCTTGCGGTCGGCCGGCCGATACGAAGCGGCCGCGGACAGCTATCGCCAGGCAATCAGGCTGGCGCCCGACTTTGCACAGGCGCACAACAACTTGGGCACCGTGCTCGAGACGTTGGACGACGACGAGGCGGCGGAGGCCGCTTTTTCCGAGGCCGTGCGCCTGGCGCCCGAGTCGGCCGAGGCTTACCACAATCTCGGCACGCTGAAGAAAAAGGCCAACGACCATGCCGCAGCACGCGCGTTGTTCTCGCGCGCGATCGCGCTCGATCCCGAGCACGCGCCGAGCCATTTTAATCTCGGCGGCACGCTGTTGAAGCTTAAGGAGTGGGACCAGGCGCGCCGCTGCTGCCAGGAAGCCTTGCGCCTGCGCCCCGACTATGCCCAGGCGCATTGCAGCTTGGGCCATTTGTGCATGAGGATGGGCGAGTACGAGCTGGCGCGTGTCCATCTCGACGCGGCACTGACCATTCAGCCCGAGTTGGCCGAAGCCCATTGCGACCGCGGCATGCTGCTTTTGGCCGACGGCGACTATCAAGCCGGCTGGAGCGAATTCGCGTGGTTTACCAGGTGCGACGTCTATCTCGGGCGGAAGTTTCCTCAACCCGCCTGGGATGGTTCGCCGCTCGGCGAGCGAACGCTGTTGGTGTTGGGCGACCAATCGCTGGGAGACACGATTCATTTCGTGCGCTATCTGCCCTGGCTGCGCGAGCAGGCGCCGGCCAGAATCCTGTTAGCCGCCTCGGACCGACTGCACCCCCTGTTGAAGGAGTCGGGGTTCGACGAGGTCGTTCCCCAGGGTGCCGGGCCGCTTGCGTTCGACGTGCACACGTCGATTGTCCTGTTGCCTGCGCTGTATTACGCGCACAAAAAGACGATCGACGTTCCCGTGCCGTATTTGCGGGCCGCCGAGAAGCTGGTCGATCGCTGGCGCGAGCGACTGGGCGGGCTCGAGGGTCTCAGAGTGGGCATCTGTTGGCAAGGAAATCCCAACTATCCATGGGACGCATGGCGCTCGATCCCTCTTGAGGAGTTTGCCCCGCTGGGCGAAGTGCCCGGCATCCGCCTGATCCCGCTGCAATATGGCCCGGGCCGTGAGCAACTGCCCGCCTTTGCCGATCGATTTCCCGTCGTCGATTTGGGCGAAGACGTCGATCGTCATACCGGCGCGTTCATGGATACGGCCGCGATTATCAAGAACCTGGATCTGGTGATCACGTCCGACACGTCGATGGCGCATCTGGCCGGTGGGCTGGGCGCCGACGTTTGGGTTGCCCTGTCGTGCGCCCCCGAGTTCCGCTGGATGCGCAGCGGCCGTGCGTGTCCCTGGTATCCCACGATGCGACTCTTTCGGCAGGCTCCGGGCGCGGACTGGGCCAGCGTCTTTCACGAGATGGCCGCCGCACTTGAATCCTTGACGCTAAAGCGGCGGCGGGTTAGCCGATGACGAGCATCGAGCAACTCCACCGGCAGGCATCCGAACTGCACCGCGCCGGCCAGCTCGCCGCGGCCGAACAACTCTATCGTCAAATCCTGGCCGGCGAGCCCGAGCATGCGCCGACCCTGCACGCGATGGGCCTCCTGACTTTCCAGCAACGCCGCTTCGAGGAAGCGCTCGCCCTGCTGCAAAAAGCTGTCGCCTGCGATCCCGCGCAGGCCGCTTATCATCAAAGCTTGGGCGAGGTACGCCGTGGGCTGGGACAGTTGGCCCACGCCCGGGATTGCTTCCGGCAGGCTCTGCAACGGGACGCCAATTTGGTTGCCGCCCAATACAACCTGGGGCTCGTTTGCGAGCAGCAGCAAGACTGGGCCGGCGCGCTGGCCGCATTTGCCGAAGTGGTGCGGCTCAAACCCGAGCTGGCCGAAGCTCACGCGATCCTGGGCAATCTGCTGCAAACATTGGGCCGGCTCGATGAAGCGATTGCGTCGTTTCGAACCGCCACGCGAGCCCGGCCACTCTTGATGGCCGCGCATTACAACCTGGGCAACGCGTTGCGTGCGGCCGGTCAAAACGAGGCGGCCGCGGCCAGCTATCGAGAGGCGCTGCGACTGGCGCCCGAATTTGCCGAGGCGCACAACAACCTGGGCACGGTCCTCGGGACCTTGGGCGACGACGAGGCCGCGGCGGCCGCCTTTGCCCTAGCGGTGCGGCTGGCGCCCGAAGTGGCCGAAGCTCACCACAATCTCGGCACGCTGATGAAAAAAACCGGAAAGTTCGCCGAAGCAAAAACGTTGCTTTCGCGAGCCGTCGAGCTCGATCCCGGCCACGCCCCGAGCCATTTCAATCTCGGCGGTGTGCTGTTCGAGTTGAGAGAGTGGGACCAGGCGCGCCTGTGTTATCTCGAGGCCTTGCGCCTCCGTCCGGACTACGCCGAGCCGCATTGCAGCCTGGGAACCTTGTGCATGGCCAAGGGCGACTACGACCTGGCGCTCGGCCATTTCGAACAGGCGCTCGCCATTCAGCCCGGATTGGCCGAAGCCCATTTCAACCGCGGCATGCTGCTGTTGATGCACGGTCATTTCGCCGCCGGTTGGCCCCAGTACGAGTGGCGCTGGCAGTTGCCCTCGGGCGCGAAGCGTCCCACAGGGCCGCAGTGGGACGGTGGGCCGCTCGAAGGCCGCACCATTCTGCTTTATTCCGAGGGCGGGCTCGGAGACGCGATGCAGTTCATCCGTTACGTTCCGCTGGTCAAGGCCCGTGGCGGACGCGTGGCGGTCATTTGCCCACGGCGGATGATTCCCATCTTAAGCACCTGCCGGGGCGTCGACGGTTTCTCGAGCGACGCTGATCCGAGGCCGCCATTCGACGTGCACGCGTCGCTGTCGAGCTTACCCGGCATTCTGGGAACCGAACTCGATACCATACCCGCCCGTGTCCCCTATCTGTCGGCTCCGGCCGACCTGGTCGACGATTGGCGCAAGCAGTTGGGCGACGACGGCTCCTTGCGCGTGGGGATTCATTGGCAAGGCAACCCGACGTTCGGATGGGATCCATTTCGATCGATGCCGCTGGCCGAGTTTGCGCCGCTTGCGGAAATCGAGGGCGTGCGGCTGATCAGCCTGCAAAAGGGGCCCGGCATCGAGCAGTTGGCACGCGCGCCCTTTGCGGTCGAAAACCTGGGGAGCCGGCTCGACCTAGACGCGGCGTTTTGCGATACGGCCGCCGTCATCAAAAACCTCGATTTGGTCGTTACGTCCGACTCGTCCGTGGCGCACCTGGCCGGTGCTCTTGGCGCGCCGGTTTGGGTGGCCTTGTCGTTTGGTCCCGAGTGGCGCTGGCTTTTGAAGCGAGAAGACAGTCCCTGGTATCCCACGATGCGATTGTTTCGCCAGCCGCGGTTCGGCGATTGGCCGGCGGTCTTTGAGCGCATGGCCGGCGAGCTTGAACGTCTCGTCGCCGGCGCGGCCTAGCAGCGTGTTGAAAAACTGGGACAGGCACCTCGCGACCGCCGTTTTTCG
>JBBDNV010000046.1:0-6708 GCA_040877415.1 Pirellulales bacterium
GGTTGGCCGTCCAGCACGTTGTCGATCACCAGCTTCGTGGCCGCCGGCGGCACCAGCGCCAACAGCGTGGCCACGGTCAGCGTCACGAGCCCAAAGACGACGCCCGCGCGATGCCCCGCGAGCATCCCCCAGAATGCGACGAACAACCGCCAGAACGAGCGAGGACGCCCGCGGCGGCCGCTCTCGGCGCCGGGCTCATGCGGTTGTCCGTTACGGCGTTTGTCGCGCAACTGCTGTCGATATTCGGCGAAACGGAGTCGGCTGCGTCGCAGTTGCATAACGGGCTCGCATCGGGACGGGGGACCAGGAAATTCGTTTCAGCGCGTCCCTATTGTACGCACCCGGCCGGCCGCCGGCACGTGGCCCAGCCGATTCGCAAACAATATGGCCACGCCGTGCCGTGATATGTTACAACCCTCGCTGCGGCGACGCGTTTCGCGCACGACCTCTGGGCCAGGGAAACCATGGCAAATTCGAATTCCCCCACCCCTCCCGCGTCGTCGGACCGCATGCCGCCGGGTATTCCCTACATCGTGGGGAACGAAGGCGCCGAGCGGTTCAGCTTCTATGGCATGCGGGCGATCTTGAAGATCTACCTCATCGCCCTGTTCGTGCGCTTCGTCGATGAGGCCGCCGTACCGGCCGACGCCATGGCCGACGCCCTAGCGCGCAGCACGGAAATCGTGCACCTGTTCATGGCCGGAGTCTATGCCTTCCCTTTGATTGGCGCGATTATCGCCGACCGGCTGCTCGGCAAGTATCGAACGATTCTTTGGGTCTCGCTCATCTATTGCGCGGGGCACGCGGTCTTGGCGCTTGCCGGACGTTTGGGCACGATAAGCGAGTTCTCCGCGGCGGAGACTTCGATGTATCTGGGGCTCGGCCTGATCGCGGTCGGCTCCGGCGGCATCAAGCCGTGCGTTTCGGCCAACGTCGGCGATCAGTTCACCGCCGCCAACGCGCAGCTGGTGACGAAGATCTTTCAGATCTTTTATTTCATCATCAACTACGGTTCGTTTTTCTCAACGATACTCACCCCCCTGTTGCTCAAGTATTTTGGCGCGGAAATCGCTTTCGGCGTACCCGGCGTGTTGATGGGTATCGCGACCCTGGTCTTTTGGATGGGCCGCAACAGGTTCATTCGCGTGCCTCCCAGCCCGGGCGGCAGGCACGGACTCTTCGATACGCTCGTCACGACGCTGCTCTTTACTCCGCTCTTTTCGCTCGTCGTGGGATACTTCGTGCTTTGGGAACACCACATCGGCGCTGCGCGGGAAGCAGCCACGAAAGCGGCAGTGGAATTCCCCGGTGTCACTTCAGCCTTGGTGGTGGAATACTTCGAGCACTATTGGTGGCTTCCGGTCGCAACCGTCGTGGCCGTCGTGCTCGGCCTGATACTGTTCCGCGCCCGACAGCGCATCGAATCGAGCGACAGCTTCTTGCCCGTGCTGCTATACAATTTCACGCACCAGCGCGACCGCGCGCCGGGAATGAGCTTTTTCGACGTGGGCCGGCAGCGGTTCGGCGAGGAGGCGGGGGATGGGCCTGCTGCCGTGCTGAAGATCATGGTCGTGTTCTCGATGGTGAGCGTTTTTTGGGCGCTCTTCGATCAGCATGCCTCGACGTGGATCGACCAGGCACGGCGAATGGCCCTGGGTTTGACCGTTCCCGCGTACTTCGGCTACTGGGCATTCGCCGCCACGATTGGGCTTTCGCTGTTCGCCGGAGTCTGGCTGTTTCGTTGGCTGGCCAACGCGCCGCTTGCTCGGGGTATAACGGCCACGGTTCTGGCGGGCTTCCTCGTGCTGGGCCTCGTGGCCGTCGTCTGCGACTTTGTTGCGCCGCCGTTGGGCAACGTGGTGAGCGATTCGGCGGGCGAACCCGTACGACAGCGGATGCTTTCGGTGCGGATGGATGCGGCGCAGATTTCCGCGCTGAACCCGCTGTTTGTGATGCTTGTGATCCCCGCGCTCAACTTCCTGGTTTATGCGCCCTTGCGCAGCAGGGGCATCGAGATCAAACCCTTGCAGAAAATGACCGTGGGAATGTTCCTGGCAGCGGCCGCGTTTGCCGCAGCCGCGGTGCTGCAAGCGACGATTGAGGCGGCGGGCGACGGCACGGTACACGCGCTATGGCAGATCGTGCAATACTTCATCATGACGGTGGCCGAGGTGCTGGTCTCGATCACGGGTCTGGAATTCGCGTACACGCAGGCGCCGCGAGCCATGAAGTCGACGATCATGAGCTTCTGGCTGCTGTGCGTGACGATGGGCAACCTGCTGGTCGCCTTCCTCGCGCCCTTGCAGAAGACGATCGCGCTTTCGCAGTTCTTCTGGCTATTCGCCGCCTTGATGGCGGGCGCGGCAATCATCTTTCTGGTCCTGGCGCGATTCTACACGGGCAAGTCGTATCTCCAGCACGACGCATAGCCCTCGCTGCTCCCGCGCTGGGATGCGCGCGTTCTAGGAAGCGGCGCCTTCCAGGGCAGAGGCGGCGTCGGCTTCTTCTACCGGCAATTCTGCGCATTCCAACTCCGGCAGGGTTTGCTCGATCACGCGCATCGACATCCAGCGGCCTTGTTGGAAACGGGCCATAAAGCCCAGCCCCACCACCGTGATGAATACCGTCACGGAATACCAGGCGGCCGTGAAGGCGGACTGACCCCAGAACGACGCCACATACGTGGGCAGCACCAACAGCACGACGCCCATCGAGAAGGAAAACACCAGCGCAAAGCGGGTGTCTCCCGCGCCGCGGATCGCCGAGTTGAACACCACGGCCATCGCGTCGAACAGCGAATAGATGGCCACGAACCGCAACACGAAAACCACCAGCTCGCGCACGCCGTCGTCCGCCAGCCCGTAGGGGCGCAACATGATCTGAGGCGCGAACACGTACAGGCAGGAAAAAGCCGCGACATACGCCAGTGCCACGCCAAAGGCCAGCCAGGTGGTGCGCGCCGCCAGCCGGGGGCGACCCTCGCCGATGCGCTGTCCCACGAGCGCGGTTACCGCCGTGCCCAATCCCATCAGCGGCACAAACACGAGCGCATTGAGGTTGAATACCAGGCTCGTGGCGGACAGGTAGACAGTGCCCAGACCGCCGAGGAGCTGAATGAACACGTTCCAACAGGCGATGTCCAAAAACTGCTGCAAGCCGCTCGGCAGGCCGAAGCGCAATAGCCGCAGGAACAGCTCGCGATCAAATCGCCGGCCGGACCACAGCCGATACGGGCCGTTGTACTGAGTCCACACCATGACAGCGGCATACATGATCGAGATCGAGGCGAACGCCAGCACCGTCGACAGGCCCGCCCCGGCGATACCCATGCGCGGAAAGCCGGCCTTGCCGAAAATCAGCACGTAGTCGAGCACGACGTGCAGCAGCATGCCGAGGGAGTTGACGACCATGATGACGTAGGTCTGGCCGCGGCCGCTGAAAAAACAGGAAAGGGCCGTATCGAGCAAAAGAGCCAGCGTGCCGCAACACAACACTCGGTAATAGCGCAGCTCGAGCGCCTCGACCTGCGAACCGTGGTTGAACCAGGCGAACAGATAAGGAGCCACGGGCAGCACCAGGAGCATCAGCAGCGCGGCGGCGACGGAAAGGTAGATGCCCTGCCACATCACCGGCCCGACGCGATCTCGCTGGCCGGCCCCTTCGTATTGTCCAATGAAGGCGTTGACGTACGCGACCGTGCCGATGGCCAGGTAGGCCAGATTCCAATGCAATACCCCGGCCGGCAGCGCAGCCGCCATGGACTCGACCGAATCCCAACTCAGGAAGATGCGGTCGAAGACGTACATCAGCGCCGTCGAGCCGGCGCTGATAATCAGCGGGATCGACACCACCAGCAGCTCGCGCATCGTGCCGGCCCGATCGGGTGTTTCTTGGGGGGCGATGTGTGTCATGGTCGTCGGGACATTCCGGTCATGCAGGTGCCACTCGTCTGGTGGTGGTTGTCTGTTGTGGACCCTGCAAGGGCACGGCGGGTTCGCCCGTGGCGCGCGTTTCACGCTGCTGGCGCGGCAGCTCGCGGTCGATCGTCCGTTGGGAAAACCAGCGAAAGCATGTGATTTTCCGCGGCCAGCCATGCGGCGTCCAGGGCCATACGGCGGATTTCGATTGGCTCGGTCTTGCGGTAGGGCGCAGATTTCGCTACAAGCGGGCCGCATTTCTCACGCTTCACGTCGGCCAACGGCGGCCATTCAGGAGAATCGCGATGCGCCGGCGACCGTTTTGTCTCATCATGCTGGCTTTGCTTCTCGATTGCCCACTGGCGATGGCCGCCGATCCCCCGCCGATCGATGGCGGCGGAGTGATGGGGCTCGATCTAAGGACGCAACTGGAAACGGGCCTGATGGCGCGCCGCCCGGAGGAATTCGAGTACATCGGCCAGATCATCGAGTTGGTCGAAGAGGGCAAACTTCCCCGCAGCCTCGTCACCAGCACGTTCGCGTGGGCCAAGCAGAAGCCGGTGCGCAAATTGCAATACTTTCAATTCGCCCTGCAAGCCCGCGCCCGCCACCTCCCCGTCCAGCTTCCCGACTTGCGCAAGCTGGCTGTCGGCATCCGCACCGGCGGCGGCTAGCACCCAGGAGGGCATCCTGGACCGCGAAATCCCGTCACCGTATTCTGCTCCCCCTGCTCTCTCCTGCTCTCCTGCTCCCCTGTTCTACAGTCGCCAGGGGGCGGCAATGGGTGGCTTTTTTTGAATTTCAAAATCAGGCCAATCGGCCTGGAAGCAGGGCGTTAGTTTTTCATAGCTATACAGCGTGCGCGCGAAGTAATACCCCTCGTCGTCGGAAGTGACCGTTCGCGCTCGATTTAGAATAATTCGCGGCGCGCTTTTCCACCGCACCCCCCGAAGTGAAGAACTCGGCGCGTGTCGACAATCATCCAACGTATCAGAAATCAGATTTTTGCGCTGGAGTCAACGCACGTTTTCGGCCGGGGATGGGGGGCAAGTGGCAACGGAGCCAACTCTGGCCGCGCACGCGTGGCTGGGCCGTCGACAGCAGGCCAAAACGGTTTCCGACACCCACGCGGCTAGACGTCGCTTGGCTTCGTGACGTGGAGTGGTGAGGAGTTCGCGCGACGGCATACTGGTTCCTGGAACGAAAACGGTTTTTTCACCCGAAATCCGCGAATACGAGTGATGTCCCCCTTTTCCTACGTTCCCGTAGATGTCGCTGGCGATCATCTTTACTCCGCGACGCGCGGATTCGGGAGGGCGAAGCTCCTGCTGAGCCGCCTAGGCAATTCGCGCACATGGACTTAGCGGCTTCCAGGGAACTTGGGTCTCATTGTCATCAAAACGATCCGGCCAAGTTCTAGTATCACCACACTCAGCGTAGCGTTGATAAGAAAGCTCGGCAGGAGCCTCGCCCTCCCGTCGCCCTGGCCCCTCAATCTTGTTGTGACGAACCACTACTTTGATCGATCCCGTTTCGTGTCTTCCGTGTCTTCCGTGTGTTTCGTGGAAGTGCAGGTTCCCTTCACACCTCAGCCAGTACTCCGTCGAGCAGCTTGTAGCTCATTTCCATACCGTCGGTCATGCCGGTTGAAAACGCCGCGTCGCGGTCGGCCTTCGATGCATATTTGATCGAGGTCGCCACGTTTGTGATACCGTTAACCTCGTGGAAGGTGACGGTGATGATCGATGGTTCACTCCCCATGGAGACGCCCAGGTCTCCCGCATCGAAGATTTGAGTATGCACGATTCTTGCGTGCGGAGCGACCTCCAGAACCTCTCCAGTGAATCCAAACTCCTGGCCGTTCTCATCACTGCGCCAGCGCCAGCGATACTTTCCGCCGACGCGCATATCCATCTCGCAGACAGGCATCGACCAACCGGGGTGGCCCCCGCACCAACGACGCATCAAGTCCGGCTCCATATACGCCCGCCACACCAGTTTGACGGGTGCATCGAAGCTGCGTTTGACGAGGACTTCGGTATCTGACGGCAGACTGGCTTCCGCGGGTTTCATTTCTTTCGCTCCTTTTTCTCGGCTTGCTTCAACTCGGTAAGTAACGCATCGAGCCGCTTGTAGTTGCCTTCCCAAATCTCCTGCACCTGTTCCAACCAGTCGGTGACCGCTTTCAGTCGCTCCGGCACCAGTTTGCAGGGCCGCAGCTGGGCCACTCTGCGACGCGAAATCAGGCCCGCAGATTCCAGCACCTTCAAGTGCGAGGAAATCGTGGGTTGCGTCAGCGAGAAGTGGCCAACCAGGTCGGACACCGACGCCTCACCGCGGGCCAGACGCACCACAATTCCACGTCGGGTGGGATCGGCAAGAGCAGCAAAGGCTTGGTCCAGTTGTTTCATGTTAATAGATTATGGTCTATATAGATTGTTGTCAATGGACATTCCGCGTTTGCTGGAAGTCGGCCGCCGGATTTGCCGGAACGACTCTCTCAATTTCACGAATTTGGAAGTCCACCTTCGCTGTCGATCTACCCCACCCGTTGCCACTGTTGGACCTTCTTCGAGGCTTTGTCCGAACGCAGACCCGGGGGTCGCGTCGATGAACAGTTTCGCGCGGGGTTCGCGCCGGAATGAATGGGCCGTCACGTCACTCGGCGATGAAGAGCGCCGGATTGGCGCCTGGAAGCGCGAGCAAAGCTCGTGGAAGCTGAGGAGGAAAGGGGAGGAGGAAAGGGGGACATCACTCGTTTTCGGAGAGGAAAGGGGGACATCACTCGTTT
>JBBDNV010000047.1:0-6651 GCA_040877415.1 Pirellulales bacterium
CGACCAGCGGGCGGCGCCGTGGTGGGACGCCATCGGAATGATTCAGACACCTTGGCCATAGCTTGCACCCTGACTCACACGCGCGGTCCCACGCTGGATTTCTTCAGTCCGCTCGTGTAGATGTCCTCGGCGATCGCGATGCCCAACGGCACGCCACCGGTGTTGTTGGAAAGGTCCGGCTTCCCCTTCCCGTCCACCAGGAAGGCATCAAAAATCCAGTGGACGCCCAGGAAAACTCGGCTGCGACCGTTCTCTTCGATCATTTGCCAAAGTCCGCGGGGGAACTTGCGGGCGTGGCGCGGCCGGACGGCGCCGGTGTTGTCTTTGCTGATTCCATTGAGCTCATCCGAGACAAACTCCAGTCCGTCGCACAGTTTATCGGCGTCATGATTGCCCACCGCGACGCCGTAGAACAGGCGCGTGATATGAAACGCCGCCGCGCCAAACGTGGCGTGTCCAGAGGGGTAGGCCGGAAACGGCGGCGTGAAGTTCTTGTTCGTTGAGTTCGTGCTCGGCGCACCGAGCGGCAACCAGAACGGGTCGCAGTCGGTCAGCCGCTCGTCGGTCGCGCTTCCGGTCGGCCCCATCGATTCATCGTGCTCACGAATGCCGACCACAGGCCGCCAAAAGTCGTGGATGTATTTCTGGTCCCAGGCCAGAATCCCGGCGTCTCCCATCGCCGCGTTGATAAGGGCGAACAAGCGCGCGTTCTGCACCACGCTGTTCCCCCGGGCGGCTGCAACATCGCGGACAATCTGGTTGTACAGTCGGGGCGGCGTGCCCAGTTCGGCCGCGCCGTCGTAGCCCCAGTAGACGCCGATCAATGTTTCCTCCGCGCTGCGGGCCGTCAGATCCGCGGGCAACGTGCCCATCAAGTGGGGCGCGATTCCCTTGCCCCGTACTTCGCGCAGGGCCTGCAAGTACGCGGCATTGTCCGGCTGCGGCGGAGCGTCCAGGCAATGCCTTTGCGTGACGGCGAAGCACTTCGACCGAGCGCCGTAGAACGGGGCGTGAAAGCCCTGGTCCGGATTGTCCGGATCCGGCCGATGCGCGCCACGGCCCGCGGAAGCCGCGTAGCCGTCGTCCCCCGCGTCCGGGTCGTCCTTGCGATCGGCAAGAATGGCTCGGGCTACTTTGAGGCCGAACTCGTGCCCGGCGTGGATCCCCGGCTCTCGCAGCCCGGCGGCCGCGTGCTTTGCGTCAAAAAATGGCTTCTGGCTCGGGAATAGCTTGGACAAGGTCGCGTGCGCCGCCGCCGCGACGGCCGCATCGGCCGACGCGCCGGCGGGAGCGTTCAAGCCGGTCATGTACGGTGGCAAATTCGCCGGGTCGTTCACCACGCCCGCGTAGGCGTCGTACATCGCCAGGTGCGCAATCGCCAAAGCGCGGGAACTAAGCGTAGGGCCGGTTTGCTCTTTCTTTCCACTGGTGTGGCTGACGCGATTGGCTTCCAGCGCAACTTCATTCCAATAAAGGATCGGGTCCATGACTTGCTCCCTGATCGTAGTTCAACTGGTGCCGTCCATTGGTTGAGAGCACGACGCGGCCATGAGTCCGTCCTATCGTGAAGCGGGCGGTCCACGTTCTCGCGCCCACCGGAGCAGGTGGGCCGCCGTACCAAGGCCGCGGCAGCGCTTGCCCCTTTTCAGACCGTGTGTTACCCCCCTCGGCAAAGGGCACCGGATTGTACGGGGAGCTAACACCGCCCGCAATCAGGGGTCAGGAAAACTTCAGATTTATTTTGACCAGGCAGGCGGCACAATCCTTGAGCCGGGTCGTCACTAGGATCCAAGCATTCCGGTGGCCCTGGGGGGGACGGGCATGCGACGACGCGAATGCGCCCGGGGACCGTATACGCGGGCGCGTGCGGCTCATCAGCCTTCCCGGCCGCCGGCGGGCAATTCGGCCGGGCTTTTCCGTGCCTTTTTCAGGTGGCAGGGCGGCACGCTGACGAAGTCGAAGCACGCCGGTCGCCAGGATGGCCGCCGCCTCGCGCAGGCGTTCGTCCGGCGATAGGCGCGCGGTATCGGCGCAGTTGGGCATTGGGATTCACTCGCGGAGAAAACGTCGCACGCGCGGCCGCGGGCACAGGCGACGTTGACGGGACGAAACGTGCGGCCCCATGCTGTTAACCTGCCGGACGCGGGTTCGAGTTGTCGGAAAAGGTGACCCTGGACCATGGTTCCGAGGGAACCAGCGGCTACGCCAAGCATCGTTCCCGGCGAGCGAATAATAACGCGTCGGGACGAAGGGACAAACCAGTCGGATATCGGTATGCGACCCAGCCGAGCTGCCATGTTTCGAGTCGCTGTCGGACTGCTGGTCTGCGCCACCATTGCTTTTGAATTGGAAGCACTACGGGCCGAAGCCAATCCTGCCGCGGCACCGACAGCGGAAGAAGCATCCGCGGCCGGCACTGCTTCCATCGGTCGACTTCAGTTGGAAGCATTTGTGGATGAGTTCTTCGCTGCCCATATGGGACCGCTTCATGTGCCAGGGGCATCGTTCGCCCTCGTGCAAGACGGGAAGCTGGTTCTGGCCAAGGGCTTCGGATTCTCAAACCTTGAAAAGCGGACGCCTGTTGTCGCCGAGCGGACACTTTTTGACGTCCAGTCGGTGACCAAATTGTTCACTATCACGGCCGTCATGCAGGCTGCCGAACGCGGCATCGTGCGTCTCGACGATGACGTCAACAGGCATCTCAAGACAATTCAACTGGAGGAGACATTTCCAGAACCGGTGCGACTCTTTCACCTGATGACGCACACGAGTGGCTTGGAGGACCAAGGAGTCGGAATCACGGCCCGGCAGGAATCCGACGTACTGCCTTTGGGAGAGTTCCTTGCGAAGTCACTTCCTTCGCGCATCAGGCCCCCGGGTCGCGTCATGCTGTATTCCGATTGCGGAATTTGCCTGGCGGGCTACGTCGTCGAGTCAGCAACCGGTGTGCCATTGGCCCAGTTCATGGAGGAGAACATTCTCAAGCCTCTCGGAATGCAGCGAACCCACTTCCTCAAGCTGCCGCCGGAGCTGGAGCTCGATCTGGCCGTGGGCTACTCATACGAGCACGGCGAATACAAGGCTCTCCCACATTATTACTACAACATCTGGGCGTCCTCATCCATGATGACTACGGCGACGGACATGGCCCATTTCATGATCACCCACCTCCAAGACGGTCGCTATGAGGGAATGCGCATCCTGAATGAAGAAAGTGCACGGGAAATGCATCGCCGCCAATTCACCCATCATCCGGGTTTGCCGGGTGTCTGTTTCGATTTCTTTGAACGCTTCCAGAACCAACAACGGGCCATTGGGCACACGGGTGCAGGCAGCGGCTTTGTAAGCGAGCTGCTGCTGATTCCGGAGCACAACGTCGGATACTTTCTCGCTGTCAATTCGGCGGAAGGCGAGCTGCTAAATGCCTTCCGCGACAGCTTCTTCGATCGGTATTTCCCCATTCAACTAGTTTCGATCGAGCCCTGGCTGCCGGAACAATCCCGCACCGCGCTCGGAGAGCTCACGGGCTGGTATTGGTTCAATCGTTATGACCGCCGGAGGAGTCAAAAGATTGATTCACTCGTGAATGGCTATGTCCATGCGTCGGCGAACGCGGACGGCAGTCTGTCCGTGGATGGCCACGACTATGTCGAGATCGAACCACTGCTGTTTCGCGACAGCGGCGGCGATGATCGACAGCGCGTGGCCTTTGGCAAGAATGACGGTGGACAGGCCGCCTACTTGTTCGCCGAGGGCAACGCGTACGATAGAGTGCCTTGGTTCAATGCGCCGCCGTTTCACCTGGGCCTGCTGGCGGTCGTCGTCTTGGTGTTCCTCTCTGCCTGCCTGGTTTGGCCAAGCGAATTTCTTATTCGCCGTTGGCGCCGCCGTGAACTGCCACCACAACCCATGCTTGCTCGGCTTGCTTGGCTCTGGACCTGCGCGACGTGCGCAGTGAATCTATTCGCCATCCTCATGGTTATTCTAACCTTGTCGCGTGTGACACAACCCTCAGTGGCGACGGAATTTCAAACGGGATTGCCGCAGGCACTGAAAGCGATCATCGCTGTTGCGACGATGTTCGCGGCACTTTCGCTGGCGGTGCCCGCCTTTGCCGTCCTGGTGTGGATCAGGCACTACTGGTCCTTCTCAGCTCGGATGTATTTTTCATTGCTGGCGATGGCGTGCCTGGCCTATGTATGGTTCTGCAATTTCTGGAACCTCATTGGCTTCCGCGGCTAATCCGCCCTGAGCTTGATGGGAGTTCTCGAACGGCGGATAGATCGACGCACTAGGGTTGCTTCCGCCCACCGGAACCAACCGGGTTGTTAACCCGCAGGGGTCTGTTAAACCGAGAGTTAGAGAGTTTTGGACCGGGATTTCGGGGTCCGAAGGCAACCTTCATGGTTGGCTTCGCACCCCGGTTCGCGTCTCTCGAAACGGAGAGTTTTCGACCAGCGGGCGGATCGGCGGAAACCCCTGGACGAATTCGGGACGGGAGTCATTGTTTTCGTCTCACGTCGACTTTGGCTTGATCTTGCCCGTGGTCAAGTCGTGCAGCTCCGGTTGTACACCGAGGATCGACGCCCAGTGGTCAAGATATGCGGTATCGAGCGTGTCGCGCTGCACGCAGTAGACTCCGGCGGCGTCGTCGAGCTGCCGATCCGAGAGCGTCAGCTTATGCCGGTAGAGTTTGTGCAGAATCACGTCTTCGGCGGTCGTGATGACCGCGGGCATTTCGAACAACGTGAACTGGACGCGTCGCTCGAAAGCGGCCCGTTCGAACGCGTCGTCCCGGAGTGTCCAAAAGTCGACTTTCAAGGCCGATTGTTCGTCGAGCGCATTGAACTGATAAGGCGGCCTCAAGGCCTTCTCGACCGATTCCCCTTGGATGAAGAAGCCGTCCTTGAAGGCGGCCACCAGCCCCTCGACGGAGCCTGGCTGCAGTCGCACGACAAAATCGAGATCGTGCGTCGTGCGTGGAATTCCCCAATAGTTGCTCGCCATCGAGCCAGCGAGCATATAGGGGACGCCGAGGCGATTGAGACGTGCCAGACAATCAACCAACAGGTCTCGTTCCGTTCTCATCCGCGCGCAACTTCCATTCGCCCTCGCAATCGCCGCTCGACCTCGTCCTCATCGGCGTGTGGAAATTGGCGGCGTATGCCCTCACGCGCCACGTCGCACGCCAGCGCGTGCATATCGAGAGAAAGCTGCAGGCGCTGCTGGCCTGTCATGCCCTGATAGAGCTCGATTTGCCGCGCCAAGGCGGCTTCCGGAGTCATTCTCGTTCTCCCTGTGCCAGCGCGGCGCCGGACGCCAAACGTGCAAGCGCCCGACCCGGCGATTCGTATTCACGGCCGCACGGGCCGATGGAAGAAAAGCTCCCCGAAAGGAACCCTCTTCGAAACAATGCGCGCTTTTCGGGGAGAGGTGCGGCCCATTATACAGCCCATCGCGCCCAGTTTCGAGCCGCTTCGACTTTCAGAGAGCGCGAGCTTCGGCCCAGTCGTCCCTTGACGCACACCGACAGTTCGGTGACAGACGCACAACGAAGTTTCCCACCGGCCGAAGGCCCGTTCGAGCGGCGTCACGCAGGCGATCCGGTGCTTTTTGTCGGGTTGTGCAACGAAATTGTTTGATTATCCGGCAGTCTTTGTCAAAGTAGACCTGGACCCCCGCTTTTGAGCGGGTCAATTCGCTTGGCATCGATCGTCCAACGCGCCAATAAGGACTGCCGTAGTGCGGTGCTCCTCCACCAGCCCGACGCGCCAGCGAGGGTTCTTCTTAGGTAGGTCGACTCTCATCACGCGTGAATATCGTCTCCCGACGACATCGTCACTCGGGATGAAAGAAGCTCAGGTGCAGCTCGGCGTGGCGCACGTTAAGCTTGATCCACTCTTCGTGCGTCAGCGGGCCGAAGAATGGATTGGCAACCGTGGGCGCCTCATGTGTCAGCCGCTCGAACGCCTGCCGGCATTGTGCCAGGCCCTGGTCGGTCGGGATCAGGGCCACGCCGTAGGTGCCGCCGGGCATATTGGGAATACTGAGCCCGGGCATGAGTCCCTTGCGGAGAAACCGCGCCTTGATCCACGGCGCCATCATTCTCAGGAACCACGGCGCACGGGGCACCGGCGGGTAGCCGTCGAGCGGCGCAGCCGCCCAAAACGCAAGGTGGCCCAGCGCCTGGCCTAGCGTCCAGTTGCCGGTCGCCCGCAACGTGCCCGCTCGCTCGGCCGCCGCCAGGTGCTCGCCGTCGACAATTGCTTCAGCCAGACTGTCAAACGCCAGCACCCGCCGTCCGCGAACTTTTTTGGTATTGATCATCGACGGTCTCCGCGTGGCTTCGCTTACTTCCCGAACGCTAGAGTCGAGCCCACCCTTCTTCAGCGGTGACCGCGGCGACGCAGACCGTCTCGAAATACTTGGCAGATGGGTTAGGGTAGGCTTTGACCGTGATAAGAGCGTCGCGTTGCAACTATTCGCTGGTCATACATGCACAATCTGAACGGACGAATTAAAGGGACGAATTACGCTGGTCATACATGCACAATCTGAACGGACGAATTAAAGGGACGAATTAAAGGGGACGGGAGGGCTCTGTAGAAAACCTGGAGGATGACAAGAATCATCGCATTGTGTGTGAGGGCC
>JBBDNV010000048.1:0-6593 GCA_040877415.1 Pirellulales bacterium
ATCATGGCCTCGACCTGGGCGGGCTCGAGGCGCTTGATCATGTGCGTAAACTCGCCAATCGGCACGCCGACCAAGGGCTTTTTGGCGTCGTCCCAGTGGCTGACAAGGTTCCCCAACAGCTTTTCGGTCTGCTCGCGCAAGCTGGGCAGCACCGGCGCCAGATAGATCACCAACTGGCGGAATAAATTGAGCGCGATCGTGCAGCCGTCTTGCAATTCGGCGGCCCGCTCGACGCTGTTTCGCAGCTTCCAAGGCGCCGCGGCATCGACGCACTGATTGGCCCGATCCGCCAGCCCCATCACCAGCCGCATGGCGCGGTTATAGTCGCAAATCTCGTAGGCCGCGGCGATCGCGTCGCCTTCGGCGGCTGCCCGGGCGAACAATCCGCCGTCGTCCGGATACGCGGCCGAAAGACCCCTCTCCTGGACGAATTTCGCCGTGCGGCTGGCCAGGTTGACGACTTTGCCGACCAGGTCGGCGTTGACCTTGGCCACAAACTCCTCGCGGTTCATATCCAGGTCGTCGAGCCCGGGTCCGAGTTTTGACGCGTAGTAATAGCGCAGATAGACCGGGTTCATGTGATTCAGATAAGTCGCCGCGCGGACGAACGTGCCCTTGGTCTTCGACATCTTTTCGCCGTCGACGGTCAGGAATCCGTGGACGTGGATTTTGGCCGGCAGGCTGAAACCGGCCGTTTTGAGCATCGCGGGCCAGAACAGCGCGTGAAAATACGTAATGTCCTTGCCGATGAAATGGTGGATCTCCACCTCGCGGCTGCGCCACCAATCGTCGAGCTTCTGACCGTGCCGCCGGCACCACTGGGCCGTTGAGGCGACGTATCCGATGGGGGCGTCGAACCAGACGTACCAGTAATTGCCCGGGCTGTCGGAGATTTCGAAGCCGAAATACGGCGCCGGGCGCGAGACGTCCCAATCGCGCAAGGGCTCGCCGAGGAAATGTCCGGCCAGATAGTTGGCCACTTCGCGCTGCAGGTGATTGCCGCTCTGCGTCCATTCGCGCAAAAAGTCGTGCAGTTGCTCGATGTGCACGAACAGGTGCTTGGAGGCCCGCAGCTCGGGCGTTGAGCCCGACAGCGTGCTCTGGGGATCCTTCAAGTCCGTGGGGCTGTAGGTCGAAAAACATTTGTCGCAACTGTCGCCATATTGATCCGGCGCGCCGCACTTGGGGCACGTGCCCTTGACGAAACGATCGGCCAGAAACGTGCCGGCGACCGTGTCGTAGAGCTGCGTGACATCGGCTTCGCTCACCAGGTTGGCTTTCCGCAGCGTGGCCCAAATCTCGGCGCACAACTCGCGGTTTTCCGAACTGTGCGTGCTGCCGTAGTTGTCGAAATGGACGTCGAACCTGGCAAAATCGTCGATATGCGCCCGCTGCATGTCGGCAATCAGCGCCTCTTCGCTCCGCCCTTCCTGTCGGGCGCGGATCATGATGGCCGTTCCGTGCGTGTCGTCGGCGCACAGGTAAATGCACTCGTGCCCGCGCAGCTTCTGGAAGCGGACCCAGATGTCCGTCTGGATGTACTCGACCAGATGGCCCAGGTGGATATGCCCGTTGGCATAGGGCAGGGCGGCCGTGACGAGGATTTTGCGCCGCTGGCCGGCGGAACCGGGTTGTGCGGAGGTGGTCGACACGTTTGGCGAGTTTGTAAACAGGGGGCGAATGAATGCACGATGAAACGGGCCATTTTACCCGTGCGCTGCCATTAGTGTGAGTCCAACTCGGGCCGGGAGGTTCGATCGCATTTAGCCCCCCGGCCAAGCCGGGGGATTCCTCGCTTGCAGGATGACAACCAGCGCTCCGATACAACAATCTCCTGGCAAAGCCGGGGTCAAGCAAGACATGCCCTTGCTTTTTTGGGCCATCGGTCGAGAATGATTTTGATCTAGTCTTTCCGTCAAATGCGTCGGGTTCGGCAATGGCCCAACAAATCGAAGTAAATCCAACGAACGAGCACCGTCTCTACATGGTGCTGTTTATCACGAATTCGGGCGGCGTCTAGCGCCACCGTCCTGGACCCGCGTTTCTTGTTGGGTTCGTGATCCAATTTCTTGACGGGAGTTAGCAATGGTCGCAATACGTAGTGATTCGCAATCGGCGTTTGTTGGCAGGATGTTTTGGATGATGGCCGGCCCCGCTTGCCTGCTGGTTAGCGCCATTTTGATCCTCAATTCTCCGCGGAGTGGATGGCATACCGGGGCTGACATTGCGTACTTGACTGCACTTGCAGGAATGATCCTCGGGCGCTGGGTCGAGCATCGGGGCGGGAACCCTCGGAATGGGATGGGTGAACCCGCCACCGCCAGCGATTTACGCCGTTACATCATCGTCGCGGCCATCGCAGGTACGGCGATTTGGGTTGCAGCCAACATCGTCAGCAACTACGTGCTGAAATGATCTTGTTTTCGGGACTGGCTCCGACTCCGTTGAACCATGAAGGGAGCCGCTGTGCTCTACACCCTGCTTCAATTCGTTCTGTGTGCGGTCATTATTGTCGTTGCTGGCACGTTTCTCACTCAATATGCGGATGCGATTGCCGAGATTACGAAACTGGGGCGGCTTGTCGTGGGTAGCGTGCTCTTGGCAGGGGCGACCTCACTCCCAGAGTTGACCGTCGACATCTCAGCCGTCCGCATGGGCTTGGCAGACCTGGCGGTGGGAGACCTGCTGGGAAGCAGTCTGATGAACTTACTCATCCTTGCGGTGCTCGACCTGTCGCACCACCCACGTGGCAAGATGCTTTCGCGACAGGGGGCAGCGCACGCGCTTTCTGGATCAGTGAGCGCCGGCCTAATGGGGCTCGTTGTGCTGGGGCTCTTGACGGGCAAAGCGTTCGAGT
The DNA here is from genome assembly GCA_040877415.1 of Pirellulales bacterium. Taxonomy (GTDB): domain Bacteria; phylum Planctomycetota; class Planctomycetia; order Pirellulales; family PALSA-1355; genus JBBDNV01. The sequence continues at coordinate 2,858 of JBBDNV010000048.1, forward strand.
CGTTCGCGGTTTTTGGCATCAGCCCGGCGATCTTCTTGTTGGTCATCGCTTATTGTTTCGGCGTACGACTGGTATATCTCGACCAGCGGATCGCAGTTAGAACTGCGGCAGAACAGGGAGAAGTGACAGCCTCGCTGAATCCTGGCATGACGCTCACGAAAGCACTTCTTGGCTTCGCGATATGTGCGGCCGTGATCTTCCTCTCAGGACCCTACCTGGCCGAGGCGGCCGGCGAATTAGCGGACAAAACCGGTCTTGGAAATACATTTGTCGGCACGACGCTTGTGGCGCTGAGCACATCCTTACCGGAACTGGTGTCGATGCTCGCTGCCCTACGTCTTGGCGCGATTGATCTGGCCATCGGAAACGCATTTGGTAGCAACGCATTCAACATGATTCTGTTTGCTCCGCTTGACTTTGTTCACCAGGAGTCGCTGCTCGCGACTGTTTCGCCGAAGCACGCGATCACCTGTGTGGCCGCAATGCTCGCTACCCTGGTTGCGATCATGGGGCAACTCTACCAGTCTAAGTCGCGCACGCGGCTGATTGAACCTGATGCCTGGCTGGTGATTCTGATCGTGGTCGGAGCGCTTGGGCTGATTTACTATGTTCCGTAGCGGAAAAGCGTAAGCTGACCAAAGCCTGTTGGCTGACGTGCCATCTGGCTTCTCCGCTAGTCGCGATTGGGCTGCGAGGCAAGCCAGTTATCGGTTGGTGAGAAGTGTTCAACCAGAGGCATCCCCGCCAAAGCCGGGGGCTCAATGGAAATGTCGACAGGCACTGCGCAACATCAAAACCGGTGCTTCGGGCTGGTGTTCATGCCGAACCAGGGGTAATATTCCCCCATCAGCCACGAAGGGCGCGAAGCGTCGCCACGCGCAAAACGTTTCGTCCGGCACCCGTGAATCGGCTCTGGTAGCGACCCGCACACTCCACAGTCCATGTCCTTCTTCGCTCTTTCCTGGGCCGACAGCCCCGTCACACAGGCGCAGTTTACGCTGGGCGTGGTGGCGTTGGTGTTCGGGTTGTTGATTTTCAGCCGGCTGACGCCCGACGTGATCCTGATCGGCGCCGTGGTGTTGTTGCTGTTGACCGGCGTTCTGACGGCGGGCGAGGCGCTTTCCGGGCTGGCCAGCGAAGGCGTGATTACGATCGGCGCGCTGTTCGTGGTCGGGGCGGCGGTGCGCGCAACGGGCGCGGTCGATTTGATCACCTCGCGCCTCTTCGGCCGGCCCAAGTCGCCCGAGGGAGCCGTCGCGCGCATGATGCTCCCGACGATGGGCTTAAGCGCTTTAATGAACAACACGCCGCTCGTGGCCATGCTCATTCCGGCGGTCGGCGATTGGGCCCGCACCAACCGCGTGGCGGTTTCCAAGCTGATGATCCCGCTGAGCTATGCGGCCATCCTGGGCGGCACCTGCACGCTGATTGGGACCAGCACGAATCTGGTGGTGCAGAGCATGCTGATCAAGGCGCTTCCTACGAGTGGCGGGCTGGGCATGTTCGACATTTCGTGGGTCGGCGTACCGGCGGCCATTGTCGGGGGATTGTTCATTATCGCCACCAGCCGCTGGCTGCTGCCGGATCGCCGCCCGGCGATCAGCATGCTCGATGATCCGCGCGAGTACACGGTCGAAATGCAGGTAGCGCCGGACAGTCCGCTGGTGGGCCGGTCGATCGAACAGGCCGGCCTGCGCCATTTGCCCGGCGTGTACCTGGCCGAAATCGATCGCGACGGAAACGTCATGCCGGCCGTCTCGCCGCAGGAAGTGCTGCGCGGCGGAGACCGGCTGTTGTTCGTGGGGGTGGTCGAGTCGGTTGTCGACTTGCAGCGCATTCGCGGCTTGCTGCCGGCCGCCGACCAGGTGGCCAAGCTCAGTGCGCCCCGCCCGCAGCGCTGCCTGATCGAAGCCGTGGTGTCGAACAGTTGCCCGCTCGTGGGCAAGACGATTCGCGACGGGCGGTTTCGCAACGTCTACAACGCCGTCGTGGTGGCCGTGGCCCGCAACGGCGAGCGGCTGCACAAGAAGATCGGCGACGTGGTGCTGCGCGCGGGCGATACGCTGTTGGTCGAGGCCCATCCGTCGTTTGCGGACCAGCAGCGCAACAGCCGCGATTTCTTTCTCGTCAGCCGGCTGGAAGGTTCAAATCCGCCGCGCCACGATCGAGCCTGGATCGCCATGGCGATCCTGGTGGGGATGGTTGCGGTCGTGACGCTCCAGTGGCTGCCGATGCTCCAGGGCGCGCTTTTGGCGGCGGCGTTGATGCTGCTGGCCCGCTGCCTGACGGTCGAGCAGGCGCGGCGCAGCATCGACTGGGAAGTGCTGTTGGCCATCGCCGCGTCACTGGCCGTGGGCCTGGCCCTGGAGACGACCGGCGCGGCCCGCGATATCGCCGAGCAGATGATCGCCGCGGCCGGCGGCCATCCGTGGATTGCGCTGGCGATCGTGTACGCCGTCACGCTGGTGGCGACCGAAATGATCACGAACAACGCGGCGGCGGCCTTGATGTTTCCCTTTGCACTGACGACGGCACAGGGACTGGGTGTCAACTACGTGCCGTTTGTGATCGCCGTGATGATGGCCGCCAGCGCCGGCTTTGCCACGCCGATCGGCTATCAGACGAACCTGATGGTTTACGGTCCCGGCGGCTACCGCTTTGGCGACTACGTCAAAATCGGCGTCCCGCTGGACATCCTGGTCGGCGTCGTCACGGTGGCGCTCGCGCCACTGGTGTGGCCGTTTTAGGTAGGTCAGGGCTCGCCCTGACAACGGATCTGCTTTGGGTATGTCAGGGCAAGCCCTGACCTACTTCTACTTCTGCTTGCGGCGGCGGGCGTCGGCGATGATCTTTTCGAGCTTCTTGAGCTCGCGGGCCGTGACGTTTTTGGAATGGAGCAGGCTGACGACGAACTGATCGAGCGCGCCGTCGAACACTTTGTCCAACAGGCGCGACGTTTCGCGGTCGCGCGTGTGCCTCGGTGTGTAGACGAACGTGCGGCCGCGCTCTTCGTGCCGCACGAGCCCCTTTTCGTCCATGATCCTAAGCAGCGTCTGCACCGTGTTGTAGGCCAGCTCGCCGTCGGGGCACATCCGCTCGTGGACTTCGCGGACGCTCGCCCGGCCGAGCTCCCACAGGATTTTCAGAATCTCGAGCTCGCGGCCCGAGGGATTGCGATCCGTCAAAGCGCACCTCCGTGGCGTCGGAGCAAAGACCTAATAAGTTAGGTCATTATGGCGGAGCGGCGGGCGGGGGTCAAGCCAGATACCTAATCTTATAGGTGCCGGGCTAAGCCGCCAGCGAATGGATGACGATCAGGGCGTCTCCAGCGAATGGATGACGATCAGGGCGTCTCGCGCGCGGCCCTAGCGGCCGTTGCCCCGGCGGCCGTCTTCCGAAGAGGGACGGCCGTACAGGTTGCCGGCCCCGAAGGCTTCGGCCATGGCCCGCGGCACTTCGGCTTCGGCCAGGATCACGCGCGAGCGGTTTTCGGCCACCATGGCTTTCATTTCCTGCTCGCGGGCGATGGCGTTGGCGCGGCGCTCTTCGGCCTTGGCGCGGGCCACGCGGGTGTCGGCTTCGGCCTGGTCGGCCTGCAGCCGGGCGCCGATGTTCTCGCCGACGTCGATGTCGGCAATGTCGATCGACACGATTTCGAATGCCGTGTGCGCGTCCAGCCCGCGATCGAGCACGGCCTTGGAAATGCGGTGCGGGTTTTCCATCACTTCCAGGTGGC
>JBBDNV010000049.1:0-34392 GCA_040877415.1 Pirellulales bacterium
GGCTGCATTCCGGCATCGGCGATCAGACGCTGTCACTTGCATAATCCTGTGGCGCGTCGGGTTGGTATGGGGCCTGCCGCACGCTCCTGGCGAGCGAGCAGTGGCACACGGCACACGGCACGGGTGGACAAGCCACCCGTGGCACCCGGAATGGGCCAAGGCGGCGACGGCACAACGGAGTGTGCCTGCTACTTGGAACAGGCCCGAGGCGGGAGGCTTGAGGCCGGAGGTCGGCACGGGTGGACAAGCCACCCGTGGCACCCGGCACGCTACTTTTCGGAGATGCAGTACAGGTGCGCTTTGCTGCGCAAGATGATCTCTTTGCCAACCAGCGCCGGTGAGGCGTCGATCGACTCGTCGAGCTTGTTGGTGGCCAGGACTTTGATCTCGGGGCCGTCGGCCAGGACCAGGGTTGTGCCGTCGCGGCTTGTGATATAGATCCGGCCCGCGGCGCCAACCGGCGAAGCATAAATGTTCTTCAGATCGGGCAGACGCTTTTTCTCGATGATCGGCTGGCCGGTGCGGGCGTCGAGACAAGTCAGGATGGCGCTATTGGATTTGTTGAAGTAGAGCTTGCCGCCCGAGAGCAGAGCCGACGGGCAATAAGGCGTGTCCTCGTTCCGCGACCAGGCGATTTTTTCGCTGCCGGTTATGTCGCCCGTGGAATCCAACGGCACGGCCACCAGAGCGCTCGCCGGATAGCCGCTCATCAAGTACACCAGTCCTTCGTGCACCACGGGACAGGGAATGATGGCCCGCGTCTGTCCGCCGCATTCCCAGAGAACCTGGCCCGTGGCGAAGTCGTAGCCGCGGGCCTTGGTGTTGGCGTTGACGACGACTTGCTTTTTGCCATTGAATTCGACCACCAGCGGCGTCGACCAGTTCGAGCCGCCTTCGCGGGCCACCTGCCAGGTGGTCTGGCCCGTGCGGGCGTCGAGCGCGTAGAGGAACGACTCGCCCTCGTGATCCCAATTCACAATCAGCGTCTCGCCGTCGAGCGCGGGCGAGCTGCCTTCGCCGAAGAAGCGGTACATGCGCAGGTCACCCAGGTCGCGATTCCAGCGGAGCTTGCCCTCCATATCCCAGCAATAGATGCCGCGCGAGCCGAACGACGTGTAGACGAACTGGCCGTCGGTCACGGGCGATGGCGAGGCATAGCCGTGGTCTTTATGATGTCCCTCGTGGGGCACTTGTTCGGTCGCAATCTGTTGCCAGAGAAGCCGGCCGTTTTCGCGGTTGTAGCATTGCACGACGAATTGATAGTAGCGCGTGGGCCGCTCGATCTTGAACGGATTGCCGCCGGGCGCCTCGGCGGTTTCGTCGGGCGGTTTTTCCTCCTGGCGCTCGGTTTCGATGGCCGTCGTGAGGAAAATGCGATCGCCCCACACGATCGGCGTCGATTCGCCCTGGCCCGGCACGTCAACCTTCCATTTCACGTTGGTGTTTTGATCCCAGGTGGTGGGCGGATCGGCGGCGGGGGCGAAACCGTTGGCCTGGGGTCCGCGCCACTGGTGCCAGTTGTTGCGTCGGTTTTCGTCGAAATCGCCGGCCAACGCCGGCCAGGCCAGCGAAGCAACGAGGGCCAAAAGGAGCGTCGTTCTCATGTTCGTGATTTGCCTTTGCGAGTGGGTGCGTGCGATCGAGTATGGGCCGGAACGATCTGACGAACCGACGGCCGCGGAGGCGGCCAGACCGACATTATAGGGCAGAGACTGGGGTTTTATAGACCGCGGAGATCGCGGAGGGACGCGGCGGTTCGGCAGCGAAGAGGTAAAACGCGGAAGATTAGCCACCGAGGACACGGAGGACACTGAGAAATGCGACGGCGAAGCGACTTCGATCGAGAATGTGGAAACTGGGTTTTACCGCGGCGATCGCGAAGGGACGCAGAGGCTCGGCAAGACCTGCCGGTTAGAAGGCAAGGATCAGGGATGACAGGATCAATGTCAGCAATACAAACCCGAGCACCAGAAAAACGGCAGCGGACGCTGAGACCTTGGCGGGGTTCGCTTGACCGCAGGTTGGGCAGTGGGAATCCCACGGTGTGACGGCGTTTTCACATTCCGAGCAGCGAAAGCATTCTTGGATTCGACTGTGAAACCAATGCTTTATTGAAGTGCGGAGCCGGGCTGCCAGTTCAGAGCCTGAGCGAGTCATGGAGTCGCGCCCTCCATGAAGTACGAAAACTTCGATACCTGTGAAAGGATAGCATATTTCCGCCCGGGCCGTTGGGTCAGAACGATAAGGGGTCAGAATTATTTACGACGCGTGCCGTAAATAGTTCTGACCCCCTTTTCTTGATCCAAGAGATGCTGATTTTGCGGCAATTTTTGACGTGCCAGCAAAGCAGCGCAACATCAGAACTGGCGCTTCGGGCTGGTGTTCATACAAACGGAACACGTCAGCCGCCGGCGCCGCGGTCGAGGTCGAGATCGGCGGCGATGGGGGCCATGGCGTCGATGACGAATTGGACGTGCTCGTCGAGGTCGACGCCCAGGTCGGCCGCGCCGGAGGCGATGTCTTCGCGCTTGACGGCCGCGGCGAAGCTCCTTTGCTTGAACTTCTTTTTGACGCTCTTGGCCGCAAGGCCGTGGATGCCCTCGGGGCGGACCTTGGCGACCGCCGTGATGAAGCCGGCCAATTCGTCGCAGGCATAGAGCGTTTTGTCGAGCCGCGAGACGCGCGGGCAATCGGTGAGATAGTCGGCGTGCGACTTGATGGCGTAGATCACGTGCTTGGGGTAGCCCAGCTCGGCCAGAATGGCGGCGCCCTTCTGAGGATGATCCGGCGCACTGGGCCACCGCTCGTAGTCGAAGTCGTGCAGCAGGCCGACAATGCCCCAGGTCTCTTCATCCTCGCCGAAGCGCCGGGCGTAGGCCCGCATCGCGGCTTCGACGGCCAGCATGTGCCTGCGCAGGCTGTCGCTTTTGGTGTACTGGCAAACCAGCGCCCAGGCTCGCGAGCGATCCACGGCTAGCTCCCGCGTTTGGCGCGGGCCGTGTCCTCGTTGGACGGCGCGGCGTCGTTGTTTCCCTGGGCCGTTTCGTCGAGGGGCGGCTCATCCGGGGGCGCCGCCTCGCGCCAGGGTTTGCCGGCCTGGTAGCTTTCCAATTCCTTTTCGAGCTGGACTTTGGTCTGGTCGCTTCCCAATTCCACGGCTTTCTTCGACCAGGTGATGGCGGTATCGAAATCGCCGGTCTCGGCGTAACCGGCGGCCAGCGTGCTTAAGATGTGGGCCTGCTTGTATTCGGTCACTTCGCAGGCCTGTTTGGCCAGCTCGATGGCCCGCTTGCCGTCGCGAAGCTTGTCGTCCGGCGAGGTGGCCAGCACCCAGGCCAGGTTGTTGAGCACGCCGCTGTTCTTGGGGTCGACTTTCAAGACCTCTTCGTAGTCGGCGATGGCTTCGACTTGCTTGCCCTGGTTCAGATAGGCGTCGGCGCGGCCTCGCAGCGCCGCGGCATTCTTGGGATCCTGGGCGATCACGTGATTGAACGTCTCGATCGCCTGCTGGGGCTGCTTGGCGGCCTGGTACAGCGTGCCGAGCTGCAAGAGCACCTCGGGACTGTCGGGAATCACTTGGCGCAGCACGTTCAGTTCCGCCAAGGCTTGGTCGAACTTGCCCATCGCGCCCAGCAGACTGGCGTGCAACAGCACTGCTTGCAGCGAGCCGGGCCGCAGCTTCATCGCTTGTTCCACGTCGGCAAGGGCCGCGGGAAAGTCGCCTTTCATGGCTCGCAGCCGGGCCCGGTGCACCAGCGCCGTGGTCGAAGTCGGCTCCAGCTCGATGGCCTTGTTAAAGCTTTCCAGGGCATCGTCGAGTTTCTCGGCCAGGGCCTGGGCCATGCCGCGGGCCTCGTAGGTGTCGGGGTCGAGAGGATCCAACTCGATCGCGGCGTTCAGATCGGCGATGGCCAGCTCGATGTTGCTCTGCGTCAAATAGTGCATGCCGCGAAATCGCAGCACGTTGGGATCACGGGGCGAGAGCTTCACGGCCTCGTCGTAGTCGGCCTGCTGCGCGGCGGGGTCCTTCTTCAGATTGGCTCGAATCATCAGGGCTTTGCTCTTGGCCGCCGGATCGGATTCCGAAAGCCGCACGGCCTCGTTGAGCGCGGCGAGTCCCTTTTCGGTTTCGCCCAGGTGGGCATACAGCCGGCCGAGCAGGAATTGAGACTCGGGCTGCTCGGAATTGATCTGGACCGTTTCTTCCAGGTCCTCAAGCGCCATCTGCACGAGCCGGCGCGCGCGGTTGGGAGTGACGGGGCGTTCGAACAGCTCGAGACAAACCACTTCGGCCCGCTGCGAAAGCGTGCTGGCGAGCAACTCCCGGGCGAATTTTTTGTTGTCGTCGTCGAGACCCGCGTCGATGGCTTCGCGGCACAGCCGGATCACCTGGTTGAGGTCGGCCAGAGTTTCGGCCGAGAGCTTGGCCTCGGTGGCCTTGTCGAGCAGGGGTTGCCCGTCGTCGTCGGCCGCGCGGACCGCGCTTGCGGGGGCCGATACGGCGGCCAGCAACACCATCGCGCAGAAGAACCACTGCCAGTTACCGGGGCGAAGCATGAAGTGCTCCTTTCGTTTCCGTCGATTTTGGGGGGCTTCCCGGGGTGGAAAGCGGCCGCATTATGACGCGAAGCGGCGAACGACGCTATGCGAAATTGGGGCCCAAAAAGCGGGACAAACGGTCACAGCGGGGCCGGCAGATCCCGACGGCAGAAGATCACCGACGCCACGAGGTAAAAGGCCAGCCCCAGTCCGATCAGAATGCTGTCATAGCCGAGCCCCCCCGGTTCGATCGCGCCGGCGGCCGAGCGGTCCCACAGCGACCAGGCCCGCGCCGTGTCGGCCACCAGCAGTTGCGGCTCGAAGGGGGTGAAAAACGAGCAATAGGTGAGCCAATCCCAGCCCGGCGCCATGCGGCCCACGATCTTGACCACCATGGAAACCGCATAGAACGCGCCCACGATGCCGATCACACGCGCGCGGTAATTGGCGCCGGAAGAGACCATCGTGCTCAAGCCCGCCAAAAAAACGGTGATGGCGAACAAGTTCAGCGCGGCCGGCAGGAAGACCCGCACGGAAACGGACTGGTCCAGCGTGACGGTTGCCAGGCCGATCGCCGTGCCCAGTAGCGCCGCGCCGGCCAACAGCGCCGCTCCGCCGAGCGTGACCGCGGCTTGCGACCCGAGCACACCCAAGCGCGTTACCGGCTGGGCCAGCACCATTTCCATGGTGCCGCGGTTCAACTCTCCGCTCACGGAGTCGGAACCGCGCGAAACGCCCCACACGGTGACCAACAGCAGCACGATCGGGTCGTCGTAGGCGATGGCGATGCGGCCGGCCGTCGAGGCCATCTGCGCATACGTGACGGGCAGCATGGTTTCGACGACCGAGGGCATGAAGCTGAAAATGCCCTCCAGCGAGCTGACGGAAAAGAAGCTGGCAATCCATACCCGCAGCCAGTGAACGACAAACATGAACGCCATGCCGCCGGCGAGCAGCCAGCGCGATTCGCGCATCGTTTTTTTCCACAGCGCGGCATTCATGGCGTTAAGCGATAACTGATGTTGTCTTCAAAGCGCGTGATACTGTTCGTAAAGGATTCCCAGGCCGACCGGCTCGATGCGGACTTCGGCCAATGGCAGCGTGGCCAGCCAACCGAGCAGCGGAGAAAGTTCGCCCGGCGTTTCGATCACGAGGCCGCCCGAGGCGTCGGTCACGAGCTTGACCTGGCCGTTAAAGCTTTCCGGCAGCGGCGGCAAGGGGCCTTTCAATTGGGCCCGGATGCGATGCTTGCGCTTCAATTCGGCGACGACTTGCGTGTGCACCAGCTCGCCGCGGCGGAGGATGATGGCTCGATCGGCGACTTGCTCGACCTCGGAGATCACGTGCGAGGAGAAGATCACGGTGCGGCCGGCGTGTTTCGCTTCGACCACCAGCGCCGCCACGTCGGTGCGCACGCTCGGATCGAGGTTCGAAGTGGGCTCGTCCAGAATCACAAGCGGCGTATCGACCGCCAGCGTCACCGCCAGCGCCAGCTTCTGCCGCATGCCGGTCGACATCAAGGCGACGGGCCGCGAAAGATCCAGCCCGAATCGTTCGCTGGCCATCGCCACCGCCCGCGGCCGGCTGCCGTCGCGGCGCACGGAGGTGAAAAAATCGACGACGTCGCGGGCTCGCATCGTGCGAAACAGCCGGGGTTCGCCGGGCAGGTACGAAACCCGGGCGTGCACTTCATACGAGCGGTGGTAGCAATCCAGGCCGTCGATCGACGCCGTGCCGGCGCTCGGGCGTAGAAAGCCCATGAGCAAGCGCAACAGCGTTGTCTTTCCCGCTCCGTTGGGTCCCAGCAGTCCGACGATTTCGCCCCGCACGACGCCGAACGTGAAACCATCGAGGGCCGTGAAGTCACCGTAGCGTTTTGAAAGAGAGTGCGTTTGGACGTACACGTTGCTGGGAGATATCCGTGAGGTTTGCTGTCGAGAATGTCCGGGCGCGATCGCCAGGTCGAGGGTTCCTGTGGGCCAACGGCCCAAGCTGCGATAGCCAGGGGCAACGCCCCTGAGTACGATCGCCCATTATATCCTCATAAGCCCCATCGGGGCGATCTTTTGCCTCCCGGAGGGTAAGCCGATGCCTCAATCGTGCTCCGCGGTTTTTGTCCATCTGGTATTCAGCAGGAAAAACCGCGAACCATTGATTCGCGCTCCCACTGAATCGGAGCTGTATGCGTATAGCACGACCGTCTTGTAGGGCAAGTGTCTAGAAATGCGCAACGTCAAAACGCGCAAGCGAGGGTGAACTATTGAAGCGGGGTCGCACGACTACCCTCGCTGGCGCGTCGGGTTAGTGAATTTCCGGACATGCTCACGCTCTCGCGTGAGCATGGCACCCCCTAGCGATTGAACAAGAAGGCCGGGCTGTTGATAAGGGCCCAGGCCAGATCCTGGGCGCCGGTGAGACGCACGTTCTTCTGCTGCTTTTCGGCGCTCGTGGCGGCTTCGCGCAGGCGGACCCATTCGGCGTCGCGCGAATGGTAGTATTCCACTAGCGCGGCCTTCTGCTCGGCGCCGCGGCCGACAGGCGCGAGGGCCAGGATTTCCTGCACGTTGGCCGGCAGGCTCGGCGCATTCAAGGGCTGGGGACTGGCGGTGACCGAGAGACGGAACTTGCCGATCGTGTGCACCTCGTCGTACTGGTGATCGAGCGAGATGACCAGCGTCATGCCGCCGTCGAACTTTGCCGGGTCTTTGATCTCGAAAATCCCGAAATGGTCCTTGCCGAACTGCGGCGCGAAGGCCCAACCGCTCGCGGGGTTACCGTCGATGGCATTGGTGACCGGAAAGCCGGTCTGAGAGAAATCGGCCGCGGCCCGGGAGAATGCCACCGGCACGGCCTTCGAGGGATCGGCCTTCGGAGCGGCGGTGGCGGAAAGTTCTGACAGCACTAGGTTTCCGTTCGTGGCCCGGCCGGGGCCGCCTGAGGGCAGTTTCTGATCGGCCAGCAATTCCAGACGAATGGCCGTGATCGTGGGCAGGTCGGTCGCGAGCGTGATCGTGTACGTGCCCTTGGCATTGGCGCCTTCGACCGCGACCGACTGGTCGGGCTGTTTGGCCAGCGTGGCCTTCATGCTCGACTGCAAGTCCAGCGGCTCGAGGTTCGTGAATTGCGGCGGGGCTTGCCTGGCCTCCCAGGCGGGCTGTTTGGCGTCGAGCTCGGCTTCGTACTTTTTCAGGTCGGCCTCGAGCGTGCTGGCTTCGCCGGCGCTGGCGTGCAGGGCCTCGATGCCGGCCCGCGTTTCTTCCGGCGTTGCCGGGCGCGACAAGATGTGCAGGAACAGCTCGTCGACCAGCTTCGAGTCGTCGGGTTCGGCGGCGACCAGCCTGGCAATGTCATTGTCGGGATCGGCAATCGCCTCGGCGATGGTCGGGCCGTTGACCAGCGTCATCACCGGGCCGAGCATCATGCCGCTGGTGCGTTCGCATTCGCACGCGCTCTCGCGGGGCGGACGGCCGAAAACCTCGAAGAACCCGTTGGGGAGCGACAAGCCCACGTCGGGCAATTGCGTGGCGCGGTAGCCGGCCGGCACGCCGGGCAAACGGCTCACCGAGCCGGTCGCCCGCTGGATCGAATCGTAAAGCACCTCGGCCGGCAGACGCCGGGCGATGGCGTGCGAGTAGTTGATCTCGTCGTCCTCGTTCCACTTGTTGGTCACGATCGACAACTGATACGTGCGCGATTTGCAGATCAGCCGCAGCACGTGCTGCATGTCGAAACCACTGTCGATGAATTCTTTGGCCAGGCGATCCAGCAGCTCGGGGTTGGTGGGCGGGTTGCCGGCGCGAATGTCGTCAATCGGCTCGATGATGCCGCGGCCGAACAGGTAGCCACACAGCCGGTTGACGTAGCTCTTGGCAAAATACTGGTTCTCTTTGGACGCGATCCAGCGGGCCAATTGCTCGCGGCGCGAGACGCCCTCGCGGGCCGCGTCGCCGTGCCGGTAGGGGAAGGAGGGAGCGGCCGGCTTGCCGGTGCCGCCGTGGATGACTTCGCCCGAAAGGGTGTCGTAGATGTCCTCGATCAAGGGCGCGCCGCCTTCGACGGCGGTCTGTCCGATCTGTTCGCCGCCCGCGGCCGGATCGGCCTTGCGGCCGACCTGCGCGAAATAGGCCGCCAGGTGATAGTACTGGCCCTGCGTCCAGCGCTCGAAGGGGTGGTCGTGGCAGTGATTGCAATTGAAGCGCACGCCCAGGAACAACTGCGTCGTGTTTTCCATGGCCTCTTCGGGCGTGCGGAGAATCTTGTAGTAGGAGGCCGGCGGATTCTCGAGCGTCGAGCCGCTGGCGGTGAGGATCGTGTAGACGAACTTGTCGTAGGGCATGTTCGTGGCCACGGCCTGCTTGATCCAGCCGCGCAGGGCGAAGGCCCCTTGCTCGCCCAGGAATTTCCGGTTCACCTGCAAGAGGTCGGCCCATTTGTTCGTCCACAGCTCGACGTAGTCGCCGCTGCCGATCAGCCGATCGACGAGCTCGTCGCGCTTCACCTTCGTGTCGCGCGTGTCGGCAACGAAGGCGCGAACCTGATCGCCCGTGGGCGGCAGCCCGACCAGGTCGAGCAAAACGCGGCGGATGAACTCGGCGTCGGTCGACAGCTCGCCGGGCAGCGACTTGACGCGCTTCAGCTTGTTGTGCACCAACTCGTCGATGAAGTTATTCGAGGGCACGTCTTTCCACTCGTAGCCGGCGCGATCGCCCATCACGGTGATCGTGGTGGCGGTGTAGGAGCCTTCGAAGCGGGCCAGCACGGGGGCCTCGCCGCGGCGAATCACCGAAATGAGACCCAGCTTGTCGGGCTCGGCCACTTCCGTGTCGCCGCTTTCGATGAACGTCTCCAACGTCACGTCGCGCACGGCGCCGTCGCTGTACGTGGCCAGCACTCGCATCTGCTGGGTCATGCCGGGCAGCGGCACGGTCGGGTTTTTGGGAAAGATTTCGATGGACGCCACGCGCGGACTGTCGAGATCGAGCTGCATGCCGCGGCTGATCCACGAGCGGATCAATTCGTAATGCGGCTCGCCCGGACGCGTGACCATTCCGCCCACGTGGGGAATCGCGCCGCCGGGCTTCAAAAGCATCAGGCTTTGTTCGGGCGCGGCGCGGTTGATGCGGCGGCCGGCGATGTCGTCGGTCAGCGCGCGGTGATCGAGCACCGGGTCGTAGCCGCGCAGCGACAGCTTGAAGCCGTTCTTGCCGTTGAGCGAACCGTGGCACGTGCCGGCGTTGCAGCCGAGTTTCGACAAGGCGGGCATCACGTCGCGGACGAAGCTGGGCTGGAATTGGGCCGACTGGCCCGAGACGGTAAGCGGAACCGCGATCGACTGGCCGCCGACGCTGAAGGTGATCTGCCCCTGGCCATCCTTCTTGGGCCGCACCGCCAGCGTGGGCGAAACGGCGGCCAGGTCGTCGGCGACGACCGGCTCGACCATGCGCGTCACGTCCAGGCGGTCGCCGCCGGCCAACTCGGCGGTGATGAGCACTTGCGCGTAGGCGTATTGGCCGTCCAGGGTGATTTGGGGCGGAACGGCTTCCAACGACACGACACTAGCGCCCTCGGGCAGACGATCTTTCGGCGCCGCGCTGGCCGGCTGGACGGCGAGAAGCGTCACGGGCAAGGCCCAAACAGCGACGGCAAGCAGATAGCGTCTCATACAGGCGGTTCCTATCGCATGAATGACTCGATTACGTGTATGGCGTCCGCGACTATTTCGCCACGGCCGCGACTTCGGTCGACGGCGCAGGCACGGGCGAGAATTCCTTGATCAACTTGCCGGTCTCGGCGTCGTTCAGCCGCACCAGCCCGTCGAAGCCGGCGGAGGCTGCCACTTTGCCGTTTGCGCTAAAGCTGACGGCATAAACGGCGCCGTGCTGGCCTTCGAGCTTGAACAGCAGCTTGCCGCTCTCGGTTTCGTAGATCCGCACTTCGCCGGTACCGTCCAGGCTGCTGCCGACGACGAAGCGGCTGCCTTCGGCGTTGAAGTCGACGGCGTAAATCCGCCCCGGGGCGGCGTCGTAAGCCTTGATCAGGTTGAAATCATCGCCGATCTGCCGGTTCTTGGTGCGCAGCATTTGATAAATCTTGGGCACGCCGTCGGCTCCGCCGATCAACAGCTCATCCTTGTTCGGATGGCGAGCGACGGCGCTCAAGCCGCCCTTCAGCGCCCCGGGCGTGATGCTCGTGATGTTGTCGACGAAGCGCTGGGTGGCCACTTCCACCAGCTTCATCGAGCGATCGCGGCTCACCGAGATCAGATAGTTGCCTTCCTTGGAAAAAACGGTGTCGAGCACCCAGTCGTTGTGGGCGCCCTGGTAGAGCACCTGTTTGCCGCTGGCGGCGTCGATGGCCCGCAGCGTGTTGTCGGCGCAGCCGAAGGCGATTTTCGTTCCGTCGGCGGACCAGCTCGCGCCGTAGATGGTGTCGTAGGTGACGGCCAACGAATACTTGAGCGTGCGCGACTCGACGTCCCAGACCTGCACTTCGCCCAGCCGGCCGGGCGAACCGCCGGTAACGGCCAGTGTCTTTCCATCGGGCGAAAAGGCGATCGATTCGATCCGTTCCGATTGCCCGACCAGGCGCGCGACCAGCTCCGAGCCGTCGGCCTTGTAGAGCAGCGTTTCGTGATAGCCGCTGGCGGCCAAAAGCGAGTCGTCGGGCGAAAAGTCGATCGCCGTCAGCACCGGCGCCGCTTCGTAGACGGGCGGATGGCTGGCGTCGATCGTGGCCTGCACCGATTTTGGCGTGTCGTCCTTGGCCCCCTCGGCAATCCACTGGCGGACGAGCTTGATTTCGTTGTCGGCCAGGGGCGGCTGGTCTTTAGGCATCGCCGTCTCGCCGCCGGCCGGAGTGATCTGTTGCAACAAAAAGCTCTCGTCCGGCTTGCCGGGCACGACGGCCGCCGTTTCGCTCTCACCGCCTTTGAGCATTCCCTCCATGTTCGTCAGCACGTAACCGCCCATCGACTTGGCCGGTTGATGGCAGCCCTGGCAGTGGACCTGCAGAATCGGGCGAACGTCGCGGAAGTAGCTCACGGCAGCGGCCGGCGGCTGTGCGGCGCTCGGTTCGTCGGCAACCACGGGCGGCACGCTCCACGAAAACGCGGTTAACGCGGCACCGATCGCAATGGCACGCGAGGGGGTCATAACTGGCACCCTGGTTTGGCCGGAGGCTGGCGTTCTAGGCGGGAAAGCGCGCGGTCCTGGCGCTCCAAGCGAATATACACGCTGCGGGGGGCCGTTGGCAAGGATTTGGACCTAGTAGTCCGACCACGATTGTGTGCCATACGGGGTGCCACTGCTGGCTTGTCCAACAGTGCAGAAACACGGGTGGGCAAGCCACCCGTGGCACCCGACAAAATAGCATCGATGGACACTAGGGATTGATCCCTGGCGGCTGCCCAAGGGGGTACGCTCTAAACCGGCCTGGCGCGGTGGCTTGCATGCCGTTTGCCGGGCACTGGCATGCGGTTCAGCGCTGGTTCGACTGCCGGGAATTCAGCTTCTCGTCGGGGATCAGCAGGTCTTCGAGCACCCGGCCGCACAGAATCGTCTCGGCGATGATCCGCGGGACGTCGTCGGGCGTCACGTGGCCGTACCAGATGGCTTGCGGGTAAATGACTACCGTGGGTCCCAATTCGCACTGGTCGAGGCAGCCGGACTGATTGGCGCGGACTTGCGGCGTCAGTTGGCGCCGCTTGAGCTCGGTCTTAAAACACTCGCGCAGCTTGCCGTTGCCGTCGGGATCGCAGCAGCCGCGAGTGTGGCCCGGCTCGCGGGTATTGCAACAGACGAAGATGTGGCTGGTGAATTTGGGCATGGAGCTCGGTTGCCCGAGTGGACCGGATCACCGCGTTTTTCCGTCGGGCCGCGTCGGTCGGACAGGGGGTAACACCGGCCGGCCGTTGATGATCGTGACCGGCAAAAGTCCGGCGGCCTTGAGCCGCTCGATCGCGGCGCGCTGCCGGCTGGTGGCCTTTTGATGCCCGACGCAGAGGGCGACTAACAGCGCCAACCACGTCGTACCCGCCAGCAGCGAGCGGAGGCTGAACTGAAGTCTGCGAGGTTTTCGCGTGACGTTCATGGCATCCATCATAACCCAAATGGCGCCAGGGCGCCAGCGGAATCCCTGCGTTGGGGCCGCAAGTGTGGCCGCTGCCGTCGCGCGCCCCCTTCGCGAACCGGATAATCGCCTTGCACTTAGGCGGGAGGCGGGGAAAATGAGGCGTCGTCTACAATCGAACGTGCGCACCCGAAGTGCCACAGGATGACTCGCTCGTGCACGATCCAAAAGCCCAGCAGTCGGACGCCACCCTGATGGCGCGTGTCAATCGCGGCGAGACGGATTGCTTCGCCGAGCTGGTCCGCCGCTATCAGCCGGCGCTAGTGCGCGTGGCCGCCAGCCGATTGGGGCGGGCCGACTGGGCCGAAGACGTCGTTCAGGAAACTTTTTTGGCGGCATTCAAGTCGTGCGCCAGCTACGATCCCCGCTTCGGCTTTCGCACCTGGCTGTGGACGATCTTGCTCAACCAGTGCCACGGCCACTATCAGCGCCGGGCGCGGAGCTTGCCCGTGGAGCCGCTGACCGGGGAGCTTGAACAATCGGTCGGGCAGGGCTCGGACGAGCATCGCGAAAGCTCGCCGCTGGCCGAGTTGCTGGCCAAGGAGCGGGCGGCGCAGCTCGAGGCGCTGTTGGCGCAGTTGACGCTCGCGCAAGCCGACGCGCTGCGGCTGCGGTTCTTCGGCGGCTTGAAGTTTCACGAGATTGCCGAGACGATGCAGTGTAGTTTAAGCACGGCCAAGAACCGCGTGCGCTTTGGATTGACGCGAATGGCCGAGTTACTCGAGGCTGCCGGCGCGCCGGCGACGCGGCGCGGCCAGCGGGAGCAGGACCCATGAGAGCGATGAATTGCGACCAGGTGTTTGACGTATTGACGCGCGGACCGTTTCCCACCGGCACCCCCTGCGACGTGCCGGTCGAGGCGCATTTGTGCGCATGTCCCCAGTGCCGCCGGCTGGCCGAGGCCCTGCGGCCGGCGCTCGAGCTGTTTCAAGAGTCGGTCGATCCCGAGGAAAGTCGCGACTTGCCGGGCTATTGGTCCGCCGTCGCGTCCGACCGCCAGGCGGTCGTGTCGTTCGCGCCCGAGGTCGAACCACAGCGTGCCTCGCGCGTCGGATCCTCAGGCGCGCTCGCGAAAGACTGGGTGACTGCCTGGCGCTTGGCCGCCATGCTGGCGCTGGGAGTGACCTTGGGAACACTGATGAGCGCGCGGATGGGGCTCGACGGCTTCAAATGGTCGCCCTTTGGGGCCGACGCCTCCCGTGCGCCGCTGGTGCCCGAGCGGGAAAACCCGAGCCTGACCATCGCCGCGCGCATCGACCTGGCCGCGCTGCCGGCCGCCTGTTATCGCCAGGAGCCCGACGGCGGCCCGCGGAATGGCCCGCATGAAAATGCGCGCGGCGATCAACTGCCCGCCGGCGCCGAGCTGCCGCGACTCAGTTGTTGCTCAGGATGCCATCATGTCGCATCCGAGACCGTGCCCAGGGCCGCGACTGTGAAGGTCGCGCAGACTTGCCAACTGTGCCACAACGATCAGCCGTTCGGGCAGCTCGAACTCGCGCCGTGAATCGCATTCCAGTAGTCGCTGACCAAGTGCCGCTCAATACATTGGGAGTTGAAACCATGAACAAAGTGTGCTTGCTCGCCGTGATCGTACTTCTGGGTGCCGCCGTCGCGCTGGTCGCCGAACACTCGCCCGCTGCCGACGATGCGAAGAGCGACGGCTGGATCAGCTTGTTTGACGGCCAGACGCTTTCGGGCTGGAAGGCCAACGAACACCCCGAGCAATGGAAAGTCGAGGACGGGGCGATTGTCGCCGCCGGACCGCGCAGCCACCTGTTCTACGTGGGCGACGACGAAAACCATCCGCCCGAATTCGCGAGCTTTCACTTCAAGGCCGACGTGATGACCACGCCGGGGAGCAACTCGGGAATCTACTTTCACACGAATTGGCTCGAGGAGCGGAAGCACGCGCGTTTTCCGCAAACCGGCTTCGAGGCCCAGGTCAACAATTCGCACCGCGATCCGGTGCGCACGGCGAGCATCTATCACCTGGTGAAAAATTACAAGGCGCCGGCCAAGGACAACGAATGGTTCACCGAAGAGATCGTCGTCGACGCCAAAACGAAGAACATCAAGACGTTCGTCAACGGCCAGCTCATCGCCGACTACACCGAGCCCGAGGGCAAGACCGGCGAGCTGGAAGTTATCGGCAAAGGCACCTTTGCCTTTCAAGCGCACGATCCCAAGAGCACGACCTACTACAAGAACATCAAGGTCAAGCGGCTGGAGTGACGCGCCGCAGGCGGGAGAAAAATACGCGAGGCCGCGGCGTTCGGTTTTCTCGTTCGTTTCGCGGTTTTGCCCTCCCCACCGCAGGTCGCTTGAAAACGGCAAATGGGGCAAGTAGCATGGGTTTCGGGCTATAATTAAGTAGTGAGCGCTTCGGCGCTTGCGGATTGGTCGGGCAGGGGCGCCCCACCGATTCACGCGTCGTTCCTGCGCCTCTTTCAATCTGGGAACAGAGAGTAGCATGCCATGCTGAGAAATCTTCGTTGGACCGTTTGCGGATGGACGCTGGCAGCCGCGTGGCTGTCGGCGGGGACGCTTTGGGCACAGGAGGAGGTGCTGTCGCAATTCTACGGCAGCGGGGTGCACAACTATTACGAGCGCGACTATTTCGCGGCGATGCGCGAGCTTTCGGCGGCCATCGACGGCGGGACGAATGATCCCCGCGCGTATTACTACCGCGGCCTGACGCACACGAGACTCGGCGATTCCGCGGCCGCCGGGCGCGACATGCAAAAGGGCGCCGAGCTGGAAAGCGCCGACGTCAACCAGTTTTATCCGGTGGGCAGGTCGCTCGAGCGCGTGCAAGGTTCCCAGCGAATAGCGCTTGAGCGTTATCGATCGATGGCGCGGGCCCAGGTTCGCGAGCGCCAACTGAAGAATAACGCGGCTCGCTATGAACAGCGCCGTGGGGCGGAAGCGCAAGTGCTGCGCAGCGTACCGCTCGGGCCGCCGCCGGCGCCGTTGCGTCGCCCGGAGGTATCGCCCGCCGCCGCCGTGGAACCGGCCGCACCACCGGCCGCGGCCGCTGGGCCGGCCGAGAAACCGCAAGCTGAGAAACCGGCCGACAAATCGCTGTTCGATGACAAACCGGCGGAAAAAGCGCCGGCCGCTGAAAAGCCCGCGGCCGACCCCGACGCGGACAACCCGTTTGGCGACCAGGACGAGAAAATGCCGGCCGACAAAGGGGCGGACGAACCGAGTGGGGAGGAGAAACCGCCAGGCAACAATTGACGCGGTTGACCCTGGTGAAAGCAGTTCGAGCGTGTGGTTCGCGCCCGGCATTCCCGCCCGCCAGGTCAGGTTTTCGCAACGACCCCGGACGACAACTGGAGACGCGAGATCGCGATGATACGGCGCTTCATTCGATACGGTCGTCCTGCCGGCGCCGCTTTGGCCGTTTGGCTGGCGGCAACGGCCGCTTGCGCTGCTCCGCGGATCGACAAGGTTTCGCTTTTGGGTTTGCAGGCCGGCGGGATCACGACGCTCGTGATCGAAGGGGCCGATTTGCTGCCCGAACCGCGCATCTTGTTCTCCGCCCCAAATGTCAAACACACGATCAAGGACGGCGCCACTGGCCAGCGGCTGGAAGTTGAGTTTGTCGTCGAAGGCGGATGCGAAAGCGGCATCTATCTGCTGCGCGTGGCCTCGGCCGGCGGCATCTCCCAAGCAGTGGCCTTGGGGGTGGACAACCTGCCGCAGATTCCCTTTGCGCCGGAATTGGCGACCTTGAACGTGGCCCTGACGGGCGCGCTGGCGGGCAGCACCGTGCTGGCGACTTCGTTTGCCGGAAAACAAGGTCAGCAGGTGCTGGTGGAAGTGGAGAGCCGGCGGCTCGGCTCCAAGCTGAACCCGGTCGTCCACGTTTACGACTCCCGGCACACGCAGCTTTGTTTCAGCCGCGGATTGCCGTCGATTGCCGGCGACGCCCGCGCGCTGGCAATCCTGCCGGCCGACGGCAGGTATACGATCGAACTGCACGATGACTTGTATCGCGGTGGCGAGCCGGGCTTTTTCCGCCTGAAAATCGGCGAGTTCCGCTATGCCGACCTGGCCTATCCGCTGGGCGTCGAGAAGGGCACAACCGCCACGTTCGAGTTCGCGTCCACGAATTTGCCGGCCGACGCCCGCTCAAGCGGCACTCTGGCGACGGCCGACGGTTTGTCGCGCGATACGGCGGCGGCGCCGTGGCCCGCCGACGTTGCCATGCTTTCCGGTTCGCGGCCGGCCGTGATCGTCACGGACCATGCCGAGATCGTCGAAGCGGCGCCGTCCGACAAGTTGCAGGAAGTGCCCGCGGCGCCGGTGGCCATTAACGGCCGCATTGCCGAAAACAGCCAGCAGGATCGCTACCGGCTGACGGTCACGCCGGGCGAAAACTTGCGGTTCGACGTGCTGGCGCGACGGGCCGGTTCGCCCTTGGACGGCGTGCTGTCGATTCAAAACGAGCAGGGGGCCGAGCTGGCCGGCAACGACGACCGGCCCGGCACGAGCGATCCGGGCCTCGACTTCAAGGTGCCCGCCGACGTGAAAGCCGTCATCGTCGGGCTGGTGGATTTGCACGGGCACGGCGGCGCGGACTTCATCTATCGAATCGCCATCGGGCCCGCCGGCGGTCCCGATTTCACCCTTTCGCTTCCGACCGATCGAGTTGCCGTACCGAAGGACGGCACGGCACTGATGCGCGTGCAGGTGAACCGAGCGGGCTATTCGGGGCCGATCAAGCTGAGCTTTCCCAATCTGCCGGCGAGTGTTTCGGTCGCGGGCGACGAGATTCCGGCCCAGGCGACGGAAGCCTTTGTCACGCTCAGCGCCCCGGGGCTCAGTCCCGCGCAATCGCTCTCGCGCGTTTTGGGAACCAGCGCGGAGGGAAACGTCGAAATCAAGCGGCAGGTTTCGCTGCCCGAGAACGAGGTGACGAAGCATCAGCCGTGGCTCGGCGACGAAGTGGCCGTGGCGGTGACCAATCCCGGTCCGCTTGCGCTCGTTTGGGAGCCGCTGGAAAGCGACGCGAAGCTGGCGCTGGGAGCGGCGCTGGCTGCGAAGCTGCGCGTCCAGAGAGCCGAAGGGACGAAGGGCGCGGTGCGTTTGTCGCTCTTGACGACGCAGAGGACGCCGCGCAAGAAGATCAAGGAGAATAACCTGGAGCGCGAGGTGGACGACGTCGAGCGGGCGCTGCGCTTCGAAGCGGCGCCTTTGATCGCCGCGGACGCCAGCGAAGCGGCCGCCAATATCCTGGTGCCCGGCGACTTGCCGCGGATTGCTTACGACCTGGCCATTGGGGCCGAACTGCTGGGCGACGACAACAAGAGCGTGATCGCTTCGGCCGTCACTCCCGCGCGGCGCATGACGACGGCGCTGCCGATCTCGGTCGAGTTATTCGCCGAAGCGGTCGCGGCCCGCGCCGGCTTGGGACCGACCGGCAAAGTGGCGGGCACGATCAAGCGCGCGGCCGGATTTGCGCTGCCGGTGAACGTCACACTATCGGGTTTGCCCGAGGGCACAAGCGCGCCGATCGTCACGCTCGTCGGCGGGGAGTCCAAATTCGAATTCCCGCTCACTTTTCCGTTTGGCACGTCGCCGGGCGAGCTCAAGGATGTGAAAGTCTCGGCCACAAGCCTGACTGATCCCAAGAACCCCAAGTCGGTCTTTCGCGCCGGCGAGGTTCCGCTATCCGTCGTCGTGGTGAGCGGCGAAAAACCGCCCGACGAGAAGCCCGCGGAGGGGAAACCGGCCGCCAAATAGCGGCTGCGCACCGTGTGTTGTCTGCGAGGACCGATCGATGCGTAAGCTGCTCCTGGCTTTGCTACTGTCGAGCAGCGTGGCCAGCGGCCAAGAACCCCAGCAAGTTTACGACCTCGTGGGAATGGCTTTCGGCCACAATTCAACAGCGGGAATGCTGACCGTCGGCGCGTTGACTGGGCAAGTTAAACTGCTGGCAAGTGGTCAATCACATATTTTGGTGGAGACCAGGCGTCTCGAAGTGCAAGACATCGGCTCGGAGCCGAAGTTGGTGAAAGTGGTGCGACCCTTGCAGATCGACTCTCGTTACCAGCAGCAGGGCAACTCCCTGGAGTTTGTCAACCGCTCGCTCCGCTCGGGGCTGCTTAGCGCCGATGGTGAAGTGTTGGCGCTATTGGCAACGAACGACGTGGGCGGCATCGAAGCCATTTTGGCTGTGGGTCGTCGACAAGGGATCGACGACCAGAGGAAGCTTTCCGGCGAATACCTGTTGCGGAGCTTCTATATCGCGCTAGGGGATGCCGCGATGTGCGTCGCCGAGAACCGGCGGGGCAACCTGAGGTTTGGAGATGATGGACAATGGCGCGCGAGGGCGAGCGTTCATCGCGCAGAGTGGGATTTCAAGCAGCCGCTTTTCCGAGAAGCAGCCGCCTTGCCGCGCGACGTCCAAGGTACCTACCGCGTTGCGGCCGATGGCCACCTGGCTATGAGCAGTGGGGGAATCGAGTGGAAGGGATTCGTGGCCAAGAACGGCAGGCTGTTGGTGCTAGCGGAATCGGACGGAGCAGGTTATGGGCTGGTATTGGCGGTCAAAGTGCCAGAGCGGCCCACCGAAGCGCAGTTGACCACCACGCACAGGTTGCTTGGGGCTTCGCTCGAGTTTGAGGGGAGACCACACCTTG
Organism: Pirellulales bacterium; assembly: GCA_040877415.1. GTDB lineage: Bacteria > Planctomycetota > Planctomycetia > Pirellulales > PALSA-1355 > JBBDNV01. Next base: position 19,317 of record JBBDNV010000049.1, read on the forward strand.
CGCCGGTGGTGATTCGCGGCAAGATCGCTTATCTGCCGACGCGTCATGCATTCGACGCCGCGATGGAGAAACTCAAATGGCCTGGGTTTCCCCATCCCCAGAGCTTCGCCAGGGAAACTTTGACGATCCGCCCAAAGGGCCAGCATCGCGTGGCCGATAACGGAACTTTCGGTCCCGAAGGCGATGGTTCGGACTGGCATTTGATTGTGCCCGAGCTCGGCCTGAGCATTTACATGATGGATTTCGATATCTTTAGCGCGCAACGCGCTGAGTCGGTTCGCGGAATGATCATCGGATTGGGCACTGAATCGCAGCAGCCACGTCGGGCGGGCGAGAAACCCGCGGACGAATAGCGAAACGTGCGGCGATGCCGAGAAGCTTGCGATCTTGCGCTTCGGGTTGGTATCAGGTTTCCGCCTGGGCGACGAAGCGGTAGCCGGCGCCGCGGACGCTTAAAAAATGCTTCGGGTTGGCGGGGTCTTCCTCGAAATACTTGCGGAGGTTGACAATGAAATTGTCGACCGTGCGCGTGGTCGGCATGTGCGACATGCCCCAGACGTGTTCCAACAGCTCGGCCCGGGTGACGACCGATCCTTCGTTCTGGACGAAATAGCGCAAGAGCTTCATTTCCGTGTGCGTCAGCCGCACGGGCGCGCCGTCCACGGTAACGATGAACGTGTCGAAGTTGACCTGCGCGCGCCCGAATTCATAGACCGGCTCGATCGGCTTGCCGTGGCCGGGATCGGACTTGGCGCGGCGGGCAATCAGGTTCCGCGTCATGCTCAACAGCTCTTCCAGCTCGAACGGCTTTTGCAAGTACTGGTCGGCGCCCACGTCGTAGCCGCGCACCCGGTCTTCGAGCAGCGTGCGGGCGCTAAGGATCAGTACCGGCACGTCGTTGCCTTTTTGCCGCAGGGCATCGCACACGGCATAGCCGCTCATGCCGGGCAACATCAGATCGAGAATCACCAGGTCCACCGCGTCGGGACTCTCTTCGATCACTTTCAGAGCCGTGGGCCCGTCGCCGGCGGTGGTCACGTCGTACCCTTCGGCTTCGAGGTTGTACTTGATGCCGAAGGCCAGGTGCTTTTCGTCTTCGATGACCAGAATGTGCTTCATGGGGGGAAGATCGCGCTAGGGGATCGCGCGACGCCGCTGCGTCAAATCTCAGGCGCCCGAATCCATTCTATCGAGCGCCGGGGAATCGTCGACTTGCTGAACGGCTGCTGGCGGCGGGCCGGCCGGCTGGGGGCGCCGCGCGGGAAGTCGGACTTCGAAAATCGTTCCTCGCCGGTCGGGCCGATCGCGGACCGCGATGCTGCCGTGCAGCCGCTTGACCAGCGTGCGCACGATAAACAAGCCCAGGCCCGTGCCCGCCTGCGAGCGTTCCAGCTCGGGCCCTAGCCGCACGAAGCGGCCAAAAATTTTGCGTCGCAGCTTGGCCGGAATGCCGAGGCCGTTGTCGACGATTCGGGTCACGACCGATTCGTCGCCGTCAAACTGCGAATCGATTTCCACCTCGGGCGACGGCCCGCCGTACTTGATCGCGTTATCGACCAGGTTGCGAAAAACGATTTCCAAATCGATCGGCCGGGCCCGCACGATTGTTTCGTTCGTGTGCAGCCGTACCGTGTCGCCAGGCAAGTGGTACCGCATACAGACCGTTTCGGCGCAACTGGCCAGCAGGACCGAAAGGTCGACGTCGGCGATGTCGGCTGCGACGGGCTCTTGATCGAGCCGCGCGGCGTCGAGCATGTGGTTGATCAGCGTGTCGAGCCGCTGCACGTCGTCGAGCATGAAGCGATAGAAGTCGGCCTGTTGCTCGTCGGTCACCGTGCGGCGCGACAGGGTTTGCAGGTACAGCTTGAGCGAGGCGATCGGGCTTTTCAGCTCATGGCTGACGCTGTCGACGAAGTTGCTTTGCCGCTGCCTGAGCCGGATGCTCTTGATCGAAATCAACAGATAGAGCACGACGCCGACCAGCACGAGCCCCAGAAAGCTCGTACCCAGCACGAGCAGCACCCAGAACAAGCCGGAGTGTCCGACTTCGACCGTCAGGATGACCCAGCCGACGATCAGCGCGACCACGAGCACGATCATCACGACCGCCAGCGTAATCGGCCAACCATAGGAGAATCGCATGGGAGTACCCGCGTGGAGGCGCAGCCGCCGTTAAGCCCGGGCGACCACCGAGGCTCGCGAAGTCTCGGCGTGCCTAGTGCTATTCTAATGGCGTTCATCCTATAATGAAGTGCCAGGACTCATCGAACTCGAGCTTATTGCGTGCGAGCTTTGGCCGGCATGCGCCCGCTTTGCGGTTGGGATTGTCGCGGCCAGTGCAATCGGGCCGCGCTAAAATGAAATCGGGAGCCAAGTCTGCCCATCAAAGCCTGCTAATTGCCATGAAATACCACGGCATTGATATTCCGCGTGACAAGATCGCGGCATTCTGTCGCGAGAACCGCATTCGCCGGTTGGCGTTGTTCGGATCGATTCTGGGCGAAGATTTTCGACCGCAAAGCGACGTCGACGTGCTTGTGGAGTTCGAACCTGGAGCACGTGTTGGATTGCGCTTTTTTGACATGCAGGATGAGCTTTCAATCCTTCTCGGCCGAAAAGTGGATTTGAACACCGCCGGTTTTCTGGGGAAGCACATTAGAGACCGCGTGCTTTCCGAGGCGGAGGTGCACTATGACGCATCGTGACGATGCCGCTCGCATGCGTCACATGCTCGAACACGCCCGGGAGGCGGTCCAGTTGGCGTCGGGCAGAACCCGTGCTGGCTTGGATGCCGATCGGACCTGCCGCCGCTGGTTGTGGAACTAAGCGGCATTCTGCAGAGCCCGCCGACCGGTCCAAATAGTCCTTAAGTCGTTGGTCGCTTCGTACGGAACCTTGGAACTGTGGCCAGGGCGCGAGAGATTGATCATTCCCGGCACGCGGCGTGCATGGTGCGGCGGCACCGCCGTTCCCGCGAGGGCGCGAAACCCCTCACCTGCTAGCTGCACCAGTGGCCGGGCCACGCGGCACTTACACGTGCAGCCGGCACGCCCCAACAGGGGCGGGGGGCGCGAAACTGCGATTGTAAGATTTGGAAACTCGGGACAAGATGTTGCACGTTCATGCCCGAGGGTGGGCGTGAAACGCGGCGGTTGAGTCCCGCCGTCGCTTCCCACGAGCGCCGCTTTCGGCAGGAGGCCGAACGCGGCAAGCGCGAAGCGACGAGACGCACGTTTGTAGCGCGATTTCGACGAGTTCGTTGGAGTGTGACAGGGAGGTTGCTCGAGCGGTCTCTCCGCAGGCGCCGTGCCGGCACGCCGGCTCCTTTCCTTGCGCAGGCGGGATTCCCCAAGCGACTTGCTTCCCGCAGCGTGCACACGAGCGGGATGGCTGACAGGGATGTCAGTGGGGGCGGTTTTTTCCATGGAGGGAAACTATGGTCTCGGTGCAGATTGCCGCCCTGGTTGTGGCGCTATCGGCCTCGGGCGAGACGACGCTGTTGGATTTCCACGCCCCCTGGTGCGCCCCCTGCCGGTCGATGGAAGGCACGATCGCCGATCTAAAGCGCGCCGGATATCCGGTCCGCACGGTCAACGTCGACCACGAGCGCAGCCTGGCGAAGCAATACAACGTTGAAACGATCCCCTGCTTCGTAATCGTCGTCGACGGCCGGGAAGCGGGTCGACTGACGGGCGCCGTGGGGCGCGACGAGCTCGAGGCCATGTTCACACGCGCCGGCGTGGGCCGTGACACGGCGGGCCGTGAAACCACGCGCGCCCAATCGCCCGATCCGCCGCAAAACCACGTGTCGTTGCCGGGTCCGCGGGATGGCACCCCGCTCGTTCCGTCCCGCTTTGAACGCCCGAACGAAAGGGCCCCCGTCCAGACAAGCGAGCGAGGTCCGTCGGTCACCGCTCAGGACGTGATCCAGGCCAGCGTCCGCCTGACGATCGCTGACCCCCAGGGTTCCTCGCACGGCACCGGCACGCTCGTCGACGCCCGAGCGGGAGAGGCCTTGGTGTTAACCTGCGGACACATCTTCCGCGATTCACAGGGCAAAGGCCAAATCCTGGTGGACTTGTGCGGGCCGGGCGCCCCGCAGAAAGTGCCCGGCCGGCTCGTGAGCTATGACCTCGAGCGCGACGTCGCATTGGTGAGCATTCGACCCGGCGCTCAGGTGCGCGTCGCCCCGCTTGCGCCCAAGGGCTACCGGGTCGCCGAGGGCGATCGCGTCATCACCGTCGGTTGCAACAACGGCGGACCAGCCACGGCCGAGGAGAGCTCAATCACAGCGGTCAACAAGTTCCGCGCTGGGCCGAACTTGAGCGTCGCCGGTTTGCCGGCGCAAGGACGCAGCGGCGGCGGCCTGTTCACGACCGATGGCCAGGTGATCGGCGTTTGCAACGCGGCCGATCCGGCCGATCACGAAGGTCTTTACGCGGCGCTGGCCGCGATCCAGGACGAGCTTGACGAAGCCGGCCTGACGGAAATTTACGAAAACCGCCCCCAGCGCAGCACAGTCGATGCGGGCGGAGTCGGCGATCTTGCGCACATGCGTCCGCCCGTCGGCGGTGCCTCCGGGCTAAACGGCGCCGCCGCGGGCGGAGCCGTCGATCTGGCGCACATGCCGGGGCCGGCGGCGCAACCGAGTTTCGCGGCCGACCGCGGCGCCCGGGTCATACCGGCGAGCACGGGCAGTCTTGCCGGGGTGGAACCCGCGGCGATGGCCGAAATCAACGCTCGGGCTGACCGCGCGGAGGTGATTTGTATCGTCCGTTCGCTCTCGAATCCGGATGCCAGGAGCGAGGTGATCTTGCTCGATCACGCTTCGTCCGCCTTTTTGCAGCAACTGGCGGCCGATCGCCAGGCCCAGGAAGCCCGGCACTTGACGTCGCTCAAAGTCCGCTCAAGTCCCCGGCCGGCCCACCGCCGAGAGCGATAGATTTCGACGTTCCGCCGACATCGCAAGCGAGGTCGCCTCCGCGTGCGGGGGTTGAAGTGACCTGTGTTTTCAGGCACATTCGGCATTGCGGCGGGGAGTGTACGATGTCGGCGGGCTCGAGGTCGCGATGAAGCTGTTTTGCGTGCGCCACGGCGAAACGTATTACAACCTTGCCGGCCGAATCCAGGGGCAGTCGGATAGCCAGCTTTCGCCGCTGGGACGCCGGCAGTGCCAGGCCGTGGCCCTAGCGCTGGGCGGCCTCGAGTGCGACGCGGTCATCTCCAGCCCGCTTTCGCGCGCCCGCGAAAGCGCCCTGTGCATCGCCGAGAAGCTGAAGCTCGAAGTGCGCCTCGAGCCGCGGCTGATGGAAATCAACGCCGGCATTTTCCAGGGGCATTGCTGGGCCGAGATCGACGAGCGGTTTCCCGAAGATGCCGCGCGCTGGCGCAGCGGCGATCCCGACTACCGGATCCCCGACGGTGAATCGCGGCGCGACCTGATGCTGCGCTCCGCCGCCGCGTTCCGCGCGATTCGCCAGTTCGACTATCGATGCGCGATCGTCGTGGCGCACAGCGGTTCGCTGTCGGCCGCCTTTAAGACGCTGCTCGAAATTCCCGCCGGGCGCAATCCGTTTGCGCTCTCAAACGGATCGGTCAGCGAGGCGGCGTGGGAGAGCGAGTTCAAGCTGCTCTCGCTCAACGAAACGGCGCACCTCGACGGGCTGTTCTCCGGCGGCGGCGACTTGTGAGGCCGCACTTATCGGCCCTTTTGCGACTCGAGCCAGGCCGGGTCGAGCTCGAAAATCGCCTCGATTTCGGTGGTGATGTTGCCGGGCAACGATCCCATGCCGACGGCGCTGCGCGCGCCGACGCCCCGCTCCTCGCCCCAGATGTCGCGAAACAGCTCGCTAGCGCCGTTGATCACCTGCGGATGCTCTTTGAAATCGGGCGTGCAATTGACCATGCCCAGCAGCTTGACGACCCGCACGACGTGATCCAGGCTGCCGAGGCGCTGGCGCAGCGTGGCCAGAATGGCCAGTCCCGTTTGCCGCGCGCTGGCGACCCCGGCGGCCAGATCGACGTCGGCCCCGACGCGGCCGGTGAGCATGGTTGTGTCGTTTTTCAGCGGGCCGTGGCCCGAAACGTAGGCCATGCCGCCGGCAATCACCAGCGGCTTGTAAACGCCGGCCGGCTTGGGAAGGGGAGGGAGTTGCAATTTGAGCTCGGCAACGCGCGAATCGGCACTCATGGAGTTGCTCCTGGCGTGAAATGTCGCTTCCAAATTGTTTGGTCGGCTTGCCCGGACCGATGGTCCTGGGGCTAAACGTTTTTTTCAGCGGGCCTCGGGCTTGACGACGTTGCCGCAAAGCACGATCTGGTCGAAGTTTCCCAAGTCGTCGAACGCCCCGATGCCGATCTGGCCCCAGGCAAAAGTTTTGTCGGCGGCGGCCATCAGCGGGGTTTCCAGATCGTCGAAATAGACGTCGATCTTTCCGTCGCCCACGCTGCGCACGATTTTGACCCGATGCCAGGCGTCGTCCCAGGGCGTGCCGGGAGTGGTCTTGGTCGAAATCTTCACGCGGGGCGCGCCGTTGACGATGAATATCTGGTTGGCGTGGTCGTCGGTGCGCTTGCCGAAATGCACGTAATAAAAATGCGCCGGGTCCTGGTATCCGAAGACAACAACCATGCTGCGATGGTTGTAGTCCTTGACGGTGCTCTGAAGCCGGGCTTCGAGCACGAAGTTGCTCACGGCGACGTCCTTCAAGAGCGCGATATTGACCGGGCTGCGGTACGGCGGCTGGTAGTTGCTCTGGCGGAACAGGCTGTAGACTTTGCCCTGCGGGGTTTCGGCGATCTTCCAGGCCTCTCGGTCGGTGGGCTGCCAGCGGCCGCCGCCGGCTTCGAAATCCTCGCTGACAACCAGCGGCAGCTCGGCCTGTGCGTGTGTGGCGCAAACGAGGGCCGTCACCAGCACAGCGACCGCGGTTCGAGATGCTCGGCCATTCATGGGTTCCTCTTGAGCCCCGGCCCCCCCGGGGCCGGTGGCTAAACGATTTAGTCGATGATCTTGGTCAGCGCGTACTCGACGATACCGCGTGCGCCGGCCGCCTTCAACCGCGGGATGATGTGGCGCACGACCGATTCGTCGAGAATCGTGTTGACGTCGACCCAGTTTTCGTCGGCCAGGCTGGCCACGGTCGGCTGCTGCAAGGCGGGCAGGATGGCGAGCACTGAGGGCAACTGATTGCGCGGCACGTTCATCATCAGCCCCACCTTGCCCTCGGCCGCCATCGCGCCCCGCAGCATCAGCACGATGTCGTCGATTTTCTGTTTCTTCCAAGCGTCGGCGTAGGCGCCGTGATTGGCGATGAAGCGGGGCGTGCTGGTGAGCACTTCGTCGACGATGCGCAGTTGATTGGCCCGCAGTGAGCCGCCGGTCTCGGTCACTTCGACGATGGCGTCGGCCAGCTTGGGCGGCTTCACTTCGGTCGCGCCCCAACTGAACTCGACCTTCGCCTTGACGCCGTTTCGGGCCAGGTACCGCTCGGTCAGCCCCACGGCTTCGGTGGCGATGCGCTTGCCGGCCAGGTCCTTGACGCTTTGCACCGGCGAATTCTCGGGCACGCACAACACCCACCGCACCGGCCGGCGGCTGACTTTGGAGAACACCAGCTCGGCGACTTCGTGCACGTCGGAGCCGTTCTCGATGATCCAGTCATGGCCGGTGAGCCCGCAGTCGAGCACGCCGTCCTCGACATAGCGGGCCATTTCCTGGGCGCGGATCAACATGCACTCGATCTCGTCGTCGTCGATCGTGGGGAAATAGCTGCGAGAGCTGAAGGTGATCTTGTAGCCCGCGCGGCGAAACAATTCGGCCGTGGCTTCCTGCAGACTGCCGGCGGGAATTCCAAGCTTGAGGCAGTTTGGCATGGCGGGGTGATTCAACCGCTTATTTCGCTTTGCGAACACGTACCCGTTAGCCCCCGGCTTTGCCGGGGGATCGTCGTACCGCAGCTCTCGACGGTTCGTCATCCTTCACAAGCGAGGAATCCCCCGGCAAAGCCGGGGGCTAAATGGTGACGTCGACGGTCCATGCGTAACATCAAAACTTGCGCTGCGGGTTGGTGTTCTACTTTTTGTACACTTGCTGGGGATCGAACACGCGCTCGGCGATCACCTTGAGCCCTTCGGGCGTAACCTGGCGAAAGAAGCAGCTCGCGTAGCCTTCGTGGCAGGCCGCGCCGCCGATTTGGTGCACCTTGAGCAAAATCGTATCGGCGTCGCAGTCGAAGAAGATCGCCTCGACTTCCTGCACGTGGCCGCTCTCTTCGCCTTTGCGCCACAGCTTGTGGCGGCTGCGGCTGAAGTACACGGCCCGGCCGGTGGCCAGCGTTTCGGCGTAGCTTTCGGCGTTCATGTAGGCCAGCATCAGGACTTCGCCCGATTCGGCGTCCTGGGCAATGGCGGGCAAGAGGCCGTCCCCTTTGGAAAAATCCGGGGCAATGGTCGTGGTCACGACAAGGTTGCTCCTGGTCAGGAGACGCAGCGGGCCCAACTACACGGATTGGCAACGAACCAGCATAACGCTTCGCGAACCCTTGTGCCAAGTGCCGCAAGCGTGATCCGGCATCAAAAAAGATTCGACGAAGTCAACCGCCGGAATTCTTTTCGCCGGTGGCGGAGAACATTTGGAGAATCCACGCTGCCGATTGCTGTGCCATTTTGGGTGAAACCATGCACGCCTTTCCCCGGTATACCTCAGAGTAACGCCTCGCAGCCTGTCGAATGCGACACGACAACTGCGCGCGAGAGCGTCCCGCACCGTCGGAGGGTGTTAGCAATGATACAGTCAATCACGTGCCGAATAAGAATTGATCTGGGATTCGTGCCGAGGCGAATGTCCACAATCATGCGGCATGTCGGATTGATGCTCGCCTGTTCGTTCGCCGTGCCGGCTGAGTGCGCTCGTGCGGCACAGAGCGTGGCGATCAGCCACGTCACCGTGATTGACGGGACTGGCGCGGCCCCACGGCCGGACACGACGGTATTGATCGAGGGTGACCGCATCGCGTCGGTGACGCCAGCCGACGACGCCGCGATTCCCGCTGGCGCCGTGGTTGTCGACGGTCGCGGCAAGTTCCTGATCCCGGGATTGTGGGACATGCACGTCCACCTGGCGAAGGCCGGCGCAGGTGCGCTGCCGCTGTTTGTCGCCAACGGTGTCACGAGCGTCCGCGACATGGGGGGCGACTTTGCCGAGGTTTTCAAGTGGAGGCGCGAGATTGCGAAAGGAGAGAAGCTCGGACCTCGGATCAAGACGGCCGGTCCGATTCTAGAGAGCGCCAGCCATGTGGAACGCATGAAACGACAAGGCACAGTGGAACCCGTGGAACGAACGCGCGTGCCGGTTGCCAATGCCGAAGCCGCCGGCCCTGCCGTGGAGTCCATCGCGAAGCTCGGAGTCGATTTCTTGAAGGTGCGCACGGTAGCATCGCTGGAGACGTATCGGGCAATCTCGGAGTCGGCCAAGCGCGTCGGGCTGCCGCTGGTCGGCCACGCCGTGGCCGCGCCCGAGGAAATAATTCGCGCCGGACAGCGCAGCATCGAGCACGTGTTGTTCCCTCCGCTCAACAAGACGGAGCAAGAACGAAACGAACTATTCAAAGAGTTCGTCGACAGCGGGATTGCGGTCGTGCCAACCTTGGTCAATGGCGAAAAGTCTCTATTCGTTTCGTACGAAGCCGCGGCCGCAATCGTCGAAGACAGCGACGGAAAGATCGACCCGCGGCGAAAATATCTCTCCGGTTATCTCATCGACGATTGGCGCGAGCAAGTCGAGGAGAGGAAATCGGGAGCGCAGATTGACTGGAAAAAGATGGCCCCGCGCCTGCTGCGGGACGTGCAAGAAATGCATCGCGCTGGGGTGCGCATCATGCCGGGCACCGATGTAGCCGTGGTATTGATCTTTCCCGGTTTTAGCCTGCACGACGAACTGCAGCTTCTGGTGCGCGAAGTCGGGATGACAAGCATGGAGGTCCTGGTGAGTGCCACTCGCCATCCGGCCGAATTCTTCGGTATGCAGGACGCGTTGGGGACCGTGGAGGCCGGAAAGATCGCCGACCTGGTACTCTTGGACGCCGATCCGCTTGAGGATATTCGCAACACGCAACAAATACACGGCGTCATGCTCAACGGGAAATTCATGGACCGCGCAGCGCTTGACGAGATTCTGGCGCAGGTTGCAGCGACCGCCCGCAATCAGCGCAAGGGCGACCCGAAAAAGTGAGCCGACGGCATCGGGACCGACTGCTAAGCAGGAGAGGAGTTTGCCGATGAGATTTTTGCCGATCGTCCTGGCGATGTTAATCCTGGCGCTCGAATCGGGCGCAGACGCCGTTGAGTCCACTGGGCCGGGTCCGGACAAACTGACGCTTGCGCCGTACGTCTTTCAGACACCCGACGGACGTAAGTTGGACGCGGAACTGGGCCGGCTGGTGGTGCCCGAGAACCGCACGAAGACCGACAGCAGGTCGATCGAGCTTGTGTTCGTGCGCTTCAAGAGCACGGCCGAGAAACCTGGCCCACCAATTGTCTACCTTGCCGGAGGCCCCGGCGGATCGGGCATCGAACTGGCGCGGGGTGCGCGGTTTCCCGTATTCGATGCCATGCGCGAGGTCGGCGACGTGATTGCCTTGGATCAGCGCGGCGCCGGTCGCTGCATGCCAAAGCTGGCTTGTCAGGATCGCTGGAACTTTCCGCTCGATCAGCCGGGCGATCCGGCGGTGTTTCTCCGTCTTGCGCTGGATCGCTGCCGAGAGTGCGCCGAACATTGGAAGCGTCAAGGCGTCGACTTAAACGGCTATAACACGAATGAAAGTGCGGACGATCTCGAGGATCTCAGGCGGGCCCTGGGCGTGGAGAAGATCAGTCTATTGGCCGCCAGTTACGGAACGCACCTGGCCTTGGCGACGATTCGGAGACACGAATCGAGCATTCACCGGGCGGTACTGGCCGGGGTCGAGGGACCGGACCACACATTGAAGCTGCCGAGCGCGGGGCAAACGATCCTCGAGAAGATCGACCGGCTCGTCAAAGCCGATCTCGAGCTGAGCCAACGCATTCCCGACTTGCTGGGATTGATGAGACGGGTTCTTGAACGGCTCGACCGGCAGCCGGTGACGGTCGAGGTGACCGACCCTCAGACTCGCGAAAAGGTGAAAGTCGCCGTCGGAAAGTTTGACCTTCAATTCATTACGGCGCAGTCGCTGGGGAGCCGACAGGCGATGCGAATGCTTCCGGCATTGTATGAAGCGATGTCCAACGGGGATTTCTCGTTTTTGGCACGCACGTCGATCGAGGTGCGCCGCAGTCCGATCGGCTCGGCCATGGCCTTCATGATGGACTGCGCGTCGGGCGCCTCGCCCGAGCGGCTGGCTCAAATTCAACGCGAGGCCCGCCAGTGTCTGTTAGGCAACGCGGCGAATTTTCCGATGCCCGAAATCCGCGGGGCATGGGGTAATCCTGATTTGGGCCCGGCCTTTCGCGCCGCCGTCCATTCAACCCTGCCGGTCCTGTTTGTCAGCGGGACGCTCGACGGCCGGACGCCCGCCAGTAACGCCGATGAGGTCCAAGCCGGGTTTCCCAACAGCGTGCAGCTCGTCATCGATGGAGCGGCCCACGGCGACGATCTGTTTGTCTCTTCACCGACTATCAAGAACGTCATGGTGGAATTCATGAAGGGCCATCAACTGCCAGCGACCTCGATCGCTATTCCACCCCTGCGGTTCTCCCCATTGAGCCGGCGAGGGGATTGAATCGAACCAAAGCTTGCAGTGCCCAAATAGTTGCTTCTTGCGCGGACACCGCCTATAAAGATCGCTGCGATTGAATCCGCCTTGCAACGGAGGTGCAGCTATGAAAGCGCGATTGCTTCGGGTCGTCTTGGTGCTCGCTTCTCTGGCGGCCGCGGCCGCCCTAGGGCCGCGGTTGGCAAGTGCGGCCGATTGGCCGCAGTGGCGCGGGCCGGACCGCAACGGCATTTCGGCCGAAACCGGACTGCTGACGCAGTGGCCCACCGAGGGGCCGCCGCTGGTCTGGCAGGCCAAGGATATCGGCGACGGATATTCGACGCCATCGGTCGTGGGCAATCGCCTTTACTTGATCAGCAACGAGGGCACGGACGACGAGTACGTGCATGCCCTGTCGACTGCCGACGCAAGGCAAGAGTGGCGCACGCGGATCGGCAAAGTCGGTCCCAACCGGGGACCGCAATACCCCGGCGCGCGGTCCACGCCCACGGTCGACGGTTCGCTGCTCTATGCGATCGGCTCCGCCGGCGACCTGGCTTGCCTCGAAACCGAAACGGGCGAAATCCGCTGGACCAAGAATCTTCCCGCCGACTTCGCCGGGAAGCCCGGCAACTGGGCTTATGCCGAATCGCCGCTGGTGGACGGCGACGTTGTGGTTTGCACGCCCGGCGGCAGCGAGGCGACGCTCGTGGCCTTGGACAAGAAAACGGGCGACGTGGTTTGGAAGGGGGTCGTGCCCGAAGGAGATGCCGCGGCCTACGCCTCGATCATCGTGGTCAACTTCGGCGGCGTGAAGCAATACGTGCAATTCCTGGGCCAGGGACTCGTGGGCGTCGACGCCAAGACGGGCAAGTTTCTGTGGCGCTACGATCGCACGGCCCAGGGCAGCTCGGCCAACATCCCCACGCCGGTCGCCCGCGATGAGCTGGTCTATAGCGCGGCCGGCCGCAGCGGCGGCGGATTGGTGAAACTGAGCGTCGACGGCGAGGGCGTCGCTGCCGAGCAAGTTTACTTCGACGTCAAAATGCCCACCAGCATCGGCGGCTCGGTGAGGGTCGACAACTATCTCTACGGCACCAACAGCGGGGGCCTGATGTGCGTCGAGTTCGCCAGCGGGGAAGTGAAGTGGCAGGACCGCTCGGTCGGCGCCGGCTCGGTCTGCGCGGCGGACGGCCGGCTGTACATTCACGGCGAGAAAGGGGACGTGGCGCTGGTGGAAGTCACGCCCGAGGGCTATCGCGAAAAGGGGAAGTTCGCACTTCCCGACCAGCCCGACCGCGGACGCTCGCAAGCCTGGGCTTACCCGGTCGTGGCGGGCGGCAAGCTCTACATTCGTGATAAGGGCTCGCTGTGGTGCTACGACGTTGCGGACCCCGGGCGGGTTCCGAACGAGCAGAGCAAGCCACCCAGTCGCTGACGGGCGTTACAGCGTCTAACGAAATGGCCTCGGAGAGGGGGACAGTCCCATTTTGCTCGCAGGGCACCGCAAAATCGGGACAGTCCCCGGCCGTTTTGCGGAGCGGACTAACGAAATGGTCTCGGAGAGGGGGACAGTCCCATTTTGCTCCCAGGGCACCGCAAAATCGGGACAGTCCCCGGCCGTTTTGTTAGACGCTCTTACTCCACGTGTTTTTCGATCGCGGCGAAGATGGCGACGATCGCCGCCATCATCGGCTCCTGATCGGCCGTACCATGCGGATTGTTGTAGAACACGTGGAACGTGTACCAGCGGCCGTTCTTGTGCTTGAGTAGCCAGTTGCCGGCCAAGAGCTGGTCTTCCGATCCGCCTTTGAAGCCGACGTAGGGCCAAATCGACGCGTCGTGCGCGAGCTTCGGCTCGACCGCCAACACGGCCCGCAGCGGATGGGCCGGATTGACGACTTGGGTGTGGTTCTTCAACCACGAAAGGGCCCGGGCCATGTCGAGCGGCGTGGCGTACCATTCGGCCAGGTTGTAGGCGGCGGCGTCGAAGTCGACGTCCTCGTAATCGGGCACGCCGCGGAAGTGATCGGCCAGAAACCTTCGCCGGGCCGCCAGGTCGAGCTCTTGATACTCGCTGCCCGCCAGTGGGGACTTCTTGTCGCGGAGCATCGTCATTTCTCGGGTCGAGAGCAAGGGGCGATTCCACTGGGCGTGGCGATCTCCCATTTCGACCATCTGGCGCTCCACGCGCTCGCGGCCGAGTAGACAGAGCAGATGATCGGTGGCCGTGTTGTCGCTCGTGGAAATCATTTTCAGCGCCAGCGTTTGCAGCGTGACCGGCGAATCGATCGGCCAGGAGGCCATTTCGCTGTGCGGCGGACCTTTCAAATCGGCGCGCAGCCGCATCACGTTGTCCAAACCACGCTGGTCGGCGTTCACTTCATCGGCCAGGGCGCCGAGGATGAACAGCTTGAAGCTCGAGCCGATCGCGAACCGCTCGTCCTCTCGAAGCGCGTAAAGCACCCGAGGGTCCTCGCCGGTCAGTTCTGTAAACAGGAAACCGGTGTGTCCGGGGAGTTGATCCAACGCGGCCCGGGCCACCGCTGCCACGTCACCGGCGGGCTGTTGGGGCGTCGCGGGCAAAACGCTGATCGTGAGCAAGACGATCTCGAACAACATGAGCCAACCTCGGGGGAATACGTTGACGCACAAAGCGCGATTGCCGGCCGCGCGGCCGGTTTCCACGCAAGTGTAGGAGCGCCGGCGCGGAGGCGGCCGTACGACCCGCGCGAAGATGGCCCGCGATCTCGATCACGCACAGCGGTGAGGGTCGGGTGAGGAGCGTTGTGCGGCGTTTAGGGCGCCGAACCGGGCAGTCCCAGAGATAGCGGCACCAACGGGCCGCGTTAAGATAAAATGAAGCCTATGTCCAGCGACGAGCAGCAATCCGACGCGCGGCGGCCGCGGCCTATGTCCCGCAGGCGGCGCTGGGTGTTTCGATGTTTGGCGGTGCTCGTGGGCCTGTCGCCGCTTGTCGCCTGCGAGGGTTTCTGCGCGGTTTTCGACTGGGGCCGTCCAGGGCTGCACGACGATCCGTTTGTCGGTTTTCGCTCGGTCGTGCCGCTGTTCGTGCTCAACGAGGATCAAACCCGCTACGAAATTCCCAAGGCCCGGCAGGCGTACTTTCGTCCCGATTCGTTCGCGGCCAAAAAGGCGCCCGACGAGTTTCGCATCTTCTGTCTGGGCGAGTCGACCGTGCAAGGGAACCCGTTCACCATTGAGACGTCGTTTACGACCTGGCTGGAGATCAGCCTGCGGGCGGCTGATGCGAGTCGCTCCTGGGAGGTGGTCAACTGCGGCGGAATCTCGTATGCCAGTTACCGCCTGGTGCCGATACTGGA
>JBBDNV010000050.1:0-6379 GCA_040877415.1 Pirellulales bacterium
CGAAAATCGGTCGCCGCCCGTACACGAGTTCCCTGAGCTCGAAGCCGGCCTGATCGACCCTCCCGGTCAGGAATCGGGGCCTCCCCGTTTCCGGATCGGCATAGCCCGGCGCGGGCACGAAGTTGGACCAATTCGACTGAGTACTGGGCGCTGGCGATTCATCACTGGCAGGACCGGCTGTCGAGGGAGTGTCTTGCGCGGCAGAAAAGCTGGCAACGGATTCGGACAATTGGATGTCCGGTTGCGGCAAAGATGGACTTCCCGTTACGCCGTCGTCAAGGTTCGCCGAAGAAACGTCGGGCATCCCTTTAGCCGAGACGTCCGAGTCAATCTCGTCTTCGGCGGCGACATCGTCTTCCAGCGCCCGGTTGTGTTCCGCCGGCGAAGTCGGCTCGATGTTGTCGTCCAGAATTTCGTCGTCGCGGTCGTTTTCCGGCAAATCAAGAATCATCGGCGATTCCTCCCTGAACGAAAGCCTGCAAAGTCCTGCACAACATTCAAGCACCGTTGAACGACCAGGTTCTCCGATGCGCACGACCTTACCCGAAGTGCTGGCCTACTTTCATCCTCAAATCTGCGCCCACGATCGAAAATCCAGCTCGGCGGCTGGAGGCGGGACGCGATAGGCAGGAGTTAGAACGGATGAGGAGTCGGGTATGCGATTGCGAGCGTTCTTCGTTTTGAGGACTGACTCCCAGCCCCTGACCCCCGACCCCTGATGAGTGGCCGAAAACTTCCCTTGCACGCTGCGCAGAATTCTGATTTAAGCAAGGATGGAATACTCTCGACACACGCCAAACTTCTTCACTTCGGGGGGTGCGTTGGAATTTCGCGCCGCGAATTATTCTAAAACCAACGCGCCGCGTCACTTGCGAGACCACCGGGCCATTCTTCGCGCGCACGCTGTATAGCTATGAAAAATTGCCGCCCCAAAATCAGGCAAAGTGGCCTGATTTTGAAAATCGAAAAAAGCCACCCGCAAAGACCGTCGGTGGCTCGCGCCAAGCGTCGCGCTGGCCCGGCTCGCAGGCGGTCGCTCAAGTCGCTTGCGGCCCTTTGGCGGCCGCGCCGCTCTTCTGCTTGAGCCGGCGCGCGCGGAGCTGGTTGCCGTGGCGTTGCGGACTGTCGGTGTCGGACTCGTACAGCTCGATGGCCTCGGCCAACTTGCCTTCGGCTTCGTACACGCGCGCGAGGTTGTAGCGGGCGGCCGCGGTCCAGGGGCTCTTCGAGTTGGCGCCGGCCCCCAGCGTGCGCTTGGCGAGGAAGTCGATGGCGTTGGGATAGTCTTCCTGTTCGAAAAAGATCAGCCCCAGCCAGAAACTGGCGTTTTGCTTCCCTTCGCGCATCAAGATGATCTGCACGGCCTCGACCCGGGAAACGCTGCCGGCGGGGATCTGCTTGAGGGTTTCTTCGGGCAACTTGTAGTCCTCGATAAACTTTTCGGGCGGACGCGCGCTGAGGTAAAACCGCTTGGCACCCTCCTCCCCCTCATAGGCGCCCTTGAAGTGCAGCGCCCGTGCGCGCTTCAGGGCCGGCATCGCCTGGTAGAGCACCATCTCGCGGGCCGCGTTGCGCTGCTCGTCGAGGCCGAGCTCGGCCTTCCAGCGCGATACCTCGAACGGAACCGGCCACAGCTTCACCTCGGCGACGTGCGGCAACTTCGCGACGCGCTCGGCAAGCGCGCCGCCGGGCGAGGTGAGCTTCATCTTGTGCTTGCCCGCCAGCCGTGATTCGACCAGCGCCATGCGCTGCGAAAGGCCCGTCGGCGAACCCTCGACAAAGGCCACCACGCGCTTCAAGTCTTCGGCCCGCACGGGATACGGATGTTCGTCGTCCAAATCGAGCCGGCGCAATAGCTGCTCGTCGGCCGCCACCTGAGCCAGCGTCGCCACGCTGCCTTCGGTCGGACCAGGTATGGGCAATCCCAAACGGCTATCAAACAGGTACAGCTCGTTGTCGAGCACCAGCGCCGGCAGCCACGGACGCACCGACTGGCCGTTCTCGTCCGCCAGTCCCAACATGACCACGTCCAGCCCTTGCTGCCGCGCAAGCAGGATGAACAGCCATGCCCGCTCGATAGCCGTTCCACGCCCGTAAAGCAGCGTTTCGAACGGCCAGTGGCGATTTGCGGGCCCGTCGCCCGATTTGGCGTCGTCTTCGAGCTGGATGTTTCGCACGGTCCAGTCGAAGAGCCGCTCGGCCACGGCCAGATCCTGAAATTGGTCGGCGCGGGCGAGGGCGGAAATGTCGCGCAGCCAGACGGCTTCCTGCAAAAACCAGGCGTCTTCGGGGTCGCGAAACCGCACTTGTTCGAGCGAGCGCACGTCCGGTCCCCTGCGCAGCTCTTCGCTCAATCCGGCCAGCAGCGGATCGGGCCGCCAGGCCACTTGCGGTTGCTCTTGCAAATACCACTGATTGAGCCGATCGCAGATTTGCTTGAGTATCTGCGCGGTTTCGAACTGCTCCAGATGGTCGAGGTTTTCGGCGACCGATTCGAACAGGCCGCCTTGCGCGTCGGTCTGTTTTGCCGGCCCGCGCGGCCGCTCGCCGGTCGACTTATCGCGGCAGCCCGCGAGCACGATCAGCCCGCACAGCGCGGCGACGATCCAAAGGGATTTGGGCCATGCCCTGGCGTCTGGGACGTTCACGCCAGTTTCTCCACGGTTTCGCGAATTCGCACCAGGCGGGTCAGCATCCGGCCGAACTCGGCCAAGGGCACCATATTGGGGCCATCGCTGGGCGAGGTTTCGGGCGCGGGATGGGTTTCGAAGAACAGGCCGTCGGCGCCGATGGCGGTGGCAGCCCTGGCCAGCGGTTCGATCATGGCCCGGTTTCCGCCCGTGGCCCGGCCGAGCCCGCCCGGCTCTTGCACGCTGTGAGTCGCGTCGAAAATGACGGGAGCCCCGAGTTCCTGCATTTGAATGACCGAGCGCATGTCGTTGACCAGTCGCCCGTAACCAAAAAACGTGCCGCGCTCACACAATAGGATGTTACGGCATCCGGCCCCTTCGAGTTTGCCGACAACGTGCTGCATGTCCCAAGGGGCCATGAATTGGCCCTTTTTGACGTTCACGGCCCGGCCGGTCCGGGCGGAGGCCACGAGCAAATCGGTCTGTCGAGCCAAAAACGCGGGTATTTGCAGCAAGTCGCACACCTCGGCGGCCGGGGCGGCCTGCTGCGATTCATGGATGTCGGTCGTCACAGGCAGCCCGGTAGCGCGCTTCACACTGGCCAGAATCTCCAGTCCCTTTTCCAATCCCGGACCGCGAAACGACTCCAGGCTCGTGCGGTTGGCCTTGTCGAACGAAGCCTTGAACACCAGTGAAATGGGCAGCCGCTCGGCCACGCCGCGCAAATGGTCGCCGATTGCAAGCGCGAGCGCTTCGCTCTCGAGCACGCAAGGTCCGGCAATGATCAAAAGAGGTTTGCCGCGACCGCATTGATACGGGCCGATTTGCGCCGGGTTGTTCGGCACGATTACACTCCCTTTTGGTTTCCTGTGACCCCTGGGAGACCCAACGCCAAGGCTTGCGCCCGCGGCGCCCACAATGTCAACCGTGCCGGAAGTACGTCGATTTCCAGCGGCAGCACTCCGCCCGGATCGCCATCCAACTGATACGGCACCGGCTCGTCCGACTCGATGCGCACGCGCAAGGCCAGGGCCGACTTATAGTCGGAAAGGCTCCGCTGGCGACCCACCAGCACGCATCCCACGTATCGCAGGCCGTGCCAAAACGAGCCGCCGGCGAAGGTGCACACATTCAGCATTCCATCGGTGCCGACGGCCTCGGGGGCGACACGCAATCCGCCCGCGTAGACCGGCAAATTGACCACGAAGGCCCAACGGGCCGAACGCATCGGCCCGGCCGGCGTGTCCGCCGCCGTGTCGCAATATACACGCAAGTCGGGAAAGCGGTAACGGCGGATCGATTCCAGAATGGGCCGGGCCCAGGTCCAATAGCTGATGTGTCTTCCGCTCCGCTGGCGATGCAACCGATGGACGACGTCGGCATCGAAGCCGCAGCCGGCCATCAAGAGGAAAATGCGCCCGTTGGCCCGAGCGGCGTCGAGCCGCACGAGGCTTCCCTGGCACAGCATTTGCGCCATGGCCTGCGGATCGCTTCCAATGCCCAGGTAGCCGGCCAGCAGATTGGCCGTGCCCAGCGGAAAGACGGTCAGCGGGACGCCCGGCTCGGTGCGATTGGCGATTTCGGTCAACGTGCCGTCGCCGCCGGCCGCCACGACGGCCCGCAATTGGCCGCGCGCCTGGTATTGGCCGGCCATCGAGGCAATCGCCGCCGGATCGGTGACGACCTCGGGCCTCATGCCCTGCCCGCGGAGGCACGCGACCAGGTCGCGAACTGAATCGTCGCGCCGCCGCGATCCCGCACGAGGATTATTGACGATCAGCACGCGGTCGACCGACGGATGGACAGGTGAAATGCGCGAAGCCAAGGCACTATTCCTCGGGCTCAGACTCGCCAGGCATCAAACGGCCAAGCTCGCCTTGGCCCACCCGCCTGATCTGGCTGGTGAATTTAACCTTAAGTAAGTCGGCTCGCCTACTTAGATTCGATGCGCGCGGCACTGCACGACCTCGCGCGTCTTGTTTTTGGACGCGCCCGACGCCTTCGGGCGTGTAGACCTCGATCTGTGTATTGAAAGACTGCAAATGCCGCGGAACGCTTCAACATTTGGAAGCGGGACAAGCAATCGTCTGAAAACTGGAAATCGTCATAAGCAACTGCTGACATTCATCATATGCATTGGGATTGCGGAACGTTGTCGCCAATTTCACGATTGGCACCGGTCTTGCTAACCAGGGGGTAACGGTGCCCGAGTGGGCACCTTCCATCTGCGGCCCGTGGGGTCTCTGATGAATGTAGCCGGACAGTTACCTTGCCCCTAACCGTCCGGCAACGCCAGTTGTACATTGGCGCATCAGAGGCCCCTTTTTTTGCGCGCTCCTTCGGTCATTTCCAGCCGCGCACTGTTTCGCGACTAGAACGCCGCAGCCGAGTCTTTTCGGGCCGGCCGATCTTTTGTCGTCCAGATGACCACGGCCGAAATCAACAGGCCGGCGAAGACGTCGGAGAAATAGTGCATGCCGGTGGTTACCGTCGATATGACGACGACAACGTTGAGAAGGGCCACAGGCCAGAACATCCGGCGGGAGCCATAAAAGGCCGCGGCTAACAGCACCGCCCAGATCGTGTGGAATGATGGAAACGTGATCAGGCCCTCGGTTTCGCGCCACGTCACGAGCGTGCGGGCGCCTGAGCGCAATGCGTCAAAATGTTCGACGCATTGCCGGCAGTACGCCGGAACCGGCAACTCGTACACCGGACCGTAAGTTCCCTTCGCCGGCCACAGGAAGAAGCCCACGACGGTGATCAGGCTGGCGACCATGAAGCGCACGAGAAACTTGTCGAGGTGGTAACGGTCGTTCGTAAGTCCCAGCCAGACGATTGCCAAAATGGTCTGCGGGATGAGCGAGAAGTACGCCAGCCGCAGGACGAGCGCCATGGTCGGACGCTCGTTGACCCACCGAATCACTTCGGGCGCCGAGAGGCCCAAGGCAGCGTCGCAGCGGGCCAACATCCAATCGGCCAGCGGCCAACCGCATGCGGCCACCGCGTACATGAGCACGGAGTAGACCGTTGAGAAAGCGACCAGCACGCACAGGGCTTTTAGCACGAGCACGAAATTCGGCGCCGGCCGCACGGTTTGATAGAACGCCGCCAGAGTTAGCAGAATCGCGCAGGTGGCCAGCGGCTCGAAGAAATCGGCAGGTGGAAAGACGAGGCCCTGGAAGGCAATCAGCACGGCCGTAAACACGCCGGTCAATAGCGTCAAACGCACCATGGCGCGCGAGTCGTCGCCCAGCGCAAAGCGTTTCGGGTGGAACCAGGCTCGCAGCCGGTTTCGCGCGCGTGCGGCAGGAATTACTCCTCTAGGTCCATCCATTTGGCGCACCAGCCGTAGCTGGCAAAGTTCTGTGTGCGTATCGAGGGCGTCGCGGCCGGGCCAAACGTGGTCGCCCCATTGTCGGGGTATTCAGCTCCCCGAAACTCTACAATCTGGCCGGCGCGAAGCAGGGCTCGAAGTGCCGTGAAAATCCGGTCCATTCGCCACGATCTGACAGCCTCCGGTCCGCATGGTCCGAATAAACGGCCGGGCGGTTGCCGCGCTTCTCGACGCCTCGACTCGCTAGCGCCTTGCACCGTCGAGTCACCACCAGCCCTGTCGCCACCAGCCCTTGGCCGAACTGCTCAACGTGGGTAGACTTAGGGACTTCACCAACTGCCAGCGTAGCTTCAATTGGCAGAGCACCGCATTCGTAATGCGGGGGTTAAGGGTTCGACTCCCTTCGCTGGCT
>JBBDNV010000051.1:0-5989 GCA_040877415.1 Pirellulales bacterium
CCCACCATAGTTGACGGACCTTCTGCTTGCACTTGCATAATCCTGGCCAGCGAGGATGCACTAGAGACCTCGCTGGCTTTGCCCCTCGCTGGCGCTTCGGGCTAGTAAATTGCCGGGCATGCTCATGCTCTCGCGTGAGCATGGTACGCCGACTCAATGTCGCACCCGACGTTTGTTACAGCGGCACGGCGTGCGATTTCACGTATTCGTCGAGCGACGCGTCGGGGCCGATGTAGTGAAATTGCTCGGCGTACTCCAGGCCGTACTGCCGTCCGCGCTCGGCGGCGGCCCGGCGAAATCGCAAATCGGCATAGGCCCGGATCGCGGCGTCGGGGTCGCCTTCCAACTCGGGCAGCTTGAGCTTGCGCGCGGCGAGCGCGTCGCGGAATTCGCCCACCATGTGGCCGATCATCGTCCCATTCGCGCGGATGGCCGCCATCTTCTTGTCGATCGTCGTGGAAATATCGACAACACGATTCACCAACTGCGGTCCCCGGGCGTAGTAGTATTTCTCGCGCACGCCGTGCGGCTTAAGTCCCGCGGCAAAATGCTCGGGAAAATCCAGGTGGCCGCCGGCCATCCAGCACGCCCCTTCGACGCACTGGGCCGTTACGTAGTGGTCGGGGTTTTCTTCATAGTGGCCCCAAGGGTCGTAGCTGAAGATGGTGTCGATCTTCAACAGCCGGATCAGAAAGATCAGCCGGGCCCGCAGTTCAACCTTTGGCACGTCGTCCATGCTGTGGTTGCGGTAGTTAAGATCGAACACCCGTTTGATGCCCAGCACCTTCGCCATTTGCTGGTTGTCGGCTTCGTTGGCCGCCACGGTCTGGCCCATCGTCAGATCATAGGAGTCCATTTCGTCGTTGCTGGTGCGGATCAGGTAGCCGGTGTACCCCTCTAGGATGAGCTTGGCGATCGTGCCGCCGGCCAGGATCGAATGGTCGTCGGAATGCGGGGCGATCGTGGCCAACACTTTGCCGGCATGCGGCTTGCCGGTTTGCGGCCGTTCGATCGTCACCTCGCGGCCGGTGGTGACGTCGGCCGCTGAATCGGCCGGCTGGCCCGCGGCTTTGTTCTCGACTTCGGCCGCCGCGAGCGCGCCGGCCAGCGTGCCGCCCAAAAATTCGCGTCGTTCCATGGTGGTCGCTCCGGGTGAAAAGAGTTGGATCTTGTAGCCGGCCTCAGTGAGGCCGGTCTTCTGATTGGCCGGCCTGCATTGCTGCACATCCGGGGTCACTGACCCCGGCTACAGGTTTTGAAATCAGTTCTGCATTTTCGCCAGCGTCACGCGCGATTGTCCAGTTCCACCGGTGTGACGGCAGTTGCGGCCGGCAAGCGCGAAATATGTAGTACAATTGAGCGACCCCGTATTTCGCCGGTGGCAGCGGCGCGAAACATGGGGCCGCTTATGAAGGAGCTTTGCCATGAATTCATTGCGGAAGACTTGCCTGGTCGGGGGCGCCGCATTGCTGTTGGGCGCCGCCACGTCCGCCACCACCTTTGCCCAATTGCGCGAACAACCCGAGCTTTTACGCCGCTTGTGGCCCTTTGGCCGAGAGCAACAGCCCGTGCCGCTGGCGAGCCAGCCCGCCAAGGTGGCCAAGCGCCCGCTCATTGCTCCGTTTGTGCCGAGGAAGATCGACATCAATTCGTGCATGCTCCAGCAGTTGCAGGACCTTCCCGGCGTGGGACCGGGCATGGCGGCGCATATCATGGCCGGCCGGCCGTATCGGGATTTTCAGGATCTCGAGCGCGACGGCGTCCCCTTGAACGTCGTTGGAGGACTGCGCGGCGTGATCACGTTCGGCCCTTAGGTTGACGGCCGCTCCGTCCCGGCTTCGCGAAATCGAGACGGTGGCGATCGTGCGCCGCGAAGGGCTACGGCTCCGCGGCTGGCACCGGATCGTCCGGCCGAGCGCCCGGGGTCCCGGCGGGCTCGGGATTGGGGAATCCCACGGGCACCGCAATGCTCGGGTGCCGCACGTTGCCCTGGGCGTCGACAAACAACAGCCCCGACAATTGCGTCGTGTGGCCCACGAGCACGTCGGGGCCGCCGGAGTTGCCGATCGTCGTCACAAAGCCTCCGCCCGCGTTCGACGAAAGCACGACCTGCTGCTTTCCTAGTCGATCGGCAACCACGAGCGCATTGCAGAGCACGTTGCGGTATCGCGCGTCGGCGACGTCGGCGCCGAGCTTGTCGCGCAGCGCGATTCCCAGCGTCAGAAACAAGAGCGGATAAACCGTCCAGCGTTCGCGGTCGGTCATGATGACGTTTTTCTCCCTGATAAATGAGGTCGCGCCGCGGGACAATCATCGAGGCCGCCGCCGGCGCGATGGGTCGAAGCGGACTTTACCTGATCGGCGAGTAGTCGGTGGGATTGAGGAACTGGGATTTCACATTCTTCACCAACGGGCCACTGGCGTGCGAAGCCTTGTACGCGGCTTGCCACTCGGGATCGGCCATGAAGGCTTTCCACGATTTGTCCCGCGCCTCGCGGCTCGGATAGGCCAGCACGTAGACCAGCGTGTTGTCGGCCTCGGGTCCCTCGGCCGGGGTCCAGTAGCCGACGAGCGTCATGCCGTGCTTGACGAACAGCCGATTGGTGTGGTCGCGAAATCGCTTGTGCAGCTCGGCCAGCTTGCCGTCGTTGGTGGTGTAGGTGCGCAATTCAAATAACCGGCCGGCCTCGGGCTTGTCGTCGGACCTGGCGACGCCGGCAACCGCGGCAGCGACGATCGCCGCGGCGAGCAGGCCGTACGCGGCGGATGGTAACAAACGTTTCATGAGGCGACTCCCTGGAATGCAGTCAATTTGTGAAAGCGAACGGCCCATTATGACGCCTCTGGTGCGGCAATTCCAAGTACCCCACGGGATGGCACATGGGCGGGCGTGCAAAGGTTCTCGATGTCGGCTGCGACAAGTGCCGGCCCGAAACGATGAACCACAAAGAGGTGAGTATAATCGAGTGGCTCAGAGAAAGAAGATGTTTACCACCAAGACACCAAGCAAGACTCCAAGGACACCAGAAGAAGAGGACTCGCCACAACGACCGTTGCCGCTCGTTGTTGTTTGGAAAGTCCTGCGGCTTGGTGCTCTTGGTGCCTTCGTGGTTCATTCATGTTTTTTCCAACGACGTGGAAAGCTATCGTGAAGCAGGGCGCGATCATTCTCTGCGGGGGGCGGAGCAGCCGCATGGGACTGCCGAAGCTGGCGCTGCCGTTCGGGCCGGAGGTGATGCTCCAGCGGATCGTGCGGCTGCTGGCAGAAGTCTGCACTCCGATCGTGGTGGTGGCCGCGCCGGGACAGGACTTGCCGGAATTGCCGGCCGGCGTGATCGTGGCGCGCGACCGGCGCGAGGGTCGCGGGCCGCTGGAAGGTCTGTCGGCCGGGCTTCGGGCGCTGCCCGCGGACGTCGAGGCGGCGTTTGCCACGAGCTGCGACGTTCCGCTGTTGGTGCCCGCGTTTGCGCGGCGGATGTTCGAGCTGTTGGGCGATCACGCGGCGGCGGTGCCCGTTAGCGGCGGATTTCAGCATCCGCTGGCCGCCGTCTATCGGCCGACCATTCTGGGGCTGGTCGACGAGTTGCTGGCGGCCGACCGGCTGCGGCCGGCGTTTTTGTTCGACTCGGTGGCGACGCGGCGCGTCATGGAAGCGGAGTTGCGCGACGTCGATCCTGAATTGAATACGCTGCGAAACCTGAATCAGCCGGGCGACTATTTGGCCGCCCTGGAACAAGCGGGGTTTACGGCGCCGCCGGAAATCGCGGCGAAGTTGCAAGAACGCGGCTAAACCGCAAAAGGGCCGGCACGCCGCAAGACTCTTTATTGTGGCACCTGTCGCGCGTAAATGCCGGCGTGGATCAGTGTGGGTTCCAGGGATGGGCCGGGCTATAATCCCGGGTGGCCGCGTTGAGCCGGCACAAACGATTCCGGGTCGCACACGCACGCTTGGGGCAACAGAATACGAAGGGTGAAACACTCATGGCAGACGAAACCTGGGCCACGCTCGTGCGCCACGAAGGGGAAGTTCCGCGCGAGCCGAGCACGTGCGGCTTTCGCGACCGGCTGATCAGCCGCGAGGACGACGGCACGGTGGCGGCCTGGGTCCACGCCGTCGACATCGACGACGCGCGCGAACATTATCACCGCCGCAGCGCCGAGCTGTACTACGTGCTGGAAGGCGAAGGCCAGGTGGTCTTGGACGGCAAGGCCCACCCGGTGCGCAAAGGCTCGATCGTCCATATCCCCCCGGGCGTCATTCACGGCGCCAAGGGCCGCATGCGCGTGCTAGTAGTCGGCGTGCCCTTTATTGCCGATGAAGATCTATATTTCCCGGATGAGGAGTGACGGCGCGTCGCGGGAGCGGCCCAACCCCGCCAGCTTCAATCACTTCGCACGATTGCCGGCGTTGACAACGCTGGCACGGCCCGAGTCTCGATTGACCTCGCGGCGCGGGATGCGATAACCTGTCCCCCCGCGATTCCGCGGCTTGCTAGCAAGGTAAGGAGGCCCAAAGCATGCTTCGCTTGCACGGTGTGGTGTCGATTTGCCTGTCGCTGGCGGTCCTCGGCGGCGACTACGCCAATGCGCAGAACGCGCCTACGGGCTCGCGATTGCTGCGAAGTGTGCCGTTGGGAAAAACCGAAGCTGTTGTTAGAGAGCCATCCAGCGGAATCGCGCCGGCGCCAATCGAGCGCTTGAAAGCCGGCGAGAAGATCGGCGGCGATACGCGGGCGAAAATACCCAAACGCGGCGACTCGGGGGCGAACGTCGATCGAAATCGGCTGCGCACGAGCCCGGTCGAGTCGGCCCCTTCCAGGTCGCGGCCTCCATCCTCCCGGCAGGATATCACGGCGACTCTGGCCGAATTGGGCGCAGAAGCGCCTTTCGATCTTTCGGCCAGCGGCCATTATTTGGTGGCCGCTGAAACCAAGGGCGCCGGACTCGTACTGTGCGACGTGCCCAACGGCAGGCGACTGCGGCGATTGGAAAACAGCAATCGCCGCTACGCGCTCGTGGAAATCTCCGGCGACGCGCGTTGGATCGCCGCCGTGCCGCGAGACGACAGCGATCGCGTCGATCTGTGGCGGGCCGACAACGGTCGTCAAATCGGCGCGCTTGAAGCGCCGGGCGGGGCCAAGCGGATGCTCGCCTTTTCGGCCGCGGGCGACCAGTTGCGGGTGCTGGCCCAAAATGGCGACGGACTCGTGTTCAGCGTTCCCGCGGGCGCCGTGATGGGCGGCTTCGGCACGCGAAGCGGCGGCTCCGCGGCCGAGCAGCCCGCCGTCCAGGCGCCGCCCCTTGCGCCGCGCGTCCGCGCAGCGCCGAATGGCGAGACGGCCAAGCCGAGAATTCGCTCCGCGCCTTACGTGGTTACGCCGCGAGAAGCGACGCCGGCGGAAAGCGGCCCTGAATCGCCCGCCACGTCGCCCAAAGTCGACTCTGCCGCGCCGCCGACGATACGGCGCGCACTCCCCGAAACGAAACCAACCTTGGCACCCCAAACGGCCACGAAGCCAGCGCCGCGCCATGCAGGGCCCAAGAAAGCGGCCAAGAAAATAGTTCCGCCGACTACTCCGGAGCCCTCATCGCCCCAACCGCGCATCGCCACGCCCCAACCGCGCATCGTCGCGCCGCAACCGCCCATCGTCGCGCCCCAACCGCGGCCAACCATGCCCCAGGTCAACGAGGGAGCCGCCGGCGAGGAACCATCGGGCGGCGTAGCGCCGCCCTCGCCGTTCGACAATGTGACCAGCACGCTGCCTGAATCTGCCGCCGAACCAGCCCCGGAACCGATCCCCGAAGCGGCCACTGAATCGCCGCGCGAAGCCGCCGAACCGACACCCGAAACCGCCGAGTCACCGCGCGAAGCTGCCGAACCGACACCCGAAACCGCCGAACCGCCGCGCGAAGCCACCGAATCGTCACGCGAAGCCGCCGAGTCACCGCGCGAAGCTGCCGAACCGACACCCGAAACCGCCGAGTCACC
>JBBDNV010000051.1:6089-7706 GCA_040877415.1 Pirellulales bacterium
CCGAAACCGCCGAGTCACCGCGCGAAGCTGCCGAACCGACACCCGAAACCGCCGAGTCACCGCGCGAAGCTGCCGAACCGACACCCGAAACCGCCGAACCGACACGCGAAGCCACCGAATGGCCACGCGAAGCCACCGAACCGGTCGGCACTCCGCCAGGAACCGGAGCCGACGCCGCCGCGGAACCAGCGGCCGAAGGGCCGGCGGCGCCCGACGGTGCAACGATCGCCCAGCGCGCCGAATCGGCGCCGGATGCGGCGACGCAGCCGCCCTCGAAACCGAAAGACGCCGTCACCGTACACTTTGCCACCAATCGCAATCGCCTGGCGCCGAAGGATCGCCAGTGGCTGGTTTATTTCAAGGGGTTCTTTTTCACTTTGCCGGCCATCGTCATTTACGCGCTTGTGATTTTGGCGCTTTTGATTTTGCCTTGGTTCGGCAAACGGTCATGGGCGGCCTATGCGCTTGTGACCGGCGCGGTGGCGCTGTGCGCGATGGGGTCGCTCGAGGCCTACGTGCGCTCGCAATTGCGCGACGAATTGTCGGGCGAACTTTTCGGTTCCCGCCCCACGGAGCTATCGTACGGCGCCTGCGAGGTCTCGGTGCCCTTGCCGGAAAACCGTCAGTCGGGCGAGCTGAACCGGCCGGTCTCCGTGTGGGTTTTCGAAGCGCCGGAGAACCCCGAAAAGCACTTCATGCTCCGCAAGGTGACCGAGCACGCGGACAAGGATGCGTTCTTTAGCAGCCTTTCGGCCGAGATCGAACAAGCCGGCGTGCCGGCGGCCATGTTGTTCATTCACGGCTACAACGTGTCGTTCGAAGACGCGATCTTCCGCACGGCTCAGTTGGCCGTCGATCTGAAGTTTCCCGGAGCCGCTGTAACGTTCAGTTGGCCCTCCTATGCCGATCCGGTGAAGTACACGTTCGACGAACAGAACGCCGAAGTCTCGATTCCGGCGCTGGGCGAATTCCTCCAGGACCTGGCGGCCAAAAGCGGCGCCCAGCGAATCCACATCATCGCCCACAGCATGGGCAACCGGGTGCTGGCCGGCGCCATGGAAAACATGGACCGTGAGTCGCGGGAAAGAAACCGAAAAATCTTTCGCGAGGTGGTGTTGGCGGCGCCCGACATCGACCGCCGCGTGTTCGAATCGCAGGTGCTGCCGCACATCGCCGAAAACACGCAGCACTGCACGCTGTACGCCTCCTCGCGCGATCGGGCGCTCTTGATTTCGCGCTATTTTCACAACTATCAGCGGCTGGGCGAAACCGAGCCCGAGCTGATCGTGGCCCAAGGCATGGACACGATCGACGCGTCGCTCGTGGATACGAGCCTTTTGGGGCACTCCTATATCGGCGACGTGCAGTCGATCGTTTCGGACTTGCACGACCTGATGGTCGGCGGCAAAGGTCCCATGGAGCGGCTGGGGCTGGAATCTTTTCGGCGCGGCGACATGACGTATTGGTCGATCAAGCCGCGGCTCGAAGCGGCCACCGACGCGCCGCTGCGGCGATGAGCATTCGTCGCGGGGCTCTCGCCCGGTGCCACGGGTGGCTCGTCCACCCGTGCTCCTGACGGCCATGCAAACAAACAGCGGCACCAGGAATTCGCGTGTC
>JBBDNV010000051.1:7716-33170 GCA_040877415.1 Pirellulales bacterium
CCCACCGCGTGACACCCCATCCGGAAACACCCGCGGTGGTCACTCGACAAACGCGAATCGCTCGGCGTCGAACAGCCCTTGGTCGCTGAGCTTCAGCTTGGGGATCACCAACAGGGCCATGAACGAGAGGGTCATGAACGGGGCCGAAAGCGCCGAGCCGGCCCGCTTGGCCAGTTGATCGATCTCGGCATAGCGGCGGGCGATCTCTTCGGGCGCAAGATCGCTCATCAGGCCGGCGATCGGCAGCGGCAACACGGCCTGGGTTTCGGCGTCGACGTAACAGACGCCGCCTCGACACGCCACCAGTGCGCCGACCGCCTTGGCGATCATCGCATCATTCACGCCGGCCGCGATGATGTTGTGCGAATCGTGGGCCACGGTCGAGGCAATCGCGCCGCGCCGCAATCCCAGGTGCTTGATGAACGCCACGGCGGGCGGTGCGTTCTGGTAGCGATTGACGACCGCCAGCTTCAGCACGTCGCCGGCCGGATCCGGCTGCAACATGCCGGCCGACTTTGGCAACTGGCGCCGCTCGCGCTGGGTGATAAGCTGCCGGTCGACCGCCACGATCACCTCGTGATAGCGGGCCTCGTCGGGCACGGCAAAGGCCTCGGGCGGTTTCGCCTCGCAGTCGAAATGATTGGGCGTTGCCGGCCGCGACCAGTCGAACAGCACGTGCGGATGCTCGTACACTTTCACGCCGTCGATCCACGTTTGCTCGACTTGGAATTCCTCCAGGTTATTGACAACGACCAGGTCCGCCGGGTCGCCCTTCCGCAATCGTCCGACCGGCAGGCGGTAATGCTCGACCGGATTGACGCATGCCGCCTCGAGCACGTTGAACAGCCCAAAGCCATCGGCCACGGCGCGGCGCACGAGCGCATTGATATGCCCCGCGAGCAGATCGTCGGGATGCTTGTCGTCGCTGCACAGCATGCACATTTCGGGGTGCGTGGCCAGCAGGCTTTTGAGCGCTTCGTAATTACGGGCCGCCGAGCCTTCGCGAATGATGATCTTCATGCCGTGGCGCAGCTTGTCCTGGGCCTCTTCCAGCGTGAAGCATTCGTGGTCCGTGCTGATGCCAGCCGCGATATACCGCCGGGCGTCGTCGCCCTTTAAGCCCGGCGCGTGCCCGTCGACCGGTTTTCCCAGCGCGCGCGCGGCGGCGATCTTGCGCATCACTTCGTCGTCGCCGGCCAGCACGCCGGGATAGTTCATCATCTCGCTCAAATAGCCGATGTCGTCGCGCGCCAGCAACTCGGCGACGGCCGTGGAGTCCAACACGGCGCCGGCCGTCTCAAAACTCGTGGCCGGCACGCACGACGGACAGCCGAAGTGAAACTTCAGCGGCACTTGCCGGGCGTTTTCCAGCATGTATTCAATGCCGGGAACGCCGAGCACGTTGGCGATTTCATGCGGATCGGAGACCGTGGCCACCGTTCCGAACCGCACGGCCAACTGGGCGAACGACGCCGGCGGCATCATGCTGCTTTCGATGTGGATATGACCGTCGACGAAGCCGGGCAGGATATAGGAGCCGCCCCAGACGGGATGTTCGTCGATCGCGGTGATGCGCCCGCCGTCGATCACCAGGCTCCCGTCGAAGGTGCGTTTTCCGACGACGTCAACGATGTGCCCGGCAGCGCGATGTGAACTCATCGATGACCTTCCCTAGTGCCTGGATCCGCCGCTGGCGGACGTTGCGGACCCGGTCGCGTGTTCTTCTATCATGGCCAGCGCCAGATCGATCATTTGCCGATTGGCCAGGTCGCGGCAGCGGTCCTTGGCGTCGTCCGATAGCAGCATATGGTCTTTGCGGCGGGGATTGTCGAACACAAACAGGATCGAAGCGCGGTCCATGCCAAAGTGTTCGGCGACGGCAAACGCGGCCGCGGTTTCCATGTCGACCGCCGCGAATCCGGCGGCGTGCCAGGCGGCCAGTTCGGCGTCACCTTCGGCCAACAGAGCCGCGGTGCTATAAATCTTGCCGAAGTGCAGGGGCACACCGGATGCCGGTGGCAGCGGCCGCCAGCGGTCGGCGGCAATCGATGCCCGCACAACGGTGGCATCCGATCGATAGTACTGAGCCGCGCCTTCGCCGCAAAACGCTTCGGTGGCCAGGAACAAATCGCCCGTCGCCAGCTCGTCGGCCAGCCCGCCGCAGCAACCGGTTTGAATCACCAGCCGGGTGCCGAGCACGCCGAACACGTGGGCGATCTCCGAGGCCATCGGCGCGCCGTAAACCGATGCATAGGCCACGCCGATTTCGCCGAGCCGGCCGATGAAAAGGTCTTCGAACAGGCCGTTGGGCGAACCCACCTCGACGACGTCGTCGAAATAGGATTGATAGGCCGCGTAGTGCCGCTTCAGGTTTCGCGTCCCCCGCAGGATCAGGGCGTGCGGAACGAGCCGCGGCTCGAGGTTGAGCCACGACAGCCAATCACGCCGGGTCATGTCGCGCAACATGTCTTTCGTGTCTCTTCGATTCACACGCCCGGCCGGTTGACGCGCGACGCGAAACGCGCGCCGCTTCAGCCCGCCGGCGGCTGGAGGAGCCCGGCGGCGGACCGGTCCACCAGCCACGTCAGTTGTCCGGCTTCGGGGCGTATTCCGGCGGCCGGCCGCTGGTTCTTGTCCGCTTTGCCTTCGATCACGTCGCGCAGCGCTGCGGCCTTGTTGGCGCCTTCGACGAGGAACATTACGTGCCGTGCCGCGTTCAGCGCGGGATACGTGAGCGTGACCCGGTCGACCGGCGGAGGGAGCACGCCCGGCGGGCTGCTGGTCGCGATGCGGTCGGAAACCGAAAGCGCCGCCGCGCCGGGAAACAGCGAGGCCGTGTGACCGTCGTCGCCCAGCCCGAGCAGGACGAGGTCGAAAATCGGCATCGAGCCGGCCGGAAGCGCGAAAAACCTGACCAACGCCGCCGCGTATTCGTCGGCACATTGTTCGGCCGTGGCCGGATCGGTCGGGACGGGCAGGACCTGTTCGGAGGCGATCGGCGCCAGCGCCAACAGCGACTCGTGAGCCATCCGGTAGTTGCTTCTCGGGTCGCCGCGGGGGACGTGTCGCTCGTCGCCGAAAAACAAAAAGGTGCGCGACCAGTCGATGTTTGACTCGCCGTCTCCTGCGGCCAGCAAGCCGTAGGTCTTGCGCGGCGTCGAACCGCCGGCCAACACCAGGGTAAATCGTCCGCGGTGGCGAATGCTCAGCGCGGCCGCGCGGGCAATTCGCTCGGCGGCCTTCTCGGCCAGCCGATCCGCGTCACGGCACACCTTCAACTCGTAAAGGGCAGCATCAGACATGTTCGTCAAGCTAACCGCGCGATGCCGCCGGGGTCAACCGAAAGATCGCTTGATGCTACGGCGCACCACCCGTCGGATGCTCGCGATCCCACTGTTTCACCAACTCGCGCACCGCAGGGGCGATCGCAACGGGATAGGCCGGCGCGGGCATGAGCGAGCCCAGCGCAGGCGGCAACCGGGCCAGTTGGCCGGCCGCGCGGCCGCGAATCTCCGCAAGAGTCTCATCCGGCGCAACCCTTCGGCCTCCGCGCATCGCGCATTCGATTATAGGTTCGCCGTCCGGCGAAGCTTCGCCGGCCAACGTGATTTCGTCGCGCGCCATGCGCCCGCCTTCGTAGCGCCGATAAACCTGCTTCGCTCCGGGCCAGGTGCTCTTGCCTTCCGAGCGTTTCAGACGCGGCTTGCCGGCATATGCCACGAGCTTGTAGGCGCAATCCAGATAGGGCGCGTCGCTCGAAGCGTCGAGCCGCGTGCCGACGCCGAACCCGTCGATGGGGGCGCCCGCCGCGACCAGCTCGGCCAGCTTGAACTCGTCGAGTCCGCCGCTGGCAAGAATTCGGACCTCGCCCAGAGCTGCGTCGTTGAGAATCTTGCGCACGCGGCGGGCATGCGCGGCCAGATCGCCGCTGTCGAGCCGCACGCCGCGAATGCGAATTCCCCGCTCCGCCAGCTTTCGGGCCAGAGCAACCGTCTTGTGGGCGGCCGCCTCGGTGTCGTACGTATCGAGGATGAGCGTCACGTTCTCGGGATTCGACAGGGCGAAGTGCTCAAACGCGGCCGATTCGTCGTCGTGCGCTTCGACGAACGAATGGGCCATGGTGCCAAAGGTGGGCACGTTCCAAAGTTGGCCGGCCAGCACCGTGGCCGTGCCCGCGAAACCGGCCAGAAAACTCGCCCTCGCCGCCATCAGCCCGGCCTCGGCTCCATGCGCGCGGCGCAAGCCGAAATCGACGAGCTGCTTCCCCGGCGCGGCCAGCACCATGCGCGCGGCTTTCGAGGCGATCACCGTTTGAAAATGCAACAGGTTGATGGCCCGCGTCTCCAGCAATTGTCCCTGTGCGATCGGCGCCGTGACGCGCAGGATCGGCTCGTCGGGAAAGAAGATCGTTCCCTCGCGCATCGCGTGCACGTCGCCCGTGAAACGGAAAGACGCGAGATAATCGACAAGCGCCGGGCGGAACCCACAGCGGGCCAGGTACTCCAGATCGTCCGGCGCAAAGCGCAAGTTCTCGACGTACGACAGGAACTGAGCCAGGCCCGCGGCGATCAGAAAGTTGCGCTCCTTGGGCAGCTTGCGCACAAACAGCTCGAAGACGGCCGTCTCGTCGAGCCCGTGCTCGAGATAGCCCTGGAGCATCGTGAGTTGATACTGGTCAGTCAAAAGCGCGCTATGGGCGGCGTCGGATGTCATCGCCATATTCTAAACCAATCTGTAGCCGGCCTCAGTGAGGCCGGTGACACAGAATTCGCCGGGGTCGCTGACGTCGCTGACCCCGGCTACAGCCCCGCCACATCCTCCCAATTCGCCGCCAGCGCGCCCAGTCGGGTCATCTCGTCGATCGCGCGGCGGCCGTCGCCGGGCCGGCCCTCGATGGCGCGAATCGCGTCGACCAGCAGCACGACGCGATAGCCGCGCGCAAGCGCGTCGCGGACCGTCGCCAGCACGCAATACTCGGTAGCCAGCCCGCCGGCAAACAGCCGCCGGACGCCTTGCCGCCGCAAGCGATCGACGAAATCGTCCGCGGAAAAATCGGAATAGGCTTCGCGATCGGGCTGGGTGGCCTTGGAAATGATTCGCACGTCGGCGGGGAGTTGCAGCTCGGGGGCAAACTGCGCGCCCGTCGTGCCGGCCACGCAATGCGGCGGCCACGGGCCCCCTTGCTCGACGAATGAACAATGGTCCGCCGGATGCCAATCGCGCGAAGCGAAGACCGGCAGCGAGCGCGCGGCGAACAACCGCGCGTACCGGTTCAACGGCCCGACGACTTCGTCGCCCTCGGGCACGGCCAGCGCGCCGCCGGGCAGAAAATCGCGCTGCACGTCGATCACGACCAGGGCGTCGCCGGTTCGCGGGTTCAGGGAGGTTTCGTCGTTCATGGCCGGCGGCTATTTCTCGGCCGTCCCGTATACGATGTATTTCCAGCGCTTCGGCGTGACGTAGTTCAAAAACCGCTGGTCGACGGCGCCGAGAAAGCGGCGCTGCCCTTCGGTGCGCCCGAAAGCGCCGAGCACGCCGGTGGCCCGCAGCTCTTTGGGCGAGTAGTTGCGCAGGAACTCGTTCATCTCCTGCAGCGTGACATAGCGCCAATCGCGCCCCCACCTGACAAACCGCTCGCGCACGACGCGGTGCAACGGCGAGGCGACCAGGTTTTCGGCAAACAGCAGTTTTCCGCCGGGCTTGAGGGCTTTATGGATCTGGTCGATGACCGTCTGCTGGATCGGTTTGCCGCCCTGGCGAGCGATGCCGCCTAAAACCGATTTGAAGGCGACAATGTCGAAGTGGTTTTCGTACGGAATCCTGGTGGCGTCGATGTCCTGGTAGTCGATCCGTGCGTCGAGCTTGTACTTGCCGTGATGCGCGACGGCCGCACGGCGGACGTCGTGCAAGTCGGAACAGACGACCCGCTTGCCTTTCATGGCGAGCCACAGCGACAATCCCCCCCGGCCGCCGCCCACTTCCAGGCACGTTTCGACGCGTGACCAATCGACGGCGCGGTCCCAGAACTCGATGGCCCGCGACCAATTGCGCACGTCCCATTCGACGATGTCCGCCAGCAGATGGTTGTCCATGTTCGCGATGGATGGGCCGCTACAGTTCTGACGCGCCGACCGGCTAAATCCACTCCGGCCGGTCAACGGTCAACGCGCTTTCGGCGTCGCCCGTATTCTTGGTCGAGACCGGCTCGAACAGCAACACGTGGACTTCCTCGTCGGCCACGGGCCGATGCTCGACGCCGCGGGGCACGATCAGCAGTTCGCCCGCTTCGAGCCGCACCGAGCGATCGCGAAACTCCATGCGAAACGCTCCGCGAATCACCAGAAACAGCTCGTCTTCGTCGTCGTGTTTGTGCCAGACGAACGGTCCCTGGAACTTGACCAGCTTGACGTGCTGGCCGTTCAACTCGCCGACGATCCGCGGGTTCCAGTGATCCTTGAAGAGGGCCAGCTTTTCGGCAAGGTTGATTTTTTGCATCGATTTGCTGCGGTCCATCCGCGTCGTCATTGTCTCATCAATTCGTCGACCACGCCGGGTCGGCGGTAAACTCCGCCTCCAGAGCCTGCCAAGGCCGGGTCGCCGCCATATTTCTCGATCAACTGCCAGAGTGCCGCCGCCCAAGATACCGCCTCCGAGGACGGCCCGCCACCATTTGGACAGCCGATCCGCCTCTTGAAAGAGCCGCGCTGGCGGCCAAGTACCCCCGATAGCGAGACCTGGAATTCGGGCGGCGTCAGGTTGGACGCGCGACATCGGCGTGGTATAAAAGTGGGGTCCAGGTGAGACCCCTTCCTACTTTTTTGCGAAGCGCACGATCATGCAAACGACCTCAAAAGCTCTCATCGTAGTCGCGGCATTGGCCATTCTCGCTTTGCCACTGAAGGCCGAAAAGGCGCCCGTCAAGCAGTCCGGCGACCCGGCGGTAAAGATCGGACAGAAAGTGCAGGACTTCACGTTCAAGGACATCCGCTATCTGCCCCGCACGCTGGCTGATTTCGGCGACAAGAAGGCGTACGTGATCCTGTTCACGACGCTCGATTGCCCCGTCGCGCAGCGCTATCTGCCGAAGCTGGCCGAGTTGGACCTGGCCTACCGCGATTCCGGCGCGCAGTTTCTGGCCGTCAACGTCGGGCCCAACGACGCACTGCGGGAAGTGGCCTACCAGGCGGTCAGGACAAACTGCGAGTTTCCGTTTGCCAAGGATTTTGACGGCCAGGTTTCGCGGTCCGTGGGCGCCGAGCGTGCCGCGGAAGTGGTGGTGCTCGACGGCGAAAGGAAGCTCCGTTATCGCGGCCGGGTCGACGATCAATTCCGACTGGGCGGCGAGCGGCCCAAGGCCACGCGCGACGACTTGAAATTGGCGATCGAAGACGTGCTGGCCGGCCGCGATGTGGAAGTGGCCGAAACGGCGGTGGACGGCTGCCTGATCAACATTCCCGAGCCGCGCGCAGGCAACCCCAAGGTGACGTTCGCCGAGCACATTGCGCCCTTGTTGCAGAAACATTGCCAGGATTGCCATCGGGCCGGCGCGCCGGAAGCCCCCTTTGTGCTTGCCAGCTACGAGGACGCCGTCGACAACGCCGAGATGATGGTCGAAGTGGTCAAGGAGGAAAGGATGCCGCCCTGGTTTGGCGGCAAGGAGTACGGCCATTTCTCGAACCATCGCGGACTCTCGCCCGACGAGCGGAACCTGGTCGAAGATTGGGTCCGCGGCGGGTGCACGCAGGGCGACATGGCGAAGGCCCCGCCGCCGCGCGTGTTCTCCACCAGCAAGTGGAAGATCGGCGAGCCGGACATGGTGCTCAAGACGCCGCTGCAGGAAATTCCGGCCACCGGCTACGTCGACTACCGTTATATCATCCTGCAACCTCTGTTCGCCAAGGACACCTGGGTGCAGGGCGTGCAGATTCTTCCCGAGAATTCCAAGGCCATGCACCATTGCAACATGGCCTGGATCCAAATGGGAAAGAAACCGAGCAACGAGAATTTCATTACCGGCCAGGTTCCCGGCGGCGACCCCATGATCCTGGATCGCAACGTCGGCTTCATGATCCCCGCCGGCACGTCGCTGGTGCTGCAAATCCACTACGTGCCGACCGGCGAGGAAACGACCGATCAGATTTCGGTCGGCTTGCGGTTCGCGCGTGAAGTGATCCAAAAGCACTTGCGGAATTCGCAGGTGACGGACCTGACGTTCAAGATCCCGCCGGGCGCGCCGCACTTCCCGGTTAGCGCGGTGCGCGAAATGAAGGGGGACGTCACGGGCTACGGCTTATTCTCCCACATGCACTTGCGGGGGAAGGACATGACCTTTAAGGCCGTCTATCCGGACGGCCGCGCCGAAACGCTCCTGGTCGTGCCCAATTACAGCTTCGACTGGCAACAATCTTATCGCTGGCCCGAGGACAAGGTGAAGTTCCCCAAGGGCACGAAGCTGGAGGTCTCGGCGCACTACGACAACTCGACCTTCAATCCCTACAACCCCGACCCGAAAAGGGAAGTGCCCGAAGGGCAGCAGACGTTCGACGAGATGATGTACGGGTTCGTGTTCTTCACGTACGACGACGAACGTCTGAACCTGACCATCGACCCGAAAACGGGGCAGGTGATCCCCGAGGCCAATCAGGCGGCCAGCAAGTAGGCCGCGGTCTCCACCCTATCGACGAATGAAACGACAAGCCCCGCCGTGCTTCCTGAAGCGCGGCGGGGCTTTCTTGTTTCCTACACTCCGCCAACTTACTGGCGGGGGCGGGCAAGCAATCGGGCCGTGGCCGAGAATACTTCGATCATCTTCGGCGTTACCAGGGCTTTGACGGTCACGGTCTTGCCTTCGGTCACGATTTGCGTGCTGCCCAAGAGGCCAGCCAACTGCTCGCGCAGCTTCGCGGCGTCTGCCTGCTGGGCCGGAAGTTCGGAGCCGATCGTCGTGGCAAACTCAGTGAGCAGAAGAGACACGGCGGGAGCGACGCGCACCGAGCCTTCGTTGGAACGAGTCAGCACTGTGGCCGAGATCTCGAGCCCTTTCGTGGTCACGTTGCCTTGCAGCACGCCGTATTCCGCGTCGGCAACCAGCGTGGCCAGCGCCTCTTCTTGCCGTTCGATCGGTTCTAAGCCGGACACAAACGCGGCGACCTCTTCGAGCTCGCTCATGCGCACGAACGCGGCGAGCGGGCTTCTGGCCGCCTGCTCCCAGTGATCGGTCCACGATTCACGGTCGTTCGGATCGGGGTTTTCCATCGTGCGCCGCACCTCCCCGAGCGCGCCACAAACGACGGTGCGCTCGTCGGGCAGCCACAACGCTGCGCCGTCGCCGCGCATATGATAAAGTTTCCGACCGTCGATCTCCTCTTGCCTGGCCTGGCCGGTCACGCCGAACACAGTTTTCCAATCGACGGCTTGCCTGGCGCGAATCACCAGGTAAGTATTGACAATCCTCGTTGCGACTAAACGAGGCCCTTGGCGTTCCATCATGTCGACCACTCCGACCAGGACGAGCTTGAATTCGTCGATATCGGCAACCGAGATGCCGAGCTTCGCCGGTTTGAGCAGCTCGTCGAAGGCTTCGACGACCGGCTGCATCACTTCCGGCACAGCCAGCTCCGCCGGCCGGATGAGGATGGCGAAACTCGCATCGGGCGGAAGGTATGACGTTGCCAGCGCCGTCGGCAATTCCGCCGGTTTGTCCTCGCCGTATGCAACGGCACAAACGCTCGCGACCAGGATGCTCAGCAGCAAAGTGCCCACGTGACCGCGGATTGAATCTGCCGACATCGAGCGCGACCT
The DNA here is from genome assembly GCA_040877415.1 of Pirellulales bacterium. Lineage (GTDB taxonomy): Bacteria > Planctomycetota > Planctomycetia > Pirellulales > PALSA-1355 > JBBDNV01. Next base: position 17,518 of record JBBDNV010000051.1, read on the forward strand.
CCTCATGGCTGGCACGGCGGTTGAAAGGGGCTTTTCACAGCATATCACAGTCGAGTGCCATGCTCACCCGCCGCGCAAGTGCTGGTTGAGCATGCTCACGCGTGAGCGTTCACCCAATAGAATCTTGTTGATCGTCCATGCAGTGCGGTCATTGACCGCCGATAAGCCGGGCCGTTTCGGCGAACACGTCGATCATCTTCGGCGTCACCAATGCCTTGATTTCCACCGTTTCCCCCTGGGTCACGATTTGCGTGCTGCCCAGCAGGCCGGATAGCTGCTCGGTCAGCCGGTCGGCATCGTCGCCCGCCAGCCCGGTCTGCGTCGCGATCATCGAGGCAAAGTTTGTCAGGCCGCGCGACACAACGGGCGCAGCGCGCACCGAGCCTTCGTTCGAATTCGTGAAGATGGTTGCCCCAACGGCGAAGCCCTTGTCCGTGACGTTGCCCTCGAGGACGGCATACTTGACATCCTTGTCGAGCGACGCCAGCGATTTGTCGAGCTTTCCGTCGGGCCCCGGCAACGACATGAGGCCCAACATGTTCACGTGCAGAAATCCGGCAAGCGGGCTTTTGGCCGCCTTTTCCCAACGGTCCGACCAGGCCGCGCGGTCGTTCGGGTCGGGATTCTCCGTAGTGCGCTTCGCCGCCTCGCGCGATCCGACAACGATCGTTCGCTCATCGGGGAGCCAAAACGCCTCTTGGCCCCGTATGTACAATTTGCGGCCGCCCACTTCCTCTTCCTTGAGCTCGCGCGTCACGCCGAACACTTTTTTCCAATCGACGGCTCGCTTGGCGCGAATCACCAGGTAGAAGTTGGGCGGCCCGCGCATCATGTCCGGCACTCCAAGAAAGACGACCTTGCATTCGTCGATGTCGGCGACCGAGATTCCCAAGTTGGCCGGCTTGAGCAGTTCGTCCACGGCGTCGACCACCGGCTGCATCAATTCCGGTACGGCCAATTCCGCCGGCCGGACGAGGACGGCAAAAATCGTGTCGGGCGGAAGGTAGGTCGTCGCCAGCGCCAAGGGAGCTTCCGGCTGAGCGGCCTGTCCGTGCACCACGCGAATAGCCGCCGTGACGAGCAAGCCGGCCAGCAGCAACGTGCCGGTGCGACCCGGCCGGACGAGCGACCTGGCGTGACCGTTCGTGGATCTCAAGTGTGACATGACGCGCCCTCCTCGTTGCTGGCCTTGGCGTTGGAAAGTCGCACCCATCAGCATATCACAATCAGGCGCGCGACGGCGGGCCGTCACGGTCCCAATTCCTTGCGAAAGGGAAAATCGAACTCGCCGTCGATTTGCCGTACGTATCCGTCGCCTGTTGCGAGGCGAAGCCGTTCGACTGCGTGCGTGTAGCGCGCTGCCAACGATTCGACGTCGCGCCAATCGGCCACATAATCGTCGTTCGCCCCGACATACCAACCCTCGGCGCGCAGCCGGATCTCTCCCAGGCGCCGGACGTTTCGGGTGTGCGCGGCTTTGGCGCTGGAAGTCGGCAGCGCCAACTCGGCGCGCAGCAGCTTTTCCGAGGCGTCGCCCGCCGCTTTGGGACTTTCGACGGCTTGAGCTTCCCATTCGGCCCAGGCTCGCTCGAAACGATTCCCGGCAACTCTGGCCTGCCAATACCGGGGGGCCCAAATGGCGCCTAGCGCCGCCAGCGCGGCGAACAAGATGAGCGTCAGCAGCTTGATTCGAATTCGCCGGCTTCGCATGGGGAACAATCGCATGAAGTCGTCACGCGTTGAGCAGCATTTTGCGCCAGTAGCGCATGGGATCGCAAGGTGCCGTACCGTGCTCGGCGGCCCGCCCGGTGGCAAAACCGTCATAACCGGCACCACAGGCCGCGCGGCGGACCGTGCTTGCCCGGTGGACACAGGACGGCGGATCGGCGCGACGTATCCTTAGATTAGGCCCCTCGACTCTTCCGGTCAGCCGTCGTTACCCTGATCGGCACGAATCCATAACGCCGGGATTTTGCGCTCGTGAACACCCTGACGCTGATACTGGCCATTGGCGCCCTCGTCGTGCTGGTCTGGGCAGGCATTGTGCTGGCGCGGGGAAGCCTGGTCGGCACGGCGCTGGCGGTGCTGTTGGTCGGGAGCTGTTTTGGCCATTCGTTCCTCCACGTCGACGTGGGCTCCCTTCCGCTGGCGGCCGACCATTTGCTGCTGGTGGTGCTTGTGGCTCAGTACGCGATCTATCGTCGCTGGGGCCAGATTGAGCCGCGGCCGCCGCTGGCAACGGACTACGTGCTGGGCGCGTTTCTGGTCGTGCTCGTGGTGAGCACGCTGGTGCACGATTACCGCGCCGATCACTTTCAGCCGCTGGCGTTTCTTGCGTGTTTCTACCTGATGCCGGCGGTCATCTATTGGATGGTCCGGCAATCCGAATGGACGGCGCAAACGGCCTGGTGGGTGTTCGCAGCGCTGGCCGCATTCGGCGTCTACTTGTGCGCCACCGTGGCGGCCGAGACGTACGGGGCGTGGGATTTCGTGTTTCCCAAGTACATCGCTTCGCCGGCATTCGCCGAGTTTTACGGTCGCGGGCGCGGACCGTTCTTGAATCCGGCGGCCACCGGGCTGGTGCAGACGCTGGGAATGTGCGCGGCGCTGGCGTTCTGGCCGCGCGCGTCGCGGCCGGGCAAATTGCTCCTGTTGGCTCTCTTGGGCGTGTTTCTCTGCGGTATCTACAGCACGCTCTCGCGCAGCGTCTGGTTGGGCGCGGGCGGGGCGCTGTTGCTGATGCTGGCCCTAAGCACCCCGCGCGCGTGGCGCTTTCGCGTCGTCGCGACGACAGTCGCGGGCGCGGCGATCGCGGTGGGCGTCAGTTGGCAGCAGTATCGGGCCTTCGAGGGCGACAAAGGAATCTCGGCCAAAGCCGCGGCCGAGTCGACCGCGCTGCGCCCGATTCTCCAGGTCGCCTGGCAGATGTTCCTGGACCGGCCGATTCTGGGCTGCGGCCTGGGACAATATTCCCGCGAACTGCCGGCCTATCTGGCCCAGCAGACCGCCCAGCTGCCGCTGGGAAAATCCCGCGCGTACGCGCAGGACAACGTGTTTTTGAGCCTGTTGACCGAAACGGGGGTCTTGGGCACGAGCTTGTTTGTGGCGCTTTTGGCTTGCTGGACGCTCACCGCCTGGCGATTGCGGCGCGCGGCGACGGCGCCCGTTTGGGCGCGGCAAATGGGCCTCGTGTTTCTGACCTTTATGACGGCCTACCTGACCATCGGCATGGTTTGCGATCTGTCGAAGGTCCCGATGGTCAACATGTTTCTGTTTTTCCTCGGCGGGGCGATCATGGGCACAGCCGTGTGGCTCGCCGACCCGCAGGCGGCGAGCCTCAAGCTTTGGCGGCCCCGGGAAGAGCCGGAACTGGTCGCCAATTAAGGCGCGGCCGTTCGGTTTGCACAAGGCGAGCGCGACAACCTCGGCGGCGCTACGCGACGTCAAAGTTTTCCCATCTGCGTTCCCATGACCGGCAGGGTTATCATACCAGGCCATTGCCGGAACTACTCGGGAATCATCCAGGGGAACAGGTAGGCTTGCGCGATCGTGAGCAGCCCCACGAGCGATGCCAGGGCGATGCTGTGGAGGAAAACGAATCGCAGGATTCTGCCTTCGCCGCCCGATTGCCCCGTGGCGACGGCGGCTACGACGATGCTTTGCGCGTCGATCATTTTGCCCATCACGCCGCCGGTGCTGTTCGACGCGACGATGAGCACCGGGTTGAGCCCCAACTGTTCGGCGGTGATCCGCTGCAGGCTGCCGAACAGGGCGTTGGACGACGTGTCGGAGCCGGTCAGCGCCACGCCGAGCCAACCCAACAGCGGCGCGAAAAACGGATACAGCCATCCGGTGCGCGTAAACGCCAGCCCCAGCGTGGCGTCGCTGCCGCTGTACTTCGTGACAAACGCCAGCGCCAACATGCAGGCGATCACGAGCAGGGCGAACCGCATTTTGGCTAGCGTTTCGAGAAACTGACCGGCAAAGCCGGCCGCTGGAACGCGCAGCCAAACGGCCGACAGCACGGCCGCCAGGAAAATGCCGGTGCCGGTGGCCGAAAGCCAGTTGAACGTGTAGACGGCTCTTTCCGGCTGCGCGGCCCGGAGTGATCCGGCGGCGAGCTCCGCGACCGGCGCCGTGCGATAGACGCGCGCGTCGAGGCCGGGCACCTCCCAGGAGAAACTGCTGATACCTGCCAGCGCGTTGGGACGGTCGGGATGGCCGCCGTTAAGAACGGCGCGAATCTGTGGCACGCCCCACGAAAAAACCAACAGCGACAACAGCAGCCACGGGACCCAGGCGTAGACGATTTCGCGGCGCGTGAAGTTTTTGGTTTCGCGCGCGGCCGCCGCGGCCTCGTCGGGAAAACGCCAGATGTCCCGCGGTTGCCAGAATCGCAGGAAAACGGCAAGGCAGGCGAGCGAACCCAATCCGCCGACCACGTCCACCAGCGTCGGTCCGTGGAAGTTGGACGTGACGTATTGAATGCCGGCGAAACTGCCGCCGCAGACGAGAATCGCCGGCCAGCAGCCGACCACGCCCCGCCAGCCCGACATCGTGGCCACCAGCCACGCCGGCACGATCAGCGAAAAGAAGGGCAACTGGCGGCCGGCCATCTGGCTGAGCGCCATTTCGTCGAGCCCCGAGATTTGCGCAAGCGTGGTGATGGGCGTTCCCAGCGCTCCGAACGCGACGGGCGAGGTGTTGGCCAGTAGCGCCAGTCCCGCGGCGTAGAGCGGCGTGAAGCCCAGTCCGATCAAGAGCGCGGCCGAAATGGCCACCGGCGTGCCGAAACCCGCGGCGCCTTCGACGAACGTCCCGAACGAGAAGGCGACCAATAGCGCCTGCATCCGCCGGTCGGGCGAGAGGGCGGCCACGGAATGCTTGACCACTTCAAACTGTCCGCTGCGCACCGTCAGATGGAACAAAAACACGGCCGCCAGCACGATCCAGCCGATCGGCAACAGTCCGAAGCACGCGCCATACGCGGCCGACGCAAGCGCCGCCGAGGCCGGCATTCCAAAACCCGCCATCGCCAAGGTCAAAGCGACGACGAGTCCGGCGACCGCCGCGCGCGGCGCCGACTGGCCCCAGGCCAGCAAACCCAACAACACTCCGATCGGCGCTGCGGCCATGAGCGTCGAAAGCCAGGGCGAGTTCAAGGGATCGTAGACTTGCACCCAGTCCATCGGAATTGAAATCTCCCCGGCGAAAACTCCGCGCGAAACTCTTTTGGCGCTACCCGCTCGGGCGCCAGGCTGCTAGTCTACTGGCTTAGTGTAGGCGCGGAAATCACCACGCACCCTGCCCACGAGGACAAAAAATGGCTAAAAATCGCAAAGCCGAAGTCGACGCCGAAGCCGCCAAAATCGACTTTTCGAAAAACGACTACCAGATCGTGCTCGACACCAACATGGGAAAAATCACGCTCGACATGCTGCCGAACGTGGCGCCCGGGCACGTGAAGAACTTGCTGGCGCTGGCGAAGATCGGCTTTTACGACGCCCTGACGTTTCACCGCGTCATCAGCGGCTTCATGATCCAGGGCGGATGCCCGGAAGGAACCGGCATGGGCGGACCGGGCTACACGATCAATGCCGAGTTCAACAAGACCAGGCACGAGCCGGGGGTGCTTTCCATGGCGCGCACGAACGACCCTGATTCGGCCGGGTCGCAATTCTTCATCTGCCTGGATGCGGTGCCAGACCTGGACGGCAAGTATACGGCCTTCGGACGAACGGCCGACGTCGAGAGCCTGGCAGTGGTAAAAAAAATCGGCGCCGTCGCCACCGGCGCTCAGGATCGCCCCAACAAACCGGTCGTGATCAACAAGGCAACCGTCGTGGAAAAGCCCAAGGGCTCATCCGTTTAGCCCGGAGCCATCGGCGACGGACTGGCGGCGCGGTCGGGTGCCATGGCCACGCTCGCGTGGCCATATTCATTTTTTCACAGGAGCAAGCATGCTCACACGAGCGTGAGCATGGCCCGATGACGACGAAGGCGATCAAACGCACAAGATCAGCACGCCCAAGCCGATGAAGAGGGCTCGCAGCAGTTGGTGCCTGTTCATGGGAGTTCTCTCGGTTGCGCGGATGACGCGCGGCGGCTAGCATTTCAGCCACGCATGATCGGCTGTCGGGTACCTGTGGCTTTAAGGATTCTTCGTGCCGGCGCCGCAAGCCCGTCGCCGATGGCTCCGGGCTAAACGGATAATTCTCCGTGCCGGCGCCGCCAGCACGCTCGTGCCCGCAGCGACCGCTCGGGTGCTCGTTGACGCACCGCCAAACGGCCCGTACACTCAGCGGAACGCATACTCGATCAGGGCAGATCACGTCGCGAGAGACTAACTGCTTCTTGACACACGACTTGGCACCGAATGGCCGACACGACCAAAACCAGTCAGACCGAAAACCAAACCGCTGCCGCCGGCTCGATCGAGATGCTGGCAATCAACACCATTCGCACGCTGGCAATGGACGCGGTGGAAAAGGCGAAAAGCGGTCATCCGGGCACGCCCATGGCTTTGGCCCCCGTGGCCTATACGCTGTGGAACGAGGTGTTGCGCTTCGACCCGGACGACCCGACGTGGCCGGCCCGAGACCGCTTTGTGCTCTCCTGCGGACACGCCTCGATGCTGCTTTACGCGGTGTTGCACCTGGCAGGCGTCAAGCAATTCGCTCTCGGCAAACCGACCGGCGAGCTGGCCGTCACGCTCGACCAGATCAAGCAGTTCCGGCAGTTGCACAGCCGCTGTCCCGGCCACCCGGAAAACAGGGAAACCTCCGGCGTGGAAACCACCACCGGACCGCTGGGCCAGGGGCTGGGCAACAGCGTGGGCATGGCGATTGCCGAGCGATGGCTGGCCTCACGTTTTCACCGGCCGGGCTTCGATCTGTTCGACTACAACGTCTACGCCGTGTGCAGCGACGGCGACTTCATGGAAGGGGTCAGCAACGAGGCCGCCTCGCTGGCCGGCCATTTGAAGCTCTCGAACCTGTGCTGGATCTACGACGACAACACCATCACGATCGAAGGGCACACCGAGCTGGCCTACAGCGACGAGGTGGCCACGCGGTTTGAGGGACTGGGCTGGAACACGATTGAGCTCGCGGACGCCAACGATCTGGACGCGCTGCGCAAAGCGTACAAGGTCTTTGCCAAAACGACCGACCGGCCGACGCTCATCATCGTGCACTCGATCATCGGCTACGGCGCCCCGCACAAGCAAAACACGGAGCATGCCCACGGCTCGCCGCTGGGAGACGACGAGATTCGCGCCGCCAAAGCCTTTTACGGCTGGCCGCCCGACGCGAAGTTTCTGGTCCCCGACCTGGTGCCCAAGCATTTCGCCGCGGGCGTGGGCGCGCGGGGCCGCGAGCTGCACCAGGCCTGGAAAACGAGCTTTGCCAGGTACGCCGAAAAGTACAAGGATCTGGCCGACGACTGGCGCCGGATGGAGAAGCGCGAGCTGCCGCCGGGCTGGGACGCCGAGATTCCGACGTTCCCGCCCGATGCCAAGGGCCTGGCCAGCCGCGCGTCTTCGGGCAAGGTGCTTAACGCGGTGGCCAAGCGCGTGCCGTGGTTGATCGGCGGATCGGCCGATTTGGCCCCCTCGACCTTGACCACGCTCGCCTGCGACGACACCGGCTCCTTCGAGGCCGGCCACTACGGCGGTCGGAATTTCCATTTCGGCATCCGCGAACACGGCATGGCCGCGGCGCTCAATGGCATGTCGCTTTCCTACCTCCGACCGTTCGGGGCCACGTTTTTCATCTTCACCGACTACCTGCGCCCGTCGATGCGATTGAGCGCGCTCATGCAACTGCCCGTCATCTACGTGCTCACGCACGATTCCATCGGGCTGGGTGAAGACGGTCCGACGCATCAGCCGATCGGGCACCTGGCCGCCGCGCGGGCGATTCCCAACTTGCTGGTCATTCGGCCGGCCGACGCCAATGAAACGGCCGAAGCCTGGCGCACGATCATGCCGCTTAAGAACCGGCCCGTCGCGCTGGTGCTCACGCGGCAAAATCTGCCGACGATCGACCGCACGAAATACGCGGCCGCGTCGGGCCTGGCCCGCGGTGGATACGTCTTGGCCGACGCCGATCAGGGCGCGCCCGAGTTGATCCTGATCGGCACCGGCAGCGAAGTCGGCCTGTGCTTGCAAGCTTACGAGCAATTGACGGCCGAGGGCGTGCGGGCTCGCCTGGTGAGCATGCCTTGCTGGGAACTGTTCGACGAACAGGACGCGGCGTATCGCAAAAGCGTTTTGCCGCCGTCGGTCACCGCCCGATTGGCCGTTGAAGCGGGCGTGGAGCAAGGCTGGGCAAAGTATCTCGGCCCGGGAGGCCGCTTCATCGGCATGAAGGGCTACGGCGCATCCGCCCCCGCCGCCGCCTTGTTCGAGCACTTCGGCTTTACGTCGGCCAACGTTGTGAAGCAGGCCAAAGAGCTGTTAGGGCGGTAGGTGTGCCACTCCTGTTACCGGGCACACTCCATTTCACCGACATCCTACCGGGCGCCGTCTTCTTCGATGGTCGTGCCGGATTCCATCAGCGCTCGCAGGGCGTCGGCCGGATAGAGGCAGAAGGCGTACTCGCGCGAGGCCAGAACGGATTGCGCCCGCAGGAGGCCGGATAGCTGGTCCCGCCGCTCGAGCAGCCGCGCGCGGGTTTCGGCGATCCACGGTTGCAGCGATTCGTTGACGGAGCGAATTTTTCGGCAGCGAAGTTTGGCGTGCTCGGGGGTCGGCGCGGTGGCGATCCATTGACGCTTCTCGCCGACCAGGGCGTCGGCTTCGCCGTTGGTCGACGGCTCGAAGAATCGCTCCGGATGGTAGGCCAGCTCGCGAATCTGGTGGTCGATCCGCCGCGCGTCGTCGAGCGTGACGTTGGACCCGGCGACCGGAAGCCGCAGGGTGGCCGTGAGGGTCATGTAGCAGGGTGGCTTCACGCCGAAAAACCGCTCGATCAACAAGTCGGTCACCTGGTCGTACTTCGCCCCGCCGATGCCGTGCAGGAAGACGTCGCCCAGGCACAAGCGGGCAAAGAGCGTCGTGATCAGGGCCCGGGTTCGCAGCCGTACGCCGCGCGACGCCAGTTCGGCCAATTGACCGGCCGCGCGATCGACGTCGCCCTCCGGCTCCAGCGCCAGCGCGTGCTCGTTTCCGGCGCGGTCCGACAGCACGATCTCGTCGCCGCGCTGCCGGGCGAACAGCCGGCGGCGGCGCGGATCGTCGCGCTGCCAGATCCAGAACGGGGCTTCCAGCCAGCCGTCGTCGATCGCCAGGTCGGGCACCGGATGCGCCGTGCTGCGAACGTGATTGGCGCCGCGAAAATCGGCAACCGATCGATTGTATTGCTCCCACAACCGCGGCAGGTGCGCAAACAGATGGCTGGCGAACCAATAGAACGACGGCAAGCTGCACACGCGGCTCTGCGGAATCTCGAGCGTGACCGACCCCCATAAGCCCTCCTGCTGGTGCCGGGCCTGGGCCAGACATTCGCCCAGGTTCGCGCATTGCCCGGCGCGCTCGGCGACCAACGGCCAGAACTCGCGCACGAGAGGATCCTTCACCAACGGCGCGATCGTCTGCCTGGCCCGCTGGCCGAACGATTCGAGACACCCGCGATCGACGACCGAGCGTTCTTCAAAGGGAATTTCGGGCGACTGCCGGTCGTAGGGCACGCTCTCGACGCGAGGTTCCGCCGTCGAGCCGGTGGGCACGCGCAGCGACGCACTCTTGATCGTGTCGCTGTCGATGGCCAGGTTCACGGCCACGCCGCCGTGCCGCTTCGCCAGGGCGCTTAAGACGAAGTTCTTGAACCACACGCCCGGATGAAACAACTCCGGCTGGTGCCCGGCCACGAGCACGGGGGTCGCGGGAGTAAGCTCCGGCAAGGGGACGTCGCGGTAAGCACGGGTGTAGTCCCAGGCGGCTTCGAGCAGTTCGCGGCGCGCGTCGCCGGCCAGCCGCGCCAAAGGCCGGCCGCCGACGTCGTAGTCGTACGTTGCCGCGGCGGCGGCGTTCTGTTCCACCAGCTCGCCGACGGCCGCCAACGGTGGCTCGATCAGGGTGCCGCCGCTCTCGGCGGGAGCACGCAAGCGTCGCTTGTCGCAGGCCTCGCCCATCAGCTTCATCCAGAAACTCCTCGGCACAAGGTCCTACCCGGCACGTGCGGCCGCGGGACGCCGGCACTTTTCAATGCCCGATCCAATACCTGGTAATAGTATTGCAGTCGCGTGCCGGCGTCGTCCAGCGAGCCGCCGAACGAGCGCTTCTCCTCCAGATAGATCAATGGCACCCCCAGCTCGACGATCGAAAGACTGGCGCGAGCCGCCTGCACCCAAACCTCGAGCGGCATCGCATAGCCGGTTTCGGTAATCGTCAGCGCCGCCAGCGCCTCGCGCCGATACGCCTTGAATCCGCAAAACGCGTCGGTCAACTGGAGCCCCAATCGCCGGTTCAGCTCGGCCGTGATCTCGACGTTGATGCGACGCCGGTCCTCGGGCGGCACGCTGGCGTCGTCCAGCCGTTCCAGGTAGCGGCTGCCCGAGACAATTTGGGCTCGGGCCGCGGCGGCGACAAATTCGGGAATCCGCTGCGGTTCGTGCTGGCCGTCGCAATCGATCGTCACCAGCACGTCGTAGCCTTGCGCAAGCGTCCATTGGAAAGCGCTGCGCAGGGCGGCGCCGTAGCCCAGATTGCGCTCGTGCGTGATGCGCTGAATGTCGCCGCGGCGCGCCAAAAGCTCGCCGGTGCCGTCCGTCGAACCGTCGTCGACGACCAGCACGTCGCGGCTGTATCGCAACACCGCCTCGAGCACGGCCTCGACGTGTCCCGCTTCGTTGTATATCGGCAGCGCGGTGAGAAACGGTTGCGCCATGTTGGGAGCTGGTGGTTGACGGCTGAAAGTGGCCGGGGATGATGGAGACCAGTTATTGTAAACCATCGCGGCGAAAACGCGACCGCTCTCTGGGGCCAAACGCAGGCCCGAAGCGCAAAGAAGGGAGACCGACTAAGTACGCAGCCCTCGCGTGCGATTCGAGTTAGTATTTTAGCGTTACAGCCAGTGCAAGGGGTCTTTTTCCTGTTTGCTGGCCCAGACTTCCAGTTCGGGGAACTCTCGAGCCAGCACGCCGGCCAGTTGTTCGACCGCAAATCGTTCGCTGGCAAAGTGGCCCGCCAGCACCAGCCCCATGCCGAGCGATTCGGCTTCCAGGCAGGCGTGAAAACGCACTTCGCCGGTGACCAGGCAATCGCATCCGGCCACCTTGGCCGGCTCGAGAAACTCGCCGGCGCTGCCGCAGGCCACGGCCACGGTGCGCACGTGTTGGTCGAGCGGGCCGACGGCCTGAAGATTCTCGATCGCCAGCAGTTTTTTTACACGATCGGCCAGTTCCTCCAAGGTGATCGTTTTGCCGAGCGTGCCGAATCGACCGGCCCCCTGACCGGCTTCCACGCCCGGCACCAGCGGCCCGATGTCGCCCAGTTGCAATCCGCCGGCCAGTCGCTGGTTGATCCCCTGTTGGGCCGAATCGAAAGCAGTGTGCGGGCTGAACACGGCGATCTTCGCGCCGATCAACTCCAACAGCAAACGCCCTTCGCTCGTTTCGCTGGTGAGCCGCGCGAGCGGTCGAAACGGCAGCGGATGGTGGCTGACGACCAGGTCGGCCCGCTCGGCAACCGCTTCGGCGGCGCTTGGGGACGTAATCGTCAGGCAGGTCATCACGCGCGCAAGCGGCTGATCGTAACGGCCCACCAACAGCCCGACGTTGTCCCACGACTCGGCGAGCGCCGGGGGCGCAAACTCGTTCAGGAACTGGGCGACGTCGGCAACCGAGAGCATGACGACCGTGTGTGCGAAATCGACGTGATATCAACGAACCGGCGCGATTGAGCCATCGCGGCGCGTGAGTACTACTGTACGCGTTTTCGCTCGTGGCCACAAAGAAAATGTATGTGCAAACGGCGGCCTCGGGTGCGGCCCAATCGCCGCGGCCGCGAATTGCGCTTGTGGGCGCGACCGAAGCGGGCGATACAATCAGTAAACAACGCACAAGACGCACGCTTTGACAAGCTCTCGCAATCCAAAAACCTCCTCGCGGAGATCGCCCCCACGTGCCCGCCTTGAAGATCGCCATTCAATTGGCCAGTTTGCGGCTGCCCGTGCGCAAAGCGCTGGTCGCGGCCGCGCGGTTGGGCGCAAGCGGAGTGGAGATCGACGCCCGGCGCGAATTCCGTCCGCAAGAACTGACCGGGACCGCTCTGCGGGAGCTGCGCCGCTTGTTGGACGATCATAATCTGCGCGTCTCGGCCGTCGGCTTCCACACGCGCCGCGGTTACGACGTTGCGGACGACATCGAGCGCCGCGTGGCGGCCACAAAAGGGGCCATGAAAATGGCCGCCGATCTGCGCGCTCCCGTGGTCGTCAACCAGGTCGGTCGCGTGCCCGATAAGCCGCAAGGCCGGACGTGGAACCTGCTGGTCGAGACGCTTGCCGACTTGAGCTCATACGGCCAGCACACCGGCGCGCTGCTGGCCGCGCAAACCGGCACCGAAAGCGGAGCCGACCTGGCCCGCTTGATCCGCTCGCTGCCCGAAGGCGGCATCGGCGTCGATCTGGATCCCGGCAACCTGATCATCAATGGCTTCTCGCCGCTCGAGGCCGTCCAATCGCTGGGTCCTCACATTTTGCACGTGCATGCCCGTGACGCGGTGCGCGATCTGGCCCGCGGGCGGGGCCTGGAAGTAGCGCTCGGGCGCGGGACGGCCGATTTCCCGGCACTGCTGGGCGCCTTGGAGGACCATCAATACCGCGGGTATTTTACGATCGCCCGCGATGAGTCGGAAAATCCCGAATTTGAAATCGGCGAGGCCGTGAAGTATCTCACGAATTTATAGCCCGCCCATACACTAACCCGACGCGCAACGAATGGCTCGCACGGCGCTTGCCGGGACACTACAATCGAGCACGAGCCAAACCAGACCGCTCACCGATACCGGGGACCACCGTCATGACAAACCGCCACATCGCGTCCGCGCTCGTTGGCCTGTTCGTGTCTGCCTCGCTGGCTTTCGCCCAAGCGGCGCCGGATAAAGGGGCCAGCCCCGAGCCGAGCCAGGAGCAGCTCGAAAAACAATTCGCCGAGACCCTCTCCGGCGCCACGCTGGTTGGGCAATTCACGATCACCGGCCTCAACGACGACAAGCCGCTCGCGAAAGACAAGTACACGCTGGGTACGGTCAAGAAGCTCAAAAACGGTTTCTGGTCGTTCGAAGCCCGCATTCAATACGGCAATCACGACGTCAAGCTGCCGCTGGCCCTGCCGGTTAAATGGGCCGGCGACACCCCGGTGATCTCCGTCACCAGCGTGGCCTTTCCCGGTCTGGGCACGTATTCGGCGCGCGTCGTGATCTATGGCGATCAATACGCGGGCACCTGGAGCGGCAGCGATCACGGCGGACAAATGTTCGGCCGGATCGTCAAAGCGGGTGAGCAAGTGCCGGCCGACAAGTAGCGCGGGGCGGGATCGACGCTCCGGAAGGCGCGATGTACTACCTCTACGGATCCAAGTCGAACGTGCGGCGCAAGCTCGCGGCCACCTTCGACTCCGAACAGCAGTTGCGGAGCTACGTCCGCTGGGCCACGCTCTGGGAGAAAGAAGGCGTCCACAAATTCGAGCAGGGCAGCTCGCTGGCCAGCTATCAGGGCTGGAGCTACTCCGACGAACCGTTGAGCGACGAAGACGCAACCGCGGTCGATCACAATCCGACGCCGAGCATGTTATGACGGCCCTTCGAGTCGGCCGACAACCGCCGCCGCGAGTGCCACGGCCGCGGTTTCGACGCGCAGGACGCGCGGCCCGAGGTCGACGGCTTGCCAGCCGCGGGATTGGGCCCGTTCGATTTCGGCCGGCGTGAATCCGCCTTCGGGGCCGATCGCCAGGACGACGGATTGCGTCGCGGCCCCCCGCGGCAGCGACGCGTCGAGCGCTTGCCGGCAGCTTTTTCCGGGCCGATGCGCGATCAAACGGAGGCCGCCGTCATCTCGATCGGTGAGAAACTCTTCCAGCGGCTGCGAAAGGGCGATTTCCATCAGCCGGTTGCGGCCGCATTGTTTGCAGGCCTCGATGACGGCGCGGCGAAGTTTTGCCAAGGTGGCGGGCGACACGCGAATGTTGCCGTGCTCAGTCACTAGCGGCACGAGCCGCCCGATGCCCAGTTCCGTGGCTTTTTCCACCAGCCAGCGCTGGCGATCGCCCTTGGGCAAAGCGACGCCCAACGTCACCGGCACGGGCAGCTCGCGATCGACCGGCTCGCGGGAAACGATCGCCAGCTCGATTTCGGCGCGGCCGACCTTTTCCACGCGGGCGGCGAATTCCGCCCCGCTGCCGTCGAAGAGCGTCACCATCGCGCCCGGAGCCGCGCGCATCACGTGCGCCAAATGATGGGCTTCGCCGGCCACGAGCCGGGCCGACGAGTTCCGGATGGGACTTTCGACAAAGTAGCGGTCGGCCATCTGTGGTTGCCACTGCTTGCTTGTCAAGAGAGTGCCAACGGCACGCCTACACGAGCCACCCCTGGCACGCCTCGTGCAAGCACGCTGCTCGCGTCGGGCAAAAGCGTTTAGCTCAAGCAGTCGCAGCAATTCTACCGAAGATGACACCGGCGCGGAACCAACCGCCCGGGCGTGCTAGCGTGCGCGCACAAATCGAGCGAGCCACCTATGTATCTAGCCTATTGGGGCCTCAGCCAATCGCCGTTTCGGGGCAATCTGGATCCGCGCTATTTCCAGCAGGGTCCGGCGCAGGACGAGGCGCTTGCGCGGCTCGATTTTCTGGTGGAGCAGCGCCGCACGCTGGGCCTGCTGTTGGGCGGACCGGGAAGCGGCAAGTCGCTCTTGCTCGAATTCTTTGCCAGAGAGCTGGGCGTGGTGAACCGCCAGCCGGCAGTAGTCAGCCTGGTGGGCATCGGACGGCGCGAGTTTTTGTGGCTCCTCGGCGGACAATTGGGCACCGAAACGCTCTCCTCGGCCGGCGAGTTTGCGCTGGGCCGCGCGGTGGAGGACCATATCATCGCCAACCGCCACCAGCAGATCGCGACCATCCTGCTGTTGGACGACGCCGACGAGGCCGCACGCGAGGTGCTCGACGAGATCGCGCGGCTCGCGCGGCTCAACCAGATCAGCGACGCCCGGTTGACCATGGTCCTGGCCGCCCGCGGGCGACAACTGCACAAGCTCGGCACGCGGATTCTGGAGTTGGCCGAGCTGCGCGTCGACCTGGTGGGCTGGGACCAGGACGACACGGCGGCGTTCGTCAAAAAGTCATTGGCCGCGGCCGGGCGCTCCACGCCCATCTTCAGCGAATCGGCCCTGCGCCGCTTGCACGAGCTGACCGGCGGCGTTCCGCGCCGCGTCAAGCAACTGGCCGATTTGGCACTTTTGGGCGGAGCCGGCGCCAACTTGGCGCACCTCGAATCGGATTTGATCGACGCGGTGTTCGACGAACTGGGGGTCGTCACAACCGATTCGCCCGTCGGGGCGGCGGCCGGCTGATACGCGCGCTCGGCCATCATCGTTTCTTTGGTGCCTCGGGTGCAGCCTGCGGTTTGTTTTTTAGGCGGCGGTGTGATAGCAGCGAGTGGG